>NC_019567.1:306814-613629 GCF_000317895.1 Bdellovibrio bacteriovorus str. Tiberius
GGTAAAGCTCTTTGTATTCTTCCTCTTCCGGTGTGGGCATGACTTCGCTGAAGTTGTGGGACTTCAGTTTGTCCATGCCGTCAGCCAGAACCTGGGAAGGGAAGAACATGCGGCGATAAACCAACCAGGCTCCGGCCAGGGCTAAACTCCACAGCAGGAAGCCGCCGATAAAGAACCATGGCAGCTTGTAAGAAAGTGGCGCCAGGCTTTCATTCAGATCCATTTTGCTGATGATGATCCAGTCCGTGTTGTCGGCAACATTCACGCGGCCCGCGGACTGCAGGCTGCGGGTGCCCATATAGTCTTCGCTGGAATCAAAGGCCACGCCTCGTTCCATATAGCGGCGAACTTGATTGGGCGGAAGAATCAAAGACAACGAAGCCGAGCGGGATCGTTCGATGCTTTCCAGAGCGGCCCGAGAATCCTCTTGCTGACGCACCTTTTGAAGGAATTGATCAGGACTTTCCAAATACAAGCGCGGGTTGTTGCGCACAAAACCGTCCGTGCCGAAAGCGACGATTTCGCCGGTCATGCCCAGTCCCAGCTCTTTCCATTTGCGGTTGTGGCTTAAGATCTGATCAATGCGTTCCAAAGAAAGCTGAAACACCAGAGTCCCGACAAAATTGGTCTGATCAAAAAGGGGCATCGTCAGGAACGCAGCAGGCGTGTGCCAGAAATGACTGATCGGGGTGAAATCAAAATACTTGCTGGCGCCCTTGGGCGCGTTCAGGGACCAGCGATAAGCTTGCGCCAGACGGGAATTTGAAAGCGGGCCGGAAATTAGATTGTCCCCCAGTGCCAGGGACTTGGCTGCTGAATAAGCCACGGTGCCGTTGGGCTCAATCAGCAGAACGTCGCTCAGTTGGGATCGTTCCAGGACATCAAAAAGTTTGGAATGAAGACCTTCATAGCTGCGGAAATAGTTCAGGTCTGAAAACCCGTTGACCGATGCCAGCTGAGGCAGGGGGCGGCTTTGGGTGCGAGCACTTTGTTGAAACTGATATTGTAAAAACAGGGGCAGGGCCGTGAACTGTTCCAGAATTCGGGGATAGTCAGAAATCTGAGAGGGATTGCGTTCTTCCATCTCTTTGCGCCAGGCCGTGGGCTTTCCGTTAGCGCGAAGCCAGTTCTGCATCTGCTGGTATTCTTGGGGATAACGGCGCAGGAACTGCAGGATCGGAGTATATTCCGAAGTCAGCACCAGGGCATTCTTCAGATAGGCAAATTCTTTTTGAATTTCGTCTGATTTGAAGTCGCGAATCTGCACCAGGCGTTCGCGGGTGCTTTGTTCCAGCGAAGAACTGCCCATCTTGTAACCGACTGTTCCGGCAATGAGCAAAGTGCCCAGTACCAGAACTGAGGTAAAAAGAAACAAGCGGTTCTTGTGGTTCATAGGCTCCTACATCGGGACGTAATGGATCTCGATATTCAGAAAGTGAATGCGCATTTTCTTCACAAGGTCAGGCAATGGAGCTGCATCGTTTTTCTTTGCGGCAACTTCCATTTGAGCTGCAAGGTCGCTGAGTTCGGCAAAGCCGTAGCCAGCAGCGGCACCTTTAATTTTGTGAGCCATTTGCGCGATGGACTGGAGATCATTTTTCTCCACGAGGGCGCTAAGGGACTCAATGTCCTTCTTCCGATTCTCAATAAACTGAGGAATCAGATCTTGTAGATCAGCATCGATTTCAACCTTCACCTTAGACATTTCCATGCCCTCCTTATCCTCGAAAACAGCTCATGTTTACAATCCATATTAGTTTATGACAGTGTTTATTGCATACATTTAATACCAAGAGTAAATTCGATGAGAAATCTGTTAGGAGAAGCACCTTGTTGAAGTTTTTTCTTGTCGTCCTTTTCCCGTTTCTTTTGATTACATGCACGTCACAAAAGGAATTGGGAAGCCGCGAAAAGCCAATTCAGTTTGCACTGGTTCCGGGCCAGGATTCCGCCGTGCTTATGGAGAATGGAAAGCTGCTGGAAAAGTGGATTCTGGAAAAATCCGGACTGCACGTGCGCATGCAGGTGCCGGTCAGTTACGTGGCGGTCGTGGAGGCCATCGGTTCGCAACGAGTGGATGTGGCGATCTTAAACACTTTTGGTTATGTGCTGGCTCACGACAAGTACGGTGCGCAGGCAAAATTGATTGGAGTGAACCGTGGTATTTCGGAATACTGGGGTCAGATCATCACCGCCGATCCGAAAATCAAATCTTTGAATGATCTGCAGGGCAAGAAGTTTGCGTATGTCGATCCCGCTTCAACTTCAGGCTACGTTCTGCCGGCGAAGCTTTTTAAAGATCACAACATCAAATTGGGTGACACGGTTTTTGCCGGCAAACACGACAGCGTGGTGACGATGGTTTATCAGGGCCGGGTGGATGCTGGGGCGACTTATCACACTCCTTCTGAAGACGGTGTTCTTCAGGATGCGCGCCGACTGGTGAAAGCGCAGTTCCCGGATGTTTATGAAAAAGTGCGTATTATTCAGAAGACCGACTCCATTCCCAGTGATCCAGTGGTCTTTCGCAAAGACTTTCCGGTCGAAATCGGGGCCCGTTTGATCGCGGCGCTGAAAAGCTTCTCGTCCACTCCGGATGGGGCCAAGGCGCTGAAAAACCTCTATCATCTGGAGGGATTCAAGGATAGCTCGGACAAAGACTATGAACAGGCCCGGAAAATCCTGCTGGAGATCAGTCAGCAAGTTCAAGAACCTGCAAAGTAATCAGTGACTTACGGTCTTTTCGCACTCGACCTTGAAAAAAGAGGCCGAGTGGGGTTTAATGACCTAATGAGCCGCGCAACATTCGCAAATCTTATTCTAAGATTCTGTTGCAGCAGAGAAATTCTGCTGAAGGCCTAGTTTTACCTTTTTAGTTCCCCGTACTTTTTCGAAATTCAAATCAACTTAAAACAAACGCTCTTATTCCTTTAGGAGGAGTTATGAACAACAACAACAGCACTGAGCCTCGTATTTTAGTCACTGATCAGGATTTCCATCGTCTGTCTGCATTGGTTTCCCAGGTGGAAGGCCCTTTTGCCGAAGCATTGGAAGAAGAACTGAGCCGCGCCAACGTGATCGCCCAAAAAGAAATCCCTAAAACCGTGGTGACGATGAATTCCCGCGTGCAATTTCTGGATGAAGTTTCCGGTCAGGAAAGTGAAATGACTTTGGTATATCCGCAGGATGCCAAACTGGAAGAAGGCCGTCTGTCGATTCTGGCGCCGGTGGGTATTGCACTTTTGGGCTTGAGTGTGGGGCAGGAGATCAACTGGAAGCTTCCAAATGGACAAAGCAAAAAACTGAAAGTACAGGCGGTGACTTACCAGCCGGAAGCTTCAGGAAATTTTGATCTTTAATCTTTAAGCTCTCGGCACACGAGAGCTTTCTTTTCTTCGTTCTTGGTATAGGTGGCTTTGAATTCACGGCCACCTTGCGAATAGGAAAGCTGCGCATCGACGCGAACGTCTTTCGAATTCCACATTTGCACATAAGTTTGGTTGTCCAAAAGCGGAATCTGATAAACGCGGGCGGGGGTGCTTTCCACCACCACCAGGTTTTGCAGCAGATCGATTTTGCCCATCTGCATGTTTTCTGCAGGATCAAAATACTTCTTCATGCGAATGGAGGAAAAGTTTCCGTACTCGCCGTCGAAGCGGCAGTTGTAGACGGAGCTTTCGTCAGCTTTCGCGGTGACAGCACTTGTGATGATTAAACCCAGAAGCCAGATTCTCATATAAATCTTATCGTGTTTCAGGCCTTCGGGCTTAACGCCCGGCAACTGGCCTATGGCCCAGTTTCAAAGTCTTGACGGCGGAATATCTGCGGCGCATTTTGAATGAATCCCAGAAGGAGTCACTGATGCGTGTAATTGAAATCACCCAACCCGGCGGACCTGAAGTTTTACAAGTGCGCGAGCGTTCAAAGCCTGAACCCTCCGCCACCGAGGTGTTGATTGAAATTCACGCAAGCGGCGTAAATCGCCCGGACTGCGCGCAAAGGCAGGGAAGCTATCCTCCGCCCGCGGGGGCTTCGGATATTCCGGGGCTTGAAGTTGCGGGTAAAATCATCGCAGTCGGAGCGGATGTCACTCGCTGGAAAACGGGCGACATGGTGTGTGCGTTGGTGACCGGGGGCGGTTACGCGGAATACGTGGCGGCTCCGGAAGGACAGTGTTTGCCGATTCCGGAAGGCATGAGTCTGATTGAGGCCGCCGCTTTGCCGGAAACCTTCTTCACTGTCTGGACGAACCTGTTTGAAAGCGGTCGCCTGCAAAAAGGCGAAAGCGTTCTGATTCACGGAGGCGCCGGCGGCATCGGCACCACGGCCATTCAAATGGCGTCCTCCATGGGGGTAAGGGTCTTTACCACTGTGGGAAAAAAAGAATCCGTGCAGATCTGTCAGGAGCTGGGGGCCGAGCGTGTAATCCTTTATAAGGAAGAGGATTTTGTCAGCGTGGTGAAATCACTTACGGCGGACAAGGGTGTGGATGTGATTCTGGATATGGTGGGTGGTGATTACTTCACTCGAAACATTGAAGCGTTGGCTGTGCAGGGGCGTCTGGTTCAGATCGCAACCATGCAAGGGGCGAAGGTGGAACTTGATTTGCGCAAGGTGATGTTTAAGCGTCTGACTTTGACGGGTTCAACCCTGCGCGCACGTCCAGTGGCGGAAAAGTCCCGCATTGCCGCGGCGTTGTCGCAGAATATCTGGCCGCTGTTGAATAAAAATCAAATGCGCCCTGTGATTTATAAAGTCTTGAAACTGGAACAGGCCGCTGAGGCCCACGCGATGATGGAAGCCAGTCAGCACACCGGAAAGATTGTGCTGACGGCCCGTTAGACAAGACTATTCCAAGTGCTCTCTTTGACGGGAGCTCTTGTCACATTTGCCGGTGAAGGCATGATTCACAGCGCGCTGTTTCGGCGCGTTTTCAAAGAAGCGGCGCAGACCCGGCACATTCACTTCAATCATTTGTTTCATCTGATTCTGGGACGGGGAATGAGTCGTGCCCATTTCAAAGAGCAAAGACCACACGCCGTGTTTCCAGTAAGCATAGTCTTCAAAGGCACCGTCGGCGGCGTAAAGAAGTTCTTTGGAGTTTCCGACTTCATAACCGCTTTCCACCACCGCATCTTTTGAAAGACCGATGAAGGTGCTGTCGTATTCAGTTTTGGTGTCACGGGTAGAAAAGCCCCAGGGATACAGAACGGCCGGCCAGTGGGTGTGCAAGGTGGCAGAACTTACGATCTTGGCGTCTTCCAGGAATTCCGCCAAAGCTTTGGTGGCCTTGGAACGGTGAGAAGTTCCGCTCACACACGGCCCCGGGTAATCGCGGTTTGGATCGACAGACCCCGCGGAAGTACGCTCATAGCGGTTGCGCGAATTGTATCCGGAGATATTCAGTACCGGAATCACGTACACGGTGTGACCTGGAATTGGATTTCTGGCAAAAGCTTCTGCAGCACCCAGGGCTACGGCGGTGGAGCCGTATTCATTGCCGTGGTGAGTGGCAACAATCAGATCAGCAATTTCACCGTTTCCGATTTTAAGACCCGAGATCATCTGGCCGGAATCAGACGGACCGATATCGATCCATTGAGCGTTGGTGGGATTTTCCTGAACAATGCGGCGAAGAGTGTCAGTCACACTCGCGTAATTGCTTGCAGGAGCGGCTTTCGTCATCAGAAATAAAGACAGAGTCATTTCTAGCATGAATTCAGGCTGGGCGCGTTCCTGTCTTAAGTCAAAAGTCCCCCAACCAATCTGGATCAAGGTCCAAAAGGTACCTGCTTACTTTTTCCGAAGCGCTGTGCCACAGTCAAGAGTATGAATTTTCCCGCTCCGTTTGTGAACAACATCCGCGATACTTTTGGCATTGCTGGCGAAGAATGGCTGCAAAGTCTTCCCTCATTGTTGCGGGGTCTTTGTCAGCGTTGGGATCTGACGATCACCGGGCGTGCCGAAGATCTGTCCTATAACTTTGTCGGATACGCGCGTACCAATGCCGATAAAAAACCTGTGGTCCTCAAAGTTCTATGTCCGGATGGGATTCTGGATAAAGAACTGCAATGGCTGAAATATTATCCCGAAGTCACTCCCGCGGTTTTGGCAGTACAAGCTGATCAGCGGGCCTTTATGATGCAGATGGTTTCGCCCGGGAATTCTTTAAAGTCACTGGTGAAACAAGGCAAGGATGCTGAAGCCACCGCGGTGATTGCAGAAATGATCCGGTCGTTGGGAAAAGAGCGCCCGGCGGGACCACTGCCTTACAAGCATGTGCGTGATTTTCTGCCGTCGCTATCACTGTTGCACGGAAAGCTTCCTTCTGAATTGGTCCTGCTGGTGGCGGTTCTTTATGATGAACTTTGCATGACATCCCCACGGGATGTTCTTTTGCACGGGGATCTTCATCATGACAATATTCTGGCTTCTGTTGATGGCTGGAAGATCATTGATCCACATGGTTATGTAGGCGATCCGGCCTTTGAAGTCGGGGCGATGATTTCAAATCCTCTGGATTATTATCCTTCGGAGCAGCCTCTGGAAAAGATTCTGGATCAGCGACTGGACATTCTTTATCGGGAACTTGCGATGGATCCGTATCGGATTCTGGGCTGGGCATTTTGTTATTCAATGCTGTCAGCCGCTTGGAGCGTGGAAGACCGCCAAGAGGTCCCCGAGAATCTTTTGCAGATCGTGCGGATTCTGGGCAGCAAATTGACATGATTAGTGCCTGATATTGCGGAAACCCCTGACAGAAAACATCCGGACAAAGGCCTTCGCTGAAATTAGAATAAGAACAGGGGGCGTTTATGTTGAATGAAAATCCTCTGGGCGAAATCCAAAAACTTGAAAATGATATCTATCGTCTGCAGCGTCGGCTGGAACTTTTAAGAAAAGACAATCCTCCGCTGGAAGTAAAAAACTACATCTTCAAAAACCTTTATGGCGAAGTCACCTTGCGCGATCTCTTTGATGGCAAGGACCGGCTGCTGGCCATTCACAATATGGGGCAGGGCTGCCGTTCCTGCACGTTGTGGGCGGATGGTTATAATGCTTTCTTGCCGGCCCTGGAAGATCAATTCACCGTGGTGATGTTTTCAAAGGATTCACCCGAAGTGCAGCGGCGTTTCGCTAATGACCGTGGCTGGAGATTTAATATGGTGTCTCACGGGGGCGGCCTTTATATCCGCGAACAGAGTGTAGTGCCGGGAAAAAACAATATGCCGGGGTTGGTGTACTATGAACGGCGCGGAGAGCGCATCTTTAAAAAGAACAGCACTGTCGTGGGCCCAGGGGACACCTTCTGCCCGGTGTGGAGTCTGCTTAGCCTTGCCGGTATCGGGATGGATGAATGGACGCCCCAGTATCATTACTGGAGCCGTCCTGAAAGAATGGATGACGGGGGTATGAACCTCAGTCTTTAGCCGAATTTTCCGGCCTGATAGTCTTCAATGGCCTCAATGATTTCTGCTTTGGTGTTCATCACAAACGGCCCGTGGGAAATCACGGGTTCATTGAAAGGATCAGCATGAGCAAAAAGAATCACAGCATCTTCTTCCGCATTCACCCTCAGGGTGTCACCGTCGTTGTTAAACTCAACCAACTGAAATCTTTCGGCGGTCTGTCCGTTGACGGTCACAGTTCCACGCACAACATAAAAGAAAACATTTCGCGGGGCTGAAGCGCTCAGGTCCAATTGGGCGGATGATTTCAGGTGAAGCACCTGGCACTGAATATCCACCAAAGGATTGAATGCGCCGTTTTCCCCCAGCCAGCTGCCAGAAATCACTTCGACGGTCACTTTACCGTCGTCGGTTTTGATCTTTGGAATGTCCGGGGCTTGCAAACCTTTGTAGTTGGGTTTGGTGCGTTTAAGTTTCGCGGGAAGATTCACCCACAACTGAAGAATCTCCAGCGGGCCGCCATTTTTCATGAACTCGGCAGAGGACACTTCTTCATGGATCAGTCCGTCTCCGGCTGTCATCCATTGCACGCCACCGGCGTTGATCACGCTTTCGTGCCCGCCGCTGTCACGGTGGGCGATGTCGCCTTCAAGGATAAAGGTCACCGTTTCAAAGCCGCGGTGCGGATGCGGGCCGAAGGGCAATCCATGATTCGGGGAGGGGTAAGTCTGCGGACCGTGATGATTCAAAAACAAAAACGGATCCACGATGCGCACCTGATTGGTGGGAAGTGCGCGTCGGGTGACAAGATCGTCAATATCCTCACGGATTGCGGAGGCCACTTGTTTTATTGATCGTTGCTTCATCCGGTTCCTTTTCCGCCAGCCAGGCGCGGGCCTGATCCAGCTCTTTACGGGTGAAAACTTCAATGTCAGTGCCCACAATCGGATCAAAGAAATTACTGACGTTTTTCACCCAGTGGATGTCTGTCACTATAGCAGCTTTTGGGATTTTCTTGAGATTTTTTATCCCGAAACGAAGGTCTTTCCAGAAGGCCGCAAGTTCGATCTTGCCGATATCACGCACTTCTTCCAGAACACTGACTTCACCCCAGTCATCAATACGTTTTTGTATCAGATTCAGAAGGGGTACGACGGAATCCTTACTAATATCCCCGTCGACCAGGATTTCTATGTATTTGAATTCGGGGTGTTCAGCGGTCACTTTCAACATGGCAAACTCCTTCTTGCGGATGAGCTTGTTATCGTCTTTCACAAGGTTCGGCGGGGACAAATTAAATTCCCCCTCCTTGTTGAACAGCAAACTGCGTGGTAGCGTTCAGGCATGAAATCAGTGACTTCTGTTCTTCCCAGTGTGGCGACAGGCATCGTGGCGGTGCTGGTGGGCTTTGCAAGCTCCGTGGCCCTTCTTTTTCAAGCGGCCCAAGCTGCGGGTGCCACGCCGTCTCAGGCCAGCTCCTGGGTCTTTGCCGTTTGTGTCGGGGCGGGGTTGGTTTCCATTCTTTTCTCGTGGCATTACAAGATGCCGATTCTTGCCGCGTGGTCCACACCCGGCACCGCTTTGTTGGTGGCAAGTTTTGCAGCGCCCATTCCGATGCCGGAAGTGATCGGAGCTTTTGTTTTCTGTGGTGTGCTGATTGTGCTATCCGGGGTCACGGGTATTTTTGCCCGCGTGGCCAACCGTATCCCGGTGGCGTTGGCGTCGGCCATGCTTGCCGGAGTATTGGTGCGTTTTGGGATGGATGTGTTTCATTCTTTGAAAGCACAACCAGTGCTGGTGCTGATCATGCTGGCGGTTTATTTTGCCGCCCGCCGATTCAGTCCGCGCTTTTCCGTATTGTTTGTGTTGTTGGCGGGTGTGCTGGTGGCGCAAGTGCAGGGGATGCTGGATTTTTCTTCCGTGCACCTTGAATTTGCCAAACCTGAATTTGTGATCCCTGCGTTTTCTTTCCCGGTGATGGTCGGGATCGGATTGCCACTGTTTGTGGTGACGATGGCTTCACAGAATCTGACCGGGGTGGCGGTGTTAAAAGCTTCAGGTTATCAGCCGCCGATTTCTCCGGTGATCACTGGAACAGGGCTTGCCACGATGTTGCTGGCACCCTTTGGGGCGTTTTCGGTGAACTTTGCGGCGATCACGGCGGCGATCTGTGCCGGGCCGGAAGCCCATAAAGATCCCGCCAAGCGCTATATCAGTTCTATTTCCGCGGGGGCTTTTTATCTGCTGATTTCACTTTTTGCCGCCTCGATCATGGCGGTGTTTGCAGCCTTCCCGAAAGAGCTGGTTTTGTCGGTGGCGGGCATTGCTTTGTTTGCGACGATTGCGAACGGTTTGGCTTCCGCCATGCGCGAGGACTGGAGCCGTGAGGCCGCACTGCTCACGTTCCTGGTGACAGCTTCGGGTGTGACGTTGTGGGGGATTGGTTCGCCGTTTTGGGGCTTGATCGCCGGAGGCATTGGCCTTGTGGTGACAAGGCCAAAATAATTAAATCAGAACCAGATGACGTTCCACTTCCAGCACCGGAGAGCTCAGGGGCTGGATAGTGACTTTCAGGTCCTTGAACTTCTTGCGGGCTAAAGTGACTTCTTCGTCGATTTTTTCTTTGCGGCCTTTTAGCAGGAAGTACTTGCCGCCTTTTTTATAATAATCACGGCTGAATTCCAGAATCACATCCACCGGCTTGAAGGCGCGGGAAGAAACCACTTCGATCTTTTCAAGCTTGGGCGGGATCTCGCCGTGAATGCGCAGGTTCGGCGCAATGCTTATGCAGCGATTTAAAAATTCCTGCTTCAGTTTTGATTTTTCAAACAGGTGGTATTCCACGTTCGGGAACTGAATGGCATAGATCACACCCGGAAGACCCCCGCCGGATCCAAAATCCGCAGCGACTTTGATGTCTTTTGGGAAGTCCTTGATTGGCAACAGGCAGTCGATGACGTGATTGTCGATCAATTCCTCGTAGGTCATTTTACGACTGATCAGATTCAGCTCTTCATTGGAGGACCACAACAGATCCAGATACGCCTTTAGCTGAGGCAGGGCGGCTTCGTTGAAACCAAGCTGTAAAAAGACCGGACGACGTTTTTCGAAATGTTCAGACATCCCCCAGTTGTAAAGACTTCGTCGCCAAAAGGGAAGGTCAGACTCTAGAGCCGTTCACTTTTTTGCCTCGAACAGGCCTTCGGTGTGTAGGAAATCCATGATTTTCGGTTTACGGAAAAAGGCCCAGAAAATTACAAAAACTTCGACAGTTTGAGCCACAGTCAAGCACAGGGAAATTTATGCCGATGGGTTAAGAATGAAAAGCACCCCTCAACACAAACTATTCTTCGTAGTCGCCCTGTTGCTTGTTGTTCAGATCCTGGCGGGTTGTAAATCCTCTAGCTCTTCGACGGTAGGTTCTTCGGAAAACTCCTCGTCGTCGACTCCTGATACCGATACCGGCACCACGACGCCGGATCCAGTGGAGCCGGAAGTGGTTCCGCCGGTGACGCCTCCTTCGGTGGATAATAATCTGCGCGAAGTCATTCCTCTTTGGGAAGACAAGGTCGCTGATGGCAAGGCCTGGTCCACGCATGTTTATAGTGCGCTGGATAAACTGGGTCCGAATCTGCTGGACGTGATGCCGGCGGACCGCAGCTTGTTTTGTCCGAAGTATTTCGGTTTGTCCTATGCACAGCGCAAGCAGTATTGGGCTTTTGTGCTGTCATCCATGGTCAGATTTGAGAGTAACTTTAAAACCGAGACCTCTTACACCGAGGACTTCAACGACAGCAACGGCAATCGTGTGATCAGCCGGGGTCTGCTGCAGATTTCCATCGAATCAGGCAATGCTTATGGCTGTGGCTTTAAGTCCACCAAAGATCTTCATGATCCTTTGCAAAACCTGAGCTGTGGTATCAGAATTCTGGATCGCTGGGTGGGTCGCGACGGACGTATTGCCGGCAAAGTGGACGGTGCCTGGAAAGGTGGCGCCCGTTACTGGTCTGTGTTGCGCGCCGGTGACAAGACCAGCTATAAGTCCATCGTCAGCTGGAGCCAGAATCTGTCCATTTGCAAGTAGATCGTTTTGATCTTCACCGGATCGGTGCTATGCTGGGTTCGCTTTAACAAAAGGAGCATCCATGGCATCGATCACACTCAAGGGCAATCCCGTTAACACTTCCGGCACTCTTCCTGAAGCGGGCACTGCCGCCAAAGACTTCAAATTTGTGCGCAACGATCTTTCTGAAGTCTCTTTGAACACCTTCGCAGGCAAAAAGAAAGTTTTGAACATCTTCCCAAGCGTGGACACCGGCACTTGTGCGGCGTCTGTTCGTCGTTTCAATCAGGAAGCTTCCAATCTGGATAACACAGTTGTTCTGAACATCTCTGCGGATCTTCCATTTGCTCAAGCCCGTTTCTGCGGCGCTGAAGGCATCAAGAACTGCGAGACTGTTTCCACTTTCCGCAGCTCTTTCGGCAAGGACTGGGGCGTTCAGATCACGGATTCCCCTTTGGCGGGTCTTCTTTCCCGTGCGGTGGTGACTCTTTCTGCTGACAACAAGGTTTTGTATGTTGAGCAGGTGTCCGAGATCGTGAATGAGCCGAATTACGAAGCGGCTTTGGCGTCTTTGAAGTAATCAGGTCTGTTATAATTGCAAAGCGGCTTTGGGCGAAGGCTTAAAGCCGCTTTTTTTTGTCTCTTTTCAACAGGTTGTGGTACACCTGCGCCCTATGAAACTGCATAATTCCCCCGTTCGCGCCAATAGCTTTCAGGATATGAACCTGGCATCCGTGTTGATGCCGGCTTTGACCAAAATGAAAATCACCAAACCGACGCCGGTGCAAAGCCAGGCGATCCCGGCAAGTCTTGATGGTTCGGATATCATCGCTATTGCTCAGACGGGCAGTGGCAAGACTTTGGCTTTTGCCTTGTCGTTGCTGACCACGTTGCAGAGAAAACCTGAGGCACGCGGTCTGATTCTGGTGCCCAGCCGCGAAATGGCCCAGCAGATTTACAAAGTCTTTCTGGAGCTTTGTGCAGAAATGCCGGTGTCGGTGTGCCTGGCCATCGGGGGCACCACGGGTTCAAAACAAGCCAACCAGCTGAAAAAAAATCCACGCCTGATCATCGCAACACCGGGTCGCATGAATGACCACCTTTCCGGCAACAAGCTGTTATTGCAGAATGTGGAAGTGATTGTGCTGGATGAAGCGGACCGTATGCTGGACATGGGCTTTGCCCCGCAGCTTCGTACCATTCAAAGCACTTTGCGTGGTCCGCGCCAGACGATGATGTTTTCGGCAAGCTTTGGTTCTAATGTTGAATCCATCGCCCAGCTGTTCATGAAACCTGATGTGGTGATGGTGCGTTCAGAAAAAGCCGAAGCGCCGGTGGAAAGCCTGAAACAAAAGGTTCTGTTCCTGGATCGCTCAATGAAAAATGACCGTTTGCTGGATGAACTCAACGCCACTCGCGGCGGGGTGATCGTCTTCACCGGCAATCAGGAAAACTGTGAAGCGGTGGGGAACTATCTGAAGGAATACGGTTTTTCGACTGATCTGATTCACGGCGGACTTTCCCAAGGGCAAAGAAACCGTGTGGTTCGTGGCTTCCGTGAAGGTGAAATCCGCATCGTGGTGGCAACAGATCTTCTGGCGCGCGGCCTGGATGTGCCGCACGTGGATCACGTGGTGAATTTTGATCTGCCTTTCCAGTCTGAGGACTTCCTGCACCGAATCGGGCGCACCGCTCGTGCGGGCCGTGGTGGTGAAGCCATCACCTTTGTCACGCCGTCAGACACGCGCATGTATACCAAAATCAAAGGCTACTTGCAGGGTGCCCAGGAAATCAAAGTCGATCCGACATTTGCCTTCATTGATCGTTCGAAAAAGTTTGATAAAAACAAGCCTGCCAAAGGCGGAGAGTCTGCACGCCGAAATTCAGCTCCTGCCGGTAAGCCCAAAAGCAAGAGTGGCAAAATCAATCCCTTTGCCGGGAAGACTGTAGCGCCCAAAAAAACATCAGGACCGAAGAAGTCAGGATTTGCGAAGAGAAAATAAATTCTGACTCGCCCCGATGAACGGCCTGCTGTATTTTGACTGATTTCTGGGTCAGTTCGGCGGTGAACGACTTGAGCTCTTACATTACATACTTTCTTCATATAAGGATTTGGCTATATCTATAGCCACTCGCGTGTGTTCTACTGAGCCCACACTGTCGTTCACATAGTTCATTAGATGTCCTTTTGTCTTCTGCGAATGGCCCCCAAGCTTTTAACGGAGGCAAAAAATGGGAAAAAAAATTTACGTCGGCAATCTTTCTTTCAATGTCGATCAAGATCAACTTAATCAGGTTTTTGCAGAATTCGGAACTGTTGATACGGTCAACGTGATCACCGATCGTGAAACGGGTCGCAGCAAAGGTTTCGCTTTTGTTGAAATGTCCACTGAAACTGAAGCTCGTGCTGCCATCGAGAAATTGAACGGTATGGATCTGGCGGGGCGTGCAATGAATATTTCTGAAGCTAAACCACAAGAGCCACGCTCTGGTGGCGGTCCTCGTCGCAATGGCGGCGGTTTCGGCGGCTCTCGCCGTTCTTACTAAGATTACCTTGGGAAGGCCGGTCCCCTAAAAAAGACCGGCTTTTTTATTTCAATGCAGGGAGGCCTATGGCGAAGGACGATTTGGTAAGCATCGACGGAAAAGTGTCAGACATGTCCGGCGGGGGTGTTTATTTCATCACTCTTGATAACGGAGTCGATATCCGCGCACGTTTGTGCGGGAAAATGAAAAAGTTCAGAATCAAAGTTGTGGTCGGTGACCGTGTCACTGTGGGGTTGTCCCCTTATGATCCAACCCATGGACTTATCACTCATCGCTTTAAGGCCTGAGTAAAAAACGCGAATCGAATTTAGAAACGATTCGCGTTTACAACGGACATATCAATAAACGGTTTCTTGCCTTCGACAAGATCTGCAACCAGCAGTCCCGTACCAGCACCGCTTTGCAGCCCCAGCATCTGGTGGCCTACAGCCAAAACCAGATTGTTCAAATTCTGATGATAGCCAATCAAAGGCACGCCATCCGGAGTGCACGGACGAAGTCCCGCCCACAGTTCCTGAACCTGAAGGTCGTCGGGAAGATGCAAAAATTCTTTCGCACCTTTTTTAATGCTTTCAACTCGTCTTTGGGTGATCGTAAAATCCTGATCCACCAGTTCCAGAGTGCCTGCGATACGCAGTGTGTTTTCGCGCGGGGTGATCGCGATCTTTTTTTCCACCAGCATGATCGGGTACTGCGGCTGCTTTTCCAAAGTCGGAACGATCATCGCGTAACCTTTACCGCCCAGAATCGGCACACGCAGGCGCATCATCTTGGCCATGGATTTGGACCAGCTGCCGGTCGCCATGACAATCTGCTTGGCACGAATGGTGCCTTGGGATGTTTTTACAGATTCAATGCGGTTGCCGGAAATTTCCATATCCTGCAGCTCGCAGTTTTCTAAAATCTCGCCGCCGTGTTGGCGGATCTCTTTCGCCAGTGCCTGAACCACCAGATAGGGTTCGGCCATGGCTTCTTTATCAAAATAAACTCCGCCCAAAAGGGGAGCTTTCAACGCGGGCTCCATCTGCTGGATGTCGTCGCCATTCAAAATCTTGCCGGTAACGCCGATGTCTTTGACGTATTCCAGTTCCTCAACGGCAGCGGCCACGCCGGCTTGGGTGCGGCTGACCATCATCAGACCTTTTTGCTGGAAACGGGTTTCCGGATAAAGCCGTCCCAGTTTTTCATATTCAGTCAGGCTTTTCTGGGAAAGCACCACCAGGGCATCCACCGCGCGGCGGGCCTGGGTGGCGTTCATGTTCTTCATAAAGTGGTACATCCAGGTGGCCAGATCCAAAGACAAAGAAGGTTTGATATAAAGAGGACCCTCGGGATTCAGCAGCCACTTCATTGATTTTATCAGCATGCCCGGCATTGGCAGAGGCATGGCAAAACAAGGAGTCATCCATCCGGCATTGCCGTAAGAGCAGCCTTTACCCACGGTGCCTTTGTCAATCACACACACTTTGGCGCCACGACGAGAAAGTTCCGCACCCACCGACGCACCAATGATGCCGGCGCCCACGACCAGAATATCCACTTCTTTATTTTGCATTTCTACATTTGATAAAGTTTCGTCCTCAAAAGCAAGTAGGGCTGGGCCATTAGAGAGCCGGTTGCGAGAAAATTCCTAATAAGTTCAGGCCTAGTGCAGGCCTTCTTGTGCTTGAGTGGGACGGTAGCGCAGAAACACGTTGCCATTTTTGAAGCTGCGGCATTCAACAAGCTTCAGGTCACGACGGGACTTCAAACCGTCAAACTGCGAACGGCCCGAGCCCAGAATCAGCGGCAGCACCACCACTGAATATTCGTCCACCAGATTGGCTTCCGCCAGTTGGGCAACCAGGTTGCCGCTGCCTAATATGGCGATATCCGGGCCATTTTGTTTTTTTAGTTTCTTGATTTCGCTGATCAGATCACCTTTGATCAGCTCTGAATTTTCCCAAGTGACTTCGTTCAGGCTTCTTGAAACGACGTACTTTTTCATGCGGTTCATGCCTTCGGCGATTTCGGGCATGGCCTCTTTCGCAGCAGACGTGGGCCAGAAGCTGGCCATCATCTCGAATGTTTTTCGTCCAAACAGCAGAGCGCCGCCCCCTTTGGCGTTTCCGGCAACGAAGGCGGTGAATTCGTCGTCCTGTTCCTGATTGTGGGCCCAGCTCATGTCCGAGTTTTTATCTGCAAAATAGCCGTCCATTGAGACGGAATTAAAGACGGTGATAGTGCGCATGGGGGCCTCCTTGTACCAGTTTATCTTAAGGCCGATTGGGGGTTTTTAAACCCTGCAATTTGTCATGTCGATTTAAGGCCCGTTTGAAGGGTAAATTCTGGAAATTTCTTCCTTTTTTCAATTAAAAGTCCCGCTTTTTTGGGCCCTGTGGTACATGCTTCGTTTAATTCCAAGAGGTCCCCCGTGAAGTTTGAAAAGTTCCATTTGTCTGAAGATTTGCTGCGTAACCTGAACGACAATGGTTTCTTCAGAACCACCGACATCCAGTACAAAGCCATTCCGTCCATTTTGAAGGGCGAGGATGTTCTGGCGATTGCCCAGACCGGAACCGGGAAGACCGCAGCTTTTGCTATTCCAATCATCAATATGATCCACACGGAAAAAAGCAGCAAACGCGCTATCGGGATCAAATGTCTGGTATTGGTGCCAACTCGTGAACTGGCTCAGCAGATCGGCGAGGTTTTCAACAAGCTTTCCAAGCACACCAAGGTGAAGCCATTTGCTTTGATTGGTGGCGTGGAGCAAGACGCCCAAATCCAGAAGCTTCAGGATGGTATTGATATTCTGATTTCGACACCGGGTCGTATGTTTGACCTGATTGCCCAGGGGCATGTGGATATCAGCCGCATTGAAACTTTGGTGCTGGATGAAGCCGATCACATGCTGGATCTTGGTTTCATCGACGACATCACTTCCGTGAAACGCAAGCTGACGAAGCGTCACCAGACGCTGTTCTTCTCTGCGACTATCAATCCGGAAATCAAGAAGCTTGCGTTCTCTCAAGTTCGCAGCAGTGCGATTCGTATTCAGATTTCTCCGGAAGATCCGGTTTCTAAAAACATCACGCACTCTGTGATGTTTGTGGAAATGGATGACAAACGCTTCTTCCTGGCCGAGTACCTGCGCCAGAATGCTGACGGCAAGTTCATCATCTTCGTCAGAACCCGCGTGCGCGCAGAACGTGTTGCGAAAGCTCTGGCCCGTGTTGAGGTCCAGTCTTTGACCCTGCATGGGGAAAAGGATCAGACCGACCGTGCTGAGGTGATGAAGACCTTCCGTAAAGGCGACTGCAAAGTTCTTATCGCCACAGACTTGAGTGCTCGTGGTATCGACATCCCGGATGTCACTCATGTGATCAACTATGATCTTCCTGAAAAGCCAGCCAACTATGTCCATCGCATCGGGCGCACCGGACGCGGCTTTAACAAGGGCGTGGCGGTTTCTTTTTGCAGCAACGAGGAAAAACCTTTGCTGGAAGAAATCCAGGCACTTTTGAACAAGACCATCGAAGTGATCAAGGTCAGCAAGTCCGACTATGAAATCATCGCGTCCCAGCCGGAACACGAGCTGAGCCTGCAAGAGATCATCGAGGCTGCCGAGGCGTCCATGAAGCCTCGTAAGAAACGCAAGTAAGCCGCATATTGTTTTGACATAAAAGGCTCATGTTTTAAGATCAATTCATGAGTCGAATTTCCCAAATGAGCTTTTCTAAAAAGATCTTTCTGGCAATCTTTGGGACGGCCGTCTTTTCCGCACTGACGGTGTGTCTGGTCCTGAACACCGCCCTTTCCAGTCATCGTATCACCGAATTTGAAGAATCCTACATCGATCACATGAACCTATTGGCGGGAACCCTGGTGCGCCTTGAGGGGGATCAGGCCAAGCTTGCCATGAACAATCTTTTGGAAGACATGATCCATCACGATGTGGACAATCTGAATGTGGAGCTGTTCGGCCCGGAAAACGAAAATCTGGGCAAGGTGACAAGACCCGAGTTTGAACCGACATTTGATTCCGCCGAAATGGTGTCCAAAGCCGATGGGGCCTACTGGCGTGATGGGCGTATGGTGGTTCTGACTTCGCTTGAAGACAAAAGTGGCAAAGAATACCGACTGGTGACGACAATCTCGGCGGCGACCATTGAAAAAGAACTCAATCGAATCAAGTACACGCTGCTGGGAACCGCGGCGGCGTTGATCCTGTTTTCATTGTGGCTGTCCCGTGTTTTGACCAGAACTTTGTTGCGCAAGGTGAATGCGATTTACACCTTGCTGGCTGAAATCACGCAGACTCAGGATTATTCCAAACGAGTGAATGTCGCCGGTGAAGAATCCGGCGAGGGCCCCGGCCGGAACTCCAGGGACGAGTTGGATGGCTTGGGCCGAAATCTGAATCACATGCTTCAGGCGTTGCAGGCCAGCCAGTCCCGTTTGCTGGAAGCCGAGCGCGACAAGGCCCGCAGCCAGGTGGCGGCGCAGGTGGCACATGATATTCGCAGTCCGCTGATGAGCATGAACATGGCGCTCAGCCAGATTGAAAATGCCCCGATGGAGCCTTTGGCAATTCTGAAAAGCGCCGTGGCACGTGTTGCAGGCATCGTACAGAAACTGTCCGCTTCGATTGCAAAACAGGATCAGGAATCCGGGGTGGAAGCTCCGAAGCTGACGTTGGTGGAGCCTTTGATTGCCAGTGTGGTGAACGAACACAGTGTGCGACTGAAGCCGGTACAGGAGCTGACCCTGACAGGAGTTTCACCTTTGCCTGAAATCTGGAGTGTCCTGCAGGTCAATGAACTTCAGTCGGCTATTTCAAATCTGATCAATAATGCTTTTGAAGCCGGCGCCACCAAGGTTGATCTGGTTCTGGGCGCGGAAGGCAAAAAGTGGACTTTGCAGATTCGCGACAATGGCAAAGGTATTCCGGCAGCGATTCTTGAAAAGATCTTTGAGCGCAGTTTCACCTCGGGGAAAGCCGGAGGTTCGGGCTTGGGTCTGTTCCAGGCCAAGGCCGCGATCGAGTGGACAGGCGGGACTTTGGAAGTTTCGACGGTCGAGGGCGAGGGAACTGTCTTTACCATGAAAGTTCCCAAAGAAAAGAACCCGGCGTGGCTGGCTCCATCCATTGAAGTTGCCTTAGATCAAAAGATCTTCTTTGTTGATGATGATCTGAACGTATTAAGTGCATGGCAGGCGAAGGCTGCGGCCTTGGGGTTGACTGCGGCGGCGTTTTACAGCTCCGTGGATAAGTTCCTGGCCGAGGTGCCGGTGACTTCCTTGCCGGAGTCTGCCTTGTTGATCATCGATCAGAATCTGAACGGCAGCAAAACGGGTCTTGAGATTTTAGAACAGGTGGCGCTCGCTAAAAGAGCGTACCTGTGTACTTCTGAATTTGACGAAAAATGGGTGCAGGACCGTGTTCGTAAGTTGAATGTTCACCTGATACCCAAGCCTTGGATTTCACAATTTGAACTTAAAGTAAGGACTTCCTAATGCGTATTCTGATTGTTGACGACGAAACACTTGTTCGTAAAACCATGCAATCTCAGATTCCCACCAGTCATGCGGTGACATTGGCGGATTCTATGGAAGAGGCCGTGGATGTATTGGATAAGCAGATTATTGATCTGGTTTTCACGGACCTGTCTTTGGATGAATCCGCAGAACGCCAGGGGATTGAGCTGATTCAGCATATTTCAAAACACTATCCAAGCACGGTGGTGGTGGCGATGACCGGTCATGATGAATCTCATCTGGTTGAGGCTTGCATGAAGGCCGGAGCGGTTGATTATCTGGTGAAGCCCTTTGATGGCAAAGTGCTGACGCAAGTTCTGCGCAAGGCCCCGGTACTGCACCGTCTGCTTCGTCGCAACCAGACCTTGAAGCATCAGGCGGGATCAAAGCTTGTTTCGCACATTAACTTATACACCAAGTCCCCGGCGTTTAAGGCCGTGATCGACACGGCCAAAAAAATCCGTGGCTCTGGTCAATCGGTTCTGATTCGCGGTGAATCCGGTTCAGGTAAAGAAGTGATGGCGCAGTATTTGTGGAGTCTTGAAAACGATGATTCCCGTCCATTCATCGCAGTGAACTGCGGTGCGATTCCGTCCCATCTGGCGGAATCCGAGTTGTTCGGTCATAAAAAAGGGGCGTTCACCGGGGCCACGGAATCCCGCGCGGGTAAGTTTGAAAGTGCTGATGGCGGGGATTTGTTCCTGGATGAATTGGCAACCCTCAGTCAAGACTTGCAGGTGAAACTGCTGCGCGCTTTGAGCAGCGGTGACATTTATCCGGTAGGGCAGGACTTCGGCAAAAAAGTAAACTGCCGCACGATTGCCGCCACCAATGAAAACCTGGAAGAAATGATCGCGGATAAGAAATTCCGTGAAGATCTGTTTTTCCGTATCAAAAAGTTCACGATCACTTTGCCGCCGCTTCGTCAGCGTAAAGAGGACATTCTGGATCTGGCGAACGAATTCCTGCGTGCGGGTAACTATGGGGATAAGTCCTTTAGTAAAAAGGCTGAAGAACTTTTGCTGACGTATTCCTGGCCGGGGAATATTCGTGAATTGAAATCTGCGATTGAAGTGGCATGTGTCCTGGCTGAAGACAATGAAATCCAAGTATCAGATCTGACCCCGCACCTTGTGCAGTCAGCTCCGGTATACGAAGAAGTTATCAAAAGCTCTTCTGTGGCAGAGATTGACGAAGCCGCACTGGAAGGGCGTTACAGCCACGTGGTGTCCGAATTTGAATTGAAGCTGATTGATTTTGCGCTGAAGAAAAAAGGCTCAGAATCCGCAGCCGCAAGATATCTGGGTATTCCACGCAGTACTTTGGGTGATATCCGTCGTCGTTTGCAGGGAATAAAGAAGTAGGTAATTGGCCTACTTCTTTTCTAGAAGTTCCTGAATCTTTTCAAAAGGACGTCCGATGGCAGCGGCTTTGCTGCCAATCAGAATTGGGCGCTCCAGCAATCGCGGTGTTTTCACCAGATTATGAATCACTTCCTCGGTACTATTCACATCAAAGGGCGCCTCGGTGAAGAGGGCCTCTTTTGTGCGCACCAAGCTCGACACCGGAGTGTCGAGCTTTTGGATGAGCGAGCGCAGTTCGGCTTCGTTTAAGGGGTTCTCAAGGTACTTGCGCACCTCAAGTCCTTCGATGGAACGAAGGGCTTCGATCGCCTCGCGGCTTTTACTGCAGCTGGGATTGTGAAGCAGAACCCACGTCATGATTAGCGAGCCAGCTCGGCTTCAATCGCTTTTACGATTGTTGGATCTTCCGGAGTCATGTCTGGCGCAAAACGCGCCACCACGTTGCCGGTTTTGCCGATCAGGAATTTTTCAAAGTTCCACATGATGTCAGAAGGACCACCGGAAAGAAGGCCGTGTTCTTCCAGAACAGACTTCAATTTGCCGCCTGGAACTTGTTGCGCTGCTGGTTGCAGGGAAGTCAGTTGCTGGTACAGCGGATGTTGGCCTTCGCCCTTAACAACCATTTTTGCAAAAACCGGGAACTTCACGCCGAATTGAGTGCGGCAGAACTCCTGAATTTGTTCGTTTGTGCCGGGCTCTTGTGCGCCGAACTCGTTCGCCGGGAAAGCCAGAACACGCAGTCCTTGGGATTCATATTTCTCGTGAACTTTTTCAAGCCCCTCGTACTGCGGAGTCAATCCGCATTCAGAAGCCACGTTCACAACCAGCAAAACTTTGCCGTTGAAAGCAGACAAGGTGGATTTTTTGCCGTCAGCAGTGTCGAACTGAATTTGATCAAGAGAAGTGCTCATAAGGAATCCTTTCTGAATGAAGTCCTTGGATAGCGAAGATCTATCCAATTTCCCCAAGCAGGTAAAGAGCTAAGTTTGGGCGACCAGGAACTCTTCGCCTTTGGAAGGTTCCAGCCCGTCAGTACGGCCCTTGAAGTACTTTTCAATGATCTGCTCGCGGGACACGTGCTTGGCATTGGGGAATCCTGCCTGCAAAGCCAGTGCGGTCATTTCTGCGGGGCGGAAGAAGCTAATGAAAGGCGTTCCCGCGGCTTTGGCTTTTTCATAAACCATTTGGTGGCCGGGGCGCTCTTCCGGATCAATCAAATCTAGCGGCACCATGTAAGTCATTGCAAGCGTTGAACCTTTCGCGAACTGAGAGACCTCGCGTAGGGTTTCTTTGTTCGCCGCCAGGGTCAGATACATGGTTACGCCGGTAGAGGCAATCACCGCCGGTTTGCCGGGATTGAAGCCATGTTGAATCAATTTTTCTGTCCAGGATTCTCCGGCTTCAAAGTCGACGGGCACGAACTGCAGATGGCCTATGGTGTCCAAGCGGGTTTCTTGCAGGCGTTTCTTTTTCCAGGCCTGGGTTTCAGGCTGATCGATTTCAAAGATGCGAACTTTGTCAGCCACTTGCGGGTGGCGTTGCGCGAAGGTGTCCAGGCCCGCTCCAAGAATCACATACTGATCCACACCATTTTTTATTTGCTCTAACACCAGATCTTCAAGAAATCTTGCGCGTCCTACGATAGAGGCGCGGTAGCCTTTTGTTCCCATCGGGTGCATGTCACCGCGTTTTTGCCAGCCCTCTTCCGGAGCGATCAGTTTCAATCCCACGTCATCATTGAACACCGGGGGATAAGCATCCAGCTGTAGATGGATGGCGCGCCACAAAGCTACGCGAACTGCCGTATGATCAGGGATGGTTTTTGGTGGATTCTTCATGGGAGTTCTCCTGGATCAAGACTAGCACGGGAATTTAATGGCGGTCTATGGTCCAGCTGATGCATTCAGTTTGTATTTAGTGTTTCCAATTCTGGACCTGCTTTCCTGTCGCTCTTGCTGAACTCCGGACGGGAATCCATAATTATATTATGGATTTATTTATCATTACCGGCGGTTCCAAGGGACTGGGGGAGCAGGTGTGTCTGCAAGCTCTTGAAAAAGGGCATCAGGTCATCAACCTTTCGCGTTCTCGTCCAAATATCAAATCTTCAAGATTCAGACATATCACGGCGGATTTCAGCCATGGTCTTAAGGTGATTCAGAAAATTGAATCGGTTCTTCAGAATGTGGACTTTTCTGATTTCAAAAAGATTCATCTGATTAACAATGCAGCGCTGATCAATCCGGTGGGCTCACTGCCGGATTTGAATCCGACCGAGATGAATACTCATCTGGTGACTAATTTGATTTCTCCGCTGTTGCTTTCACAAGCGTGCGCTCGGATAGCTACCGAAGAAAAAGTACCTTTGACGATCTTTAACATCGGATCAGGGGCCTCATTCCGTCCGATTGCTGGTTGGTCGATGTATTGTTCTTCCAAAGCGGGTCTGAAAATGTTTACCGAAAACACCGCTCTGGATTTACAAACTGCCAAGAACAAGAAAATCAAAATCTATCATTTCAGCCCCGGTGTTCTGGATACCCAGATGCAGCAGACCATTCGTGGATTTAAAAAGAAGGATTTCCCGGATGTGGCGAACTTCAAAAAGATGAAAGCCGATCATCAGCTGCGCGATCCGGCGGATGTGGCCTTTCTGGTTGTTAAATTCTGCTTGGCTGCTCAAGCGGCTAAGAAATTTTCCTGCCTGATCTCGGTTCAGGATTTAGAAGGGTCTTTGAAATGAATCGGATTTTCTTCTGTGCGTCAGTGATCGCAGCATGTTTTCTGGTGGGCTTTCAGGTTTCGCATCCGGGAGGATCATCAGAAGCGGAAAATGCGGATTTAAGCTCTACGGCGTCTCAGTTTCAGGATGTGACCGAGTCTTCAGGTATCCCGAAAGTTCATTCAGGCACAATTGTGTTTGGTGACTATGATGCTGATGGCTGGGTGGATATGCTGGCGGCGGGAAGACTTTTCCGCAACGTCAGTAATGGCAGCAACATCCGTTTTGACGATGTGACTAATACTGCTGGCATTTTGGATTTAAAAGGGGCGCCGCTGTTTGTGGATATCGACAACAATGGTTTGTTGGATATTCTGACCACCAAGGGACAGGCCTTTGTGCAAGTGTCTGCGGGGCGCTTTGCGGAATCTTCCAGGGCTTTAAAGTTTGAAATTCCAGAGCACGCTCATGATTTGGCCATTGTTGACGTTAATAAAGACGGTCTGATGGATGTGCTTGTTGGTTTTGCTGAACCCAAATTCGGTGATCCATTGCTGCCAGCAAAGATGTTTTTGAATATCAAGGGCAAGCAGTTCCTGGATGCAACGCCCACGGTGTTCGCACAGAATCCCAATTACCTGCGAGGTATCGCAGTTGCTGATTATGATAACAACGGACAGACAGATGCTTATTTCTCGAACTACCGTCTGCGACCGAACAACTTTTACACCTTGAATCCGACGATCATGGTGGATAAAGCTCCGCTGCTGAATGTTCAAGGGGCGCACGATCCGAAGAAGTTCTATGACAATAACCGCAAGGCCTACTATGGGCCTCAGTATGGGCATACCATTGCTTCAATCTGGGCGGACCTTGATAATGATGGCAATCTGGATTTGTGGGTTTCCAATCTAGTGCATAAGTTTGTCGGCATAAATCCAAAGAATAACACCTTTGATCAGCGCGGTTACCTGTGTGACGATTCAAAAATATATCGCAACACCGGACATCCGTCCTATCGGTTGGTTGATGTCAGAGCAGAATCTGGCATTCCCTATCGCCCGATCGGGGATTTCTCGAAATATAAAGGGGATGAGTTGTGGGCGCAGACCACGGCTGCGGACTTTGATAACGACGGCCTGCTCGATGTTTACATCAGTCAGGTTTATGATTTGGCCTACTCGTATTCAGTACTTTACAAAAACACTGGCAACTTCAAGTTTCAAGAGGTCAGCGCGGTTCACGGGACTCGTGTCTTTGACAGTTATGCGGCGGCTTGGGCAGATCTGAATAACGACGGCAAGATGGATCTGGTTCAGTCAGGCAGAGCGAAGAACAAGGAAGCTCCGGCCATCCGAGTTTTGCAAAACGTGATGGGGGATGCAAACAACTATCTGCGCGTGCAGATCAAGGGCACTCGTTCGGGGACTCAGGCCGTGGCAGCCCAGGTGCGGGTTTATCATTCGAGTGGCGTGTTCTTGCGTCAGGTTGATGGTGTGGCCGGGACGATGAATCAGCAGAATGATCCGACTTTGCATTTCGGGTTGGGGCAGGTGAAGGATATTTCCAGGGTGGAAGTTCGCTGGCCATCGGGGAAGGTTCAGGTCCTTGATAATGTTTCTGTGGATAGCACTTTGAAGATTGAGGAGCCTCGCTAATGACAACCGAACAACGAGTCGCATTGGTTCAGGGGCAGCTAGAGGCTTACAACGCCCGGGACATTGAAAAGTTCTGTTCGTTCTATCATGCCGACGTGACGGCGTATCGCCTGGGACAGGACGTGCCGTTCATGGTCGGGATGGAGGCTTTTCGTAAAAGTTACGGCGAGAAGTTTAAGAATACCCCGGATCTGCATTGCACTTTGAAAAGTCGGATTGTTTTGAGTGGGAAGGTCTTGGATGAAGAGTCCGTGGTTCCCAGTGGGTCGCATGTTGTGGCGATTTATGATTTTAAGGATGGGTTGATTAAGGATATTTGGTTTGTGTATTGAGCCTAGAGAGATTGGCTGCGCCCATCCTGGGCTTGGTCGCTGCGCGACTGTTGGCTGATGCCAACACCTAAAAAGCGGCTTCGCCGTCGCGCTGAAGCGCGATCGCGTCGTGCGCCTTTGTACGAACTCTGTCGTTCGAATCGGGCCGACGTTCATTGTCTCTAGTTTAAATTTTATGGCTTAGTTTTTTGGAATAAATGGCGGAGAGAGAGAGATTCGAACTCTCGGTAGGCTTGTGACCTACACACGCGTTCCAGGCGTGCGCCTTCAACCACTCGGCCACCTCTCCGCAAACAGGAACGTAAAGAGAAGCCAAAGTATCATAGCGCAACGCGGCAATGCAAGGACTTGTACCAAAAAAAGGGGTCTATTCTCCGAAGTATTCGTACAGATCTTCCTGTCGAACCCGGGCGTAGTGGGCCTTTTGCTTGGCTTTGCGGGCTTGAACCTCCACAAAGTTCCAATAAACCACCTGATAAATCAAAAAGACGAAGATTCCTCCGGCCACGGCCAGGAACAGCGGGCGATTGTCTTCCCATTCGGCCATTCCGGTGAATAGCACCAGCGGATGCATCAGAAACAGAACCGCATGCAGCCACATTTCTTCGGCTGAACAGTATTTGCGGTGAATCCATTCATCCTTGGTCACCAGCACGCAGGAAAGCCCCGCCATGATATAGTAAATCACTTCCGTGGTCGGAGTTCGCTGCACGAAGGCCAGAAACAGCAGGCAGGCGATCACGGACATGGTGTCGATGGGGTGCCCGATGCGTTCCCACCGCGGCAGTCCGCGTTTGCGGTGAAAAACGAATTCATCAAATAAAATTGCAGCCCCTTGAATACCCGATACAACCAAAAAAGCGCTGATCATAGTTTCTCCATCAAACTTCCGCACACAGTAAGTCCGGGACCAAATGCATAACTGATGATCGGTGTGCCCGACGGAACGCTGTCGTCGCGAAGAATCTGCTCCCACAAATGCGGAAGCGTCGCTGACGACATGTTGCCGCGCTGGCGAAGCAGCGAGCGGCTGTGGGCCACTTGTTCTTCCTTCAGCTCAAGATGCTTCACCACCTGATCGATGATCTTGGGACCGCCGGGGTGAACTGCGAACAGACCATTTTTAACTACGTGAGAAAGATCGTACCCGCGTTCCGCCAGCCAGCGAGTGGTAAAGTCGCGGATCTTATCCCCCACCATCATCGGCACATCTTTCGACAGGCTCATTTTCATGCCCCAGTCCGACACCATCCATTCCATTGCCGCTGTGGTGTTGGGAATCAGTTCTTCATACAGCGACAGAACTTTAAACCCCTGCTTTGGCTGCTGACTGGACATCGAGTAGGCGATACAGCCATCCGCGAACAGACTTTGAATCACCATTTGTTCCAGCGTCGGATCTTCCGGATTCAAATGCAGACTGCACAGTTCGGTGTGCACCAGATCCACGGTCAGTTTTTTTCCCAGAATATTTTCATTCGCCAGAAAGCCCGAAGCCATGCGCAGGGCGGGGAAGGCTCCGTAACATCCCATGTGATAGGAATGGGTGACGGTGACTGGTTTAGGCGCCTTCACCGCGGTCATCTGTGCGGCACTGGGCGAGATGTATCCGGTGCAGCTGACGTGAATCAGATCATCAGGAAAGGTGCGCTCTGAATAGATGCGCTCAAAAAGTTCTTTCACAGTTTTATGATAGTATTCGTGGCGCATGTGCATGCTGACGCCGTGAGAACTGGATTTGACCGGATAGATCGGTTTGTCATCCCAGTTGGAACGTTCCACATCCGGAATGAAGAAATACCTTTTTTCGATTTGGGTTTCCGGGCAGCCCACTCGTTGCAGCATCTTCAGGTAGTCCTCTTGCGAGTACCCCTGATTCTTTTGTGCCAGCTTGTGGGCTTCGGAAAGCCACTCAAGGCATTCCTTCTGGTTTTTTTCATATGGCGGCTGAATGGAGTGGAAGTTTTGTAAGTACATGTCTTGAGGCTAAGGACCGCCTCAAGACTTGGATAGATCCAGTGTTACGAAACAGGCGGCTTTGGTTTTGATCTCCATTCTTTATCGACAATCAATCGAGCACCTCGTTTGAACGTGAAGTAAGAGTAAGCCCACTGCCAGATGACGAAGACTCTGTTCTTAAAACCAATCAGATAATAGACGTGAATGAATAACCACAAAATCCACGCAAAGAATCCGCTGAATTTCAGATTGCTGATTTGTGCGATGGCTTTGCGGCGGCCAATTGTGGCCATCTGGCCCTTGTCGAGATACTTGAAATCAAGTCGGGGTTTGCCGTCGATTTCTCGCAGAATCTGATTCGCAGCATGTGTTCCTTGCTGCATAGCCACCGAAGCAAGTCCTGGCAAGGCTTGGCCGTTGTCGGTCAGATAACAAGCCTGATCGCCCAAAATAAACACTTCCGGGTGTTCTTTCAAACTTAAATCTTTTTCGATGATCACTCGTCCCGCACGGTCCAGCGGGACCCCGAGCGTTTTGTTGATACTGGATGGCTGAACACCTGCGGCCCACAAGATGGTGGCGGCTTTAATGACTTCATCACCCAGAACCACAGAATCAGACTTTACATCTGTGACTCGTGTGTTGGTCCAAATCTGCACGCCGAGGTCTTCCAGGTCTGCTGCGGCTTTGCGGGAAAGATCCGGATGGAAGGCGGCAAGAATTCTTGGGCCTGCTTCAATCAGAATCACCCGGGTGCGTGACGGATCAATGTGGCGGAAGTCTTTGGTTAAAGTGTGACGGCTGATCTCGCCAATGGTGCCTGCAAGCTCGACACCCGTTGGGCCCGCGCCCACGATCACGAAAGTCAGTTGCTGCTTCTGTTTTTCAGGATCGGTTTCTTTTTCGGCTCGTTCGAAAGCCATCAGCAGACGACGGCGAATTTCGGTGGCTTGTTCCAGGGTCTTTAAGCCCGGAGCATTTTCTTCCCACTCGGGATGCGCGAAGTAACTGTGCTTGGCTCCACACGCCAGAATCAGATAGTCATAATCAAGAGTGCGATCCGGAACCTGAATCTTTTTGTTTTTCAGATCAACGCTTTCCAGATTGTCCAGAAAGACCGAAACATTTTTGTACTTGGAAAGTATGCCGCGAATGGGACCTGAAATTTCTGCCGGGGAAAGTCCCGCGGTGGCTACCTGATAAAGCAAGGGCTGGAAAAGATGATAATTGCGGCGATCAATAAGAGTGACGGAAACATCTTCTTTGTTTCCAAAAGCACGCGCGGCTTTCAGCCCCGCAAAACCACCACCGACGATGACGACTTTTTTTGGCATTTGAACCTCTGCGCCCAATATAGCACTTTGGTTTTTCAGAATGAATCAGAATCCTAGTGGGAACTCGGTGAAAGAAAAGACACAGTGTTGTTTTTTGGCCCGGTGCCCGGGCCTTTTATCAAGCAGATGTTATTTTTGAAAGTTTGGTGGTGCTTCTTACCAGTAAAATACAAAGAAGCAGCGCAGGGATTCCGATCATTGCGGTCCCCAGGAAGAAGAGCGCGTAAGATTCCATCAAAGCGTGGGTTTCGTTAAGCTTCTGAACCGCAAGCCCCGAGAAGCCTTTCAGAACTTTTCCCAACAAAGCATAGAACGAACTCAGCAGGGCATACTGTGTGGCTGTGTATCCGAGCGTCGTCAGGCTCGACATGTATCCAACCAGCGCGGTCCCGGCAAAGCCCGTGGCAAAGTTATCCACGATCATGGCACCCGTAAACACTTCAGTGCTGGGTCCCATCATCGCCAAAACCGAGAAGCCAAGATTGGACGCCGGACCAATCACGGCACCAATAAGTAATGTTGAGATAAAGCCAAAGCGCACTGCCGTCAGGCCCGCCGCCGCTACGCCGACAACTGACGCGATCAAGCCGACAGACCCGCGCACCGCGCCCACGGTTTCTTTCGTCAAACCAAGATCTGCATAGAACGGATTTGCCATGGGACCCATGACAAAGTCAGAAAGGCGGTACAAGCACACGGCTGCCAGAATCAACAAAGCCCGCTGGCCATGCTGTTTGAAGAAAGCAATGAACGGACCCGCGACCGCATCAAACAAACCGCGCGCAGACCACAAAGACACAGCCCCGGGAACATTTGCCGGTCCGTGCTTTGGTTCAGCGGCAAATAATGTCGCGATTACACCCACGGCCATCAAAGCACCCATGGCAGAATAAGAAACCGACCAGCCAATCGCGCCCGCCAGAATCAGAATCAACGCATCCGTCACCAGCAAAGAAGCACGGTAACCCAGTTGATATGATGAAGACAATAAGGCCATATCTTCGCTGGCGTCAGAAACTTCAATCCTCCACGCATCCACCACAATGTCCTGGGTGGCAGAGGCAAAGGCCGCCACCGCCGCTAGCAGGGTGAACAGCGCCAAGCCGCCTTCGGGTTTGACATAGGACATGCCAAACAAGCAGATCCCCACCAGAATTTGGGAAATGATCATCCAGCCGCGACGGCGTCCCAGCCAGGCACCGAAAATCGGCGCATTCATTTTATCAATCAACGGAGCCCAGACGAATTTCAGCGAATACGCCAGACCCACCCAGGAAAGAAACCCGATGGTCGCCAGCGCGATCCCGCTTTCACGCAGCCAGTATCCCAGGGTGTTTCCGACCAGCATGAAGGGAAGCCCGGAAGAAAAGCCCAGGGCCAGCATGATAGAAACTTTCGGACGGGCAAGGGAGCGGATGGTGTCCATCCAGCTCAGGCGGCGTGATTTTTTTGCGGTAGTCATCTCTGCGTTGTCTTTCCCAGTTGTTTGCGCATCTTCCAAAGAAGGTGGCTGATATATGGCCGGCGAACTTCGCCCGTGGTCACCATCAGCAATTTTGTAATCTTCAAGTTCACCGCATCGGTGTAAAGAAGGATCAGCATTTCATAAATGAAGTTCGTGTTCAATGTCACGTGGTTGTCGGTGCCAACGCCAAGCTGCACACCTTTTTTCTCCCACCACGAAAACGGGTGATCCTTGTAGTCTTCAAACTTGCCGGTCAGCTTGTTGTTTGATGACGGCAGGGACACCAGGGTCACGCCTTTTTGAATCATGCGGTTCAAAACGTCGTGCTGATAATGTTCGACTTCGCGAGCGGTGTGGAACTTGGCTTTTACGAACAGAATGTCTTCTTCCGCGGTGATCTTGGTCCCTTGCAGGATTTTTTCCAGAACGTGGCGGTTGAAGCCCCAATCAAGTTCAGTCAGTTCGCGGTACAGCGGATCCTTTTCAGGAATCGGCTGACCTTGTTGGTTCTTCGCCAGAATATCCTGATAGATGCGGTGGAAGTATTTGTTCGGGTTGATGCCCAGACTGATTCCGTGCTCCAGCGTGTCGATGTGCCAGATGTTCATGGCATTGTCGACGGCCTGGATGCCTTTTTTCAGAGTGTGCCAGGTTTCACCATGGTGCGAACGGATCTTGAAGCCACGGTACTGAAGCTTGCGGAAGCCCGCCTGCATTTCGTTGAAATGCTCTTTGCGGTACAGTTCGCGTTCGTCGCCGACAGTGTCGACATCACGCAGGTGACGCTCCAGGAACGGATACTTGTCGATCATGTCGACCAGTTCGTTGATTTGTTCCATGAAATGTTCCTGGCGCGTTTTGAACTTTTCAGAATCGAAGTGATTGGATTCTTTTCTGAAAGACGGCGACAGGATGAAATCAAAATTCGGATGCTTTTCCTGGAAGGCACGGAAGCCGTCATACAGGCCCAGCACGACATCCTCGGAAGTCACATTGTCGATGCCCGGAATCTGTTCGGAAGAACTGGCGGTGGAGCGGGACAGCGAGAATTTCAAACGCACGCGGCCCACGTTAAATTTATAATACAGCTCTTCCGCCATGGAATAGGCCGCTTCCTTGTGAACTTCGCGATTGATGAAGATCAGTTTTGGCAGATACAGAATTTTCAGATAGCGCGAGAATCCTTCGTTTTCCTGCAGCCGGATCAGGCGGTCGACGTCTTCAACCGAACGGATGGGCAGGGCTTTGTCGCCATAGACCTCTTTGATTTTTTGTTCATAGATGTCTTTGTCCGGGCCTTCCATCAGTTTTTTCAATCTTGGATAGATGAATTCTGCGGTGATTGCGCCGGTCAGGTGAATGTGCTCTTCGTTGTATTTCAGGGGGAAATTTTTGAAGAACTCAAACAACGCCGCGGACATCGGGTGCTTAAGCAGTGACGAGATCGTCACCTGATTGATCTGAAAACGATTCAGCAGATCACGGAACTCGACAACAAGGCCGTAGGCATCCAGATTCTCTGTTTTCATTTTAGAAGACAAAAGCAGATCAATGGTGTCAGAAAGCGAGATCCCGTTGGTTTCGCTGATGATGGTGGTCAGTGCTGAGGTCAGCTGATTGTGAACATCCTTATTCACCGATTCCTCCTGCAAAGAGGTTAACGGGGAATAAGATGCTTGTACATGGTTTTATGGGGACCGATATCCTTGATATCAAACAGCGGTCCGTAGAATGAAAATCCGAGTCTTTCATAGAATGGAAAAGCCTTGATGCGCGCATTGAACCACACCAGGTCGCAGCGGCGGCTTTTTAATTCTTCTACACCAAAGCGCACAAGCTTTTGTCCCAGGCCCTGGCCGCGATAGCTGTCATCCGTGGCCATGCCCCGCAGGCGATAAGGATAGCCGGCAGAAAACGCAGGATGTGATTCCTGGATGAAAGTCGCGACAGAAACAAGTTTTCCGGAAATAAAAAGGCCGAAGTGGAACGTGGTCGGAAGATCGTCTCCCGGATTCACGCATTCTTCGGCGCGCAGATGAGGCTTAAGAACTCTTTGACGGATAGGAAGAGTCTCGGTGGTGGTGATGGTTTTGAATTCGTACTCTGTCGTCATCCGGTATTCAGTCTTAAATAGGGCGTCCAGTCGGGAGGCACGTGATCCTCGCCGATTTCCAGTTGCAGTGTTGGCAACCATGATGGGGCACGGGGTTCACTCAGTAAAGGCATATTGGCAGTGCGGGGTGTTCGGTTTGCTTTTCTTTGATTGCAGTCCCGGCAGGCGGAAACAACGTTGGTCCAGTTTTTCGGACCATTATGGGAGGCGGGAACAACGTGATCAAGAGTAAGGAGCTTGGCGGCGAGTTTGGTGCCGCAGTACTGGCAGGTATAATTATCGCGGATATAAACGTTTTCCCGGCAGAATCGGACGGCTCCGGCGGTCCGGGGTCGTACATACGTCTTCAGCCGCAGAACACTGGGCAGCTGAAACCTTCGTTGTACCGACCGGGCAAACGCAGAGTGATATTCCAATATCTCCACTTTTCCCTGAAACCACAATACCAAGGCTTTTTGCCAACCTACGACCTGCATTGGCTCGTAGCTAGAGTTGAGCAACAAAGACCTCAGCGAGGACATGTGCATCATGCTTTCCCCCCTCAGGCGCGATCCTAAATATGATTATATCTAGCTCTGCGTCTCAATTTCAAGTGTCTCGTTAAATATTCAAAAGAACTGGGTCTTTTCGGTTGCCTGAATAGGTCCAAAATGGGATACCGACGTTTTAAGCGCTACAGGAGGCATTTTTATGAAAAGAGTTCTGGCATTTAACTACGTTCTTAAAGGACCTGACGGCACTGTATTGGACGCTTCCGAGCGCAACCAACCGCTTCCTTTCCTGGAAGGCGCGGGTCAAATCATTCCTAAACTTGAAGAAGAAATCAAAGACCTGCAAGAGGGCGATAAAAAAACTGTGAAGCTGGCAGCGAAAGACGCTTACGGCGAAGTTAAAGACAACATGTTCATGGACGTTCCTAAAGCAGAACTTGCGCACCTTCCACAATTGGAAATCGGCGCTCACTTGCGTTTGGAATTGGGTCAAGGCGCACACATCGTACGCGTGACAAAAATCACTGACGAATCAGTTACTTTGGATGGCAATCACCCATTGGCTGGTCAGGATCTTGAATTTGCAATTGAGATGGTTTTGATTCGTGAGGCGACGGCGGAAGAGGTACTACACGGACACCCCCACGGACTCCACGGCAATAGTGGTCACTAAGCGGCCGATGAAAAGGGCCCATCCGACTGCGTTGTCGGGGGACCCTTTTCGCTTCGACGTGCTTGGAGCACGCCTCCGCTTCAAGGGGACCCCTCCGCCTTGCGGCTGAACCCTTTTGATCAGCCTTATTGGTTTGCGGATTTGGTTGATTAAGATTTTTAGTTCGAATTTCTTTATTATTCTTTTGGAGATATTTTCGATGCCTTCGTTTGATATTGTTTCTGAGATTGATGTTCAGGAAGTGGACAATGCTGTAAATCAGGCGCGTAAAGAGATTGAAGCTCGTTACGATTTCAAAGGCAGTAAGGCTGAGCTTCAGTGGGATAAAAAAGAAATGGTCCTGATGGCAGAGGATGAATACAAAGTTGGTGCCATGGCCAGCATCCTGCAAACAAAACTTCACCGTCGTGGGATTGATATCAAGGCGATTAAATTCGAAAAGATCGAAGAGGCCGGTGGCAGAATGCTTCGCCAAAAGGTCACTTTGGTACAGGGAATTGACCGCGAGATCGCTAAGGATATCATTAAATTGATTAAGGATTCCAAGCTGAAGGTTCAGCCGCAGGTTGCTGACGATAAACTGAAAGTGACGTCAAAAAGTATTGATGAACTTCAGGAATGCATCAGTCTGGTGCGTGGTGGGAACTTCCCTCTTCCCTTACAATTTAATAATATGCGCGCTTAAAATTGGGCTTGCACGTTTTTTGGGCTATGCTAGCGTTAATGCAGTTAAGTCCCCGTGTGAGTGTACTCGATTTTATCTTGTTCGAAGGCTTCCTCGGGTAATATGGCCCAACCATAGGAGGTCTTTGTGGCTAAGAAACTTTATGTAGGCAACTTGCCTTACTCTGTAGACGATGAGGCACTTCATCAACACTTCGCACAGTTCGGTGCGGTAGATTCAGCAAAAGTGATCATGGATAGAGAAACTGGTCGCTCTAAAGGCTTCGGCTTTGTAGAGATGACTGATGACTCTGCTGCTGATCAAGCTATCGAAAGAGGCAACGGTATTGAGTTGGGCGGTCGTCCTATCAATATCTCTGAGGCTCGTCCTCAGGCTCCTCGCGAAGGCGGTCCACGTCGTGGCGGCTTCGGTGGTGGTCGCGGCGGTGGCGGCGGCGAAAGACGTGGTGGATTCGGCGGCGGTGGTCGCGGTGGTCCTCGCTAAGCAGCCCATACTTTGACGAAGCTGGACTTGTCATAGTCTTAAAAACTAAGGTCTCATAGGAACCCTATGAGACCTTTTTTATTTCTCCTCATTCTTCTTTGCAGCTCTTTTTCCTTCGCACAAAAAAAACTGATCGTCCTGGGTGATTCGCTCACCGAAGGATATGGTGTTGCCAAAGAGGCGGCGTTTCCGGCCGTCCTTGAAAAGAAACTTCACGCGTCTGGCAAAAAAGAATGGACCATCATCAATGCCGGGGTCAGTGGTTCCACCACGGCGTCAGGTCTTAGCCGTATGAAGTGGGTCTTTAAATCAAAACCAGATGTCGTATTGCTGGCGCTGGGGGCGAACGATGGTTTGCGCGGTCTGAAGGTCGAAGACAGTGAAAAACATCTGGCCCAGTCCATCGAATATGCGCAATCTCAGAAAGTAAAAGTCATCTTGGGTGGTTTGTATATGCCGCCGAATTACGGCAAAGACTATACCGATAAATTCAAAAAAATGTACGAGTCGCTTGCTAAGAAATACAAGCTGACCTTCATTCCGTTCATCCTGGACAAGGTGGCGGGAAATCCAAAATACAATCTGGCCGACGGGATTCATCCCAACGAAGAAGGTCATAAGATAATCGCAGACAATGTGTTTTCAGTTCTAAAGGGGGCGTTGTGAGTTTGATCCTGAAAGATGTTAAAAAAGGTTTCCTGCAAGGGGAGTCCGAGATTCAGGTGCTAAAAGGCCTTAACGTCACTATCGAGCCAGGACAGGTCGTTTCTGTCGTGGGTCAGTCCGGCAGTGGCAAGTCCACGCTGCTTTCAATTCTGGCGGGTCTTGAGCGCGCTGACAGCGGCGAGATTCTGGTTGATAAGATCAACCTGACCCCGATGAGCGAGCAGCAGATGACTTTGTTCCGCGCCCAGAACATCGCGGTCGTCTTTCAGCAGTATCACCTGATCGCGCATTTGACTGCGGTCGAAAACGTGATGCTGGCACTGGAAATTCTGAAAATGGAAAATCCCAAAGCCCGTGCCGAGGAAGCTCTGACCGAGCTGGGCCTGGGGCATCGTTTGAATCACTTCCCAAGTCAGCTAAGCGGCGGGGAGTGTCAGCGTGTCGCGATTGCGCGTGCACTGGTGGTGAAGCCGAAAATTCTGCTGGCGGATGAGCCAAGCGGAAACCTGGATATCCACACGGGCGACAAGGTCATGGATGTGTTCTTTGATGTGGTTCGCAAACACAAAATCACCACGTTACTTGTCACTCACAGTGAAGCTTTGGCGAAAAAATGTGAACGTACTTTGCGCCTTGATGAAGGCCAGCTGAAGGAAGCCTAATGATTTTCAGACTTGCTTGCCGGGAGCTTCTGCGCAGCTGGCGTTTCGGGCTCTTTTTCATATTCAATTTAAGTCTTGGTCTGACGGGCTTTGTGTCCCTGCAGGCCTTCAACGTGGCGCTGGAAACTGAAATCCAGGCCAATGCTAAATCCATTCTTTCTGCCGATCTTGCCGTGGCCGCGCGCCGCGAACTGACTGAAGATGAAGCCAGGAAAATGCGTGAAGTGGTTCCAGCCGGTGCTACCGAAGGCAAAATCTATGAATTCTTTGCGATGCTTAGTTCGTCCAAGGGTTCAAGATTGGTTTTGGTCAAAGCCGTCGATCAGGCTTATCCGTTTTACGGGGAGCTGGATCTTGAATCCGGCCGCCAGATCACCGCGGGCAGTGACAACAAAGATATTCTTTCAGCACCCAAAGCGTGGATTTATCCCGAACTGAAATCCCAACTGGGACTTGATGTGGGTGACGAAATTCAGCTGGGTCAGTTGAAACTTAATATTTCTGATGTGGTGAAGAAAGATGCGACTCAGACTTTCCGCATGGCAAGTCTTGCACCCAGAATTTTTGTGAACCGCGAGCTTTTGCCGCAGTCGGGGCTTTTACAGTACGGAAGCACGTTCTCGCTGGCGCACTTGTTTAAGCTGCCAGACACCACGGATCACAAGCTGGTGCGTGATCAGCTTTACAATGTTCTGACTGATCCACAGATCAATGTTGAAACCCCTGAAACAGCGGGTGAAGATTCCGGTCGTCAGCTGGGTTATTTATCAGACTATCTGGGCCTGGTTGCGATCGTGGCCCTGTTTATGTCGGCGCTGGGGGCGGCCTACATCTATCGTCTGTTCCTATCCACGCGTATGAAAGAAATCGCCATCTTGCGCACCCTGGGTTTGCAAAGTGGCCAGGCGGTCAGCGTTTACATCCTGCAGGCCTCGATGCTGGGATTGTTGGCCACCATTCCGACAATGCTGTTTAGTTTGTTGGTTTTGCCTTTGCTAAGTAAGCTGCTTGCGAACTTCACTCCGTTTGATCTAAGCCCGACGGTGACACCGGAAGCGTTTTTCATCTGCCTGTTGATGGCGGTGTTTGGCAGCTTCGTGGTCAGTATCCCGTTCCTGATGAAGATCTTTGATCTGCGTGCGGCGAAACTGTTCAGTGAAGAAAAGTTTGCCGTGGGCGAGGGCCAGCGTCGTTATTGGACGTTCCTGCCTTGTGTGGCTTTGTTCTATTTCCTTTCTGTGTATCAGGCGCATTCCTGGAAAATCGGCAGCTTGTTTGTCGGTTCGATGGTGGCCGTGGTGTTAGCGCTGCTTTTGATCGGTTATGGCACCGTAAAAATGGCCGGCTGGATTCGCGGCTTGAACCGCTGGTTCCTGAAGTTCAGTTTTTTAAGTCTTTCCCGCCGTGCGGGGGCGAGTCTTGCGATCTTTGTGGCGCTGGGTTTAGGTGCTTTGCTGATCAATATTCTGCCGCAGCTGAAGAACTCGTTGCAGGCGGAGTTCCAGCTGGATGCCAACAGCAAGATCCCGTCACTGTTTATGTTCGATATTCAGGATGAACAATGGACGGGTCTTGAAAAGATTCTGGCGGATCGTGAAGTGAAGCCTTTGGGCAGATCTCCGCTGGTGCGCGCGCGTATTCTGAAAGTGAACGATCAGGATTATGAAAGAAAGCTCGACACCCAGGGATTTAAAACCCGTGAAGAAGAGCGTGAAGCCCGCTTCCGCAACCGCGGGATGAATCTGTCCTTCCGTGAAGGTCTTTCTGATTCCGAAATCATGATTGATGGCCGGCCGTTCTCGGGTCCTTTTGATCCGGAAAAACAAAAGCGCGCCGAGTTGTCGGTGGAAACCCGCTTTGCCGACCGCATGGGCTTTAAGATTGGTGATGTCCTGGTCTTTGACGTTCAGGGCGTGGAAGTGGAAGGCGAAATCATCAACCTGCGCAAGGTGAAGTGGACAAGCTTCCAGCCGAATTTCTTTATTATGGTGCAAAACGGTGTTTTGAACGAAGCCCCGAAAAGCTGGATTGCAGCGATTCCGTTCCTGCCAGAACAGCAAAGATCTGAACTGCAAAATGCCATTGCCAAGGAATTTTCCAACGTGTCGGTTATTGATGTTGTGCGCACGGTGGATGATGTCTTAAAGACCGCCGAAAAAATGAGCTGGTCCCTGGAGCTGATGGCGGGCCTGGCGCTTTTGACCGGATATATCGTGCTGTTTTCGATCGTGCGCAGTCAGATCAAGCTGCGCCGTTGGGAGCTGAACATGCTAAAAATTCTCGGCGCCAGCTGGGGAGAGGTCGCAAGCTTCATTCTGACCGAATTTGCCTTCCTCGCATTTATCGCCTCGTTCTTTGGGGCGGCGCTGAGTGTGGTGGTGAGTTTTGCTCTGAATACATTCATCTTTGAAAGTGACTTTAAATTCTCGCTGGTGCAGCCGCTGCTGTCGGTGCTGATTATCACGACGTTAAGTCTGGTGATCTCGTTCCTGGCCAGTCTGGATATCGTGCGTGAAAGCGCCCTGAGCATCCTGCGGGAAGAAAAATAGACGGGAAACCTTTCAATCCCGTCTGCTTTGATGTACAAAAGTATCCATGTTGACGCCGAACGAGGCCTTGGCCAAAGCCAAAATCATTCTGGAAGAAGGGGGAGTCATCGGCTTCCCCACCGAGACCGTTTACGGTCTGGCGGCCCGTATTGATATCCCTTCGGCCATCGAAAAGATCTTTACCACCAAAGAACGTCCGTTTTTTGATCCTTTGATCGTTCATGTGGCGTCTATTGAACAGGCGAAGAAGGTCACAGCCTTCTGGGGACCGGCGTCCCAGGCTCTGGCTGAAGCTTTCTGGCCGGGTCCGCTGACCATGGTGCTGCCAAGGGATCCTTCCGTAAATGCGATGATCACTTCGGGTCTTGAATCCGTGGGTATTCGCATGCCAAATCACCCGCTGGCTTTGGAGCTGTTGCAGCAGGTGGGTGTGCCTTTGGCAGCCCCCAGTGCCAACAAGTTCGGTCGCACGTCGCCGACGTCGGCTTCGCATGTGCGCGTGGAATTCAAAAATGAAAACGTTTTCGTGGTTGATGGTGGCGATTGTGAAATCGGCATCGAATCCACAGTCTTGTTGGTTCGTCACCGTCCGGAAGGTGTGGTGCTGTCGATTCTTCGCCGCGGGCATATTCTGAAATCAGATCTTGCACGCGTGCTGGAAGAAAAAGGCCTGGCTTATGAATTCATCGAGCAGGTCGACAAGCGCGAATCCCCGGGACATATGAAGCATCACTATATGCCGCCAGTTCCGATGGTGGTGTGTCTGGATCCATCCCGCAGCCCGGAAAGTGTGTTGATGGAAGTGAATGAAAAGATCGGTGAATTGCCGGATGAAATTGAAAGCATCAAGATCATCAAACCCAAAGCGGGGATTCATTCCTATGAAATCCTGAAGCTGTCGGAAGATCCATTGCTGGCAACGCGTGAATTCTATGGTCACTTGCGTGAAGTGGCCGCACGCGGGAAAGATTGCATTTTGTTTTACCGCGAAGCCCACCAGACCGGTGAGCGCTGGGAATCCCTGTTTGACCGCCTGAATAAAGCGGCGTCTCTTATTGTCTGAGTTTTCTTTGCAAACGGAAGGTTAAAGCAGGGACCATGGAGGTGATAATCGCCATGGCAACAAGGCTTGTGAACAAAGTCATGTCGATCAGTCCGGCTTTCAAGCCGAAGGTGGCCATCAGAATTTCCATGGCGCCCCGGGCATTCAGTGACAGTCCGATGGTCATGCTGTCCGTGTGATTGAACTTGCGCCAGCGGGAAACCGCGTAGGATCCGATGATCTTTCCAGCAAAAGCAATCAACGTCACAATCGCCACCTGACGGGCATCAAAGTGCTGCGCCAGATTCAGGCCCCAGCCAATGGTGACGAAAAACACCGGAGCAAACACCCAGCGGGTGATACTTTCAAGCTGTTCGATGTGCTTTTCAGAAATCAAATTCCAGTCTGAAATGAAAAGTCCCGCCATAAAGACAAACACCGGCAGATGGGAGGCAATCCATGGTCCCATATTTTGTGGCGGCAGCAGGAACGAGAACATGATCCACGCCAGAATGTCACACAAGGTGGCCGCGCTGACGATCAGGCGGCCCAGGTTGGTGGTGTAAAGGTTTGCTTCTTTTAAAAGCTGGATGATTACCGGCAACGCGGAAACGGCCATGGCGGTTGCCACGAACAAGGTGTTGCTGCCTTCCGGAAGCAGATACAGGGCACCGATATACCCGGCAATCAATGGAAAGATGAAAGCCCCCACACTGATCCAGGAAGCTTCTTTCACATGGGCCAGAGTTTTTTTAAGACTTAGCTCTAAACCCGCGGCAAATAGAAATACATAAGCCGCGATTGTTCCCATCAAGGAAACAGTTTCGGTTTTGGGAATATTCAGCAGGGTCGGGCTTAAGATCAAACCCGCAGCAATAAACAGAAACAATTTCATTTGCGGGATTTTCTCCAGGCAAAGAAGCCCAGGGTTCCGAACGAAGTCAGGATGGCAAGGACCAGCATCACTTTGTTGCTGGTAGAGGGATCTGAAGATCCAGTGATTCCGAAATAATAGACAGCCGTTTTCAGGATGATCATGGATTGAATCATCACCCAGATATACGGCCACAGCTCACGCGCGGTCTTTTGATCCTGAGTCAGTTCTTTCACCGGCTTTTGCGCCTGAACCGGATAGTTCCAGTTGTTCTGCCGGTGATAATCCACCAAGATGGCATTCCAGCCGGAACGCAGATCTTCAAAGCTGACCGGTTTATCGCAAGTATTCAGATGTTGCGCTAAACGTTCCGCCGCATCCTTGGTCAGCAGTTCTTCAGTTTCAAGGGAGTAGTAACCCGAGCGATCTGGAGAAAGGTCCTGAGGCAGGTTCTGAATGATTTCCTTCAGGTAGCTTTCGGCTTCCTGATGAAGTGGAATATCGGAAAGTGGTTTGCGAAAAACAGCTGTTTCCATAGACGTATCCTTCTCATAGCATAGCCCTTTAATGGAACGCCAACAATATCCTGTCGCAGTTCTGACAATCTTCACATTTAAAGCCCGCTACACTGAGGTTGATCTTAAGGGGGGCCTTCGATGATCAACTCTCTGGCTTACGCAAGTCTTGAGCGAGTTTCCACGAATCTGCAGTCTTTCTATCAACTGCGTCTGAATCGCATCCATAAATTCAAAGCCAAGATCCATATTCAGTCAGAAGTGGGTCCTTTTGAAATAAAAACGGTGACCGATGTTGAAGAACTGAAAGAAGCACTGACTTTGCGTTACGAGGTCTTCCACCGTGAAATGCAGGGTAAGAAAGCCCCGACAGGGGTGGACGTCGATGAATTTGACTTCGACTGTGACCACCTGATCATCAAAGAAAAGCGCAGCAATCGGATCGTGGGAACCTATAGACTGAACTGCTCTTTGTTCACTGACGAATTTTATTCCGGCAAAGAGTTCATGATGAATGGAATTCTGGCCCAGCCGGGTGTGAAGCTTGAGCTGGGGCGCGCCTGCATTCACAAGGATTTCCGCCGCGGGGTTTTGATCTCGCTTTTGTGGCGCGGGATTGCTGAATACATGGCAGCCTCTGATTCCAAAATGCTTTTTGGTTGCGCGACGGTGAAGACGGATGATCCCCGCGATGCAGCCCTGTTGACCCGGTACTTTGAAGAGGAAGGGCGTATTGTGCCGGGGCTTCGCACCCGACCGACGCTGGCCTTTACAATGCCGATGCTGAATCACTTTTTAGAAGAAGTCCGAAGCCCTCTCACGGAGACTCAGAGAGCCCAGGCTGAGGAACTTCTTCCCCCTTTGTGCCGCGCTTACTTGAAGGCCGGAGCTTATATCGGCGGGGAGCCTGCATGGGATCGTGAATTCCAGTGCATTGACTTCTTGACGATTCTTCATCGGGAAGATTTAAATAGGACCCTGTGGAAGCGATTCAAGCTGGACTCCGCGGAGTCCTAAAACTTACTGTCTTTGTTCTGATTATCCTGACATTCATGTTGTGTTCGTACATCTGTCATCTGGTGGTGCGCGACCCGCAGAAAAGGCTTCAGCGTTTTTCAAATAACTCCCGCTTTTTCTCAGGCCTGATTCTGAAGGTTTTCAATCTGGATCTGACTGTTATCAACAAGCCAGCAAATGATCAAAAATGTCTGATCGTTTCCAATCACATGGGCTTCGTTGATATTCTGATGCTGGCGTCCTGCAGTCCGATGCTGTTTGTGACTTCCAATGAAATGCGTGAAACCCCATTCCTGGGTCTTTTGACCGAGATGGGTGGTTGCATTTACGTTGAGCGCCGCAGTCGCACGAAAATTCTGGATGAAATGAAGTCCATCGTAAACGCCCTGCGCGCAGGATTCCGCGTGGTGCTTTATCCGGAAGCGACGTCCACCAATGGTGAGCGTGTGCTGCCGTTCAAAAAAACTTTGATGATGGCGGCGGCGCAAGCCGGGGTGCCGATTCAACCGGTGGTGATCAACTTCCGTGAAGTGAACGGTGAAGACTTCAGCCTGAAGTGGCGTGATCATCTTTGCTGGTATGGGGATATCCCGTTTGCGACCTCCATGTGGAAGTCTGCGATTCTGAAATCCGTAAAGGGCGAGATCGAGTTTCTGGAGCCTATCTACTCGACCACGGATGATGATCGTGGCCTGATTGCTGACAAAGCCCACGCGGCTATTTCCGCCAAGTTTGTTCCGGTGAAGGGCTTGCCCACGGAACCCCAGCCTCCAGCCGAGATGCAGGCAGATCCGACTTGATTTAGTTCTTTCGATATGTAAATAATGTGTAAATGAGGAAGATCATTCACATCGACATGGACTGCTTTTACGCGGCTGTAGAGGTGAAGTTCCGTCCCGAACTCAAAGGCAAACCTTTGGGGATAGGCGGTCCACCGAACACCCGCAGCGTGCTGTGCACCGCGAGCTATGAAGCCCGCAAGTTCGGCGTGCGTTCGGCTATGCCTTCTTCCCAAGCGGTGCGCCTGTGTCCGCAACTGGTTTTGATTCCTCCACATTTTGACTTATATAAGGCTGAAAGCCGCAAAGTTCGCGAAATTCTTGAAAGATTCACAAACAAGATCGAGCCGCTGTCTTTGGATGAAGCCTATTTGGATGTCACCGATTGCGAGCAGTTTGGCGGCAGTGCCACCCTGATTGCGCAGGAAATCCGCCGTTTGATTTTCACCGAACTGAAGCTGACGGCGTCGGCCGGGGTGGCTCCGAACAAGTTTCTGGCCAAGATCGCCAGTGACTGGAAAAAGCCCAACGGACAGTTCGTGGTGCGCCCCCAGGATGTGGAAGGTTTCGTCAAAGATCTGCCGGTGGAAAAGATCTTTGGGGTGGGTAAGGTCACCGCCCAGAAGATGCATGATCTGGGGCTTCGCACCTGTGGCGATATTCAGAAATACACCGTTCTTGAATTGTCGCACTGGTTTGGATCGCGCGCCGCCGAGCTTTATGATTTTTCCCGCGGCATAGATCATCGTGAGGTGATCACCGAGTGGGAGCGCAAGTCCCTGACGGTGGAAGAGACCTACAACAAGGATCTTCCGACGTTGCAGGACTGTTTAAAGACGTTGCCTTCGTTGTACGAGGACTTCGTGCGCCGGATGGATCGCGGGCAGTATCACGATCGCATCAAGGGTTTGGTGATCAAACTGAAGTTTTTCGATTTCAAACAAACCACTCATGAAGAAGTCATTCATGACCTTCCCACTTTGCAGGATTTTGAACGCCTGCTTGAAAAGGCCTGGAATCGCAGGGCGGTGCCGGTGCGACTTGTGGGGCTGGGAGTTCGCTTAGGCACACAAAAGAAATCTTCCTCGGAATCCGATTCATCTCAGCTCAAGTTCGCAATTTAATCTTTATAATGGCGAAATCAGGTGGTGCATTTTTTTCTGGCATCACTGTTGCTTTACCAGTCCTTTGACCACCAGCGGGGCCACAACGGCTTCGTTTGTTTTAAGAAAGGACACCACTATGAGAAAAATCGTATTTTCCGGCCTGCTCATAGCCACCTTGTTTCGTTATTCAGGCCTTCACCGTTAGGGCTTTACAGCAAGAGCTGTCGGGTTTGTCTCCGGCTCTGGCATTGATTCCTGGCTCTATGGCGGTCATCACGGTGATGATCGTGGTTCTGCACGTCCTGGTGAATGCAGATGATCTGACTGAAGGGCAGTCGCTGCGTAAGTCGGTGGAAAAATGGCTGGTTAAGCTGTCTGATATGTTGAGAAACAAACGCTGAAAAATGGATCCTCTCTATTTGCTCACTTTTCTTTGTGAAAAGATAAAGGCAGCGATGGGAGGTAGTTATGATAAGCCTGTCAGTCGTGATCTTGGTGCTGGCAATAAGTTTTGGAGGATTCTATTTCATTCTTCGCAGCCGCAAAAACGGCTTCTTTGAAGAAGAGATTGGTAAGAAAGCTCCTCCAGGATTTCATCCGCACCATCGAACAAAATAAAAAGGTCCCGCAAGGGACCTTTTTATTTAGAAAACTTTTTTCCATTCATCTTCTTTGAATCCGACCAGATGAGTGTTGTCGCCGATGACGAACGGACGCTTCACCAGTTTGCCGTTTTCAGAAAGAAGTTTCAGGCATTCTGCCTCGGTCATGGATGGAAGCTTTTCGCTTAATTTCATTTCCTTGTACATCACACCTGAAGTGTTAAACAGGTTGCGGATGCTGCCGCCACGCTCTTTCAAAGCCGAAAGCATTTCTTTCAGCTCTTTTTGTGTCGGGGCTTTGTCGACGATCGGCAGTTTGTCGTATTTGACCTTTTTGCCGTCGAGAAATTTCAAAGCCTTCACGCAGGTGGAACACTTCGCGTACTCGTAAACCTTAAGCATTGGATTTCACCAACCAGCCGCACATTTTGTACAAAATACGCGCGCCCACGTTGCCATCCCATTCAACTTCGCCTTCAGGCAAGCCGCCGGTGGAAACTTCATTCAGGTCAAAAGCCACGATCTTGCGGCCGGAAGCATGCACTTCACGGAACAGGAAGAAGACCTGATCCACGCTCAAGCCGCCCGGAACAGGTGTGCCAGTGTGAGGGCAGAAGGCCGGATCCAGACCGTCGATATCAAAAGAGATGTACACGTTCTGCGGAAGTTCTTTGATGATGTCTTTGCAGACTTGTTCCCAGGTTTCGCCTTTCAGCATGCGGCGTTTCAGCTCCAGGTCGTAGAAGGTCTTGATGTCTTCACGGGAGTTGCTGAAGTCGTATTCTTCCTCGCAGAAGTCACGGATGCCGACTTGAACCAGCTTCTGAGGCTTTTTAGCATCAGTCATCACGTTGTACATGATGGAAGCGTGGGATTGTTTGAAGCCCTGGTAAGCCGTGCGCAGATCCGCGTGAGCATCGATGTGCAAAACGCCGAACTCGCCTTTGAGTTTATCGCTGACGGCGCGGATGGCTCCAAGCGGGGTGGAGTGATCGCCACCAACCAGACCCAGCAGCTTGCCCTTTTTCAGGACGTTAGAGCACTGGTCGTAAACCCATTGGGTCATCTCTTCGCAGGCTTCGTTCACCTGGGAAGCCAGCTTGTTCATTTTGGCTTCGTCGTCGCTCATGTTGGTGCGCATTCCGATCAGTTCCTGAGCCACGGCCTTGAACTTGTCGTTCATGTTGCACAGGTCTTCAGGGAAATCGCGCATGTGGTAGCCGACTTCGTAGGCTTTGCCGACTTCAATGTCGAAAAGGTCAATCTGTTCACTGGCTTGGCGGATGATCTGAGGCCCGCGAGAAGCGCCTTCGCCATAAGAGGTGGTTACTTCCCAGGGAACTGGAACTAGAACGACCTTGGACTCGTCTTCGGTCATCGGAATTCCGAAGATTCCGAACTCTGCAGAGATGGTGGTTGTCGGGTCGAATTTCACAGTCTTTTCAGACATTTTTTACTCCTTAAATTAGCCCCCATGGTATAGCATTTAAGCGCGGCGTCAATCGAGCAATAACTTGATTATTTTTGTCGCATAACCCATTTTAACCCAACTTTGGGAACCACTTAAATTCCCAGCGAAATTCTTTGGAGGAAACACAATGAATATGAAGGGACTCCTGGCTCTTGCACTGAGCTCAGCTTTGACAGCTCCCGCTTTCGCAGCAGCACCAAATGCTTCTGCACCAAAAGGCGGAAATTTCGTAAACAACCTTGGCGGTGAACCACCTACAGTTCATCCGATCACAAGCACAGACGTGTACGGTTCCAACGTGCAAGCAATGGTGTGTGAAGGTCTTTTGTCTCGTGACTCTGAGACTTATGACTGGAAACCTCGTTTGGCTGAGAAATGGGAAGTTTCCAAAGATAACAAAACTTTCACATTCTTCCTTCGTAAAAACGCAGTCTTCCATGACGGCAAGCCGGTAACTGCTGAAGACGTTAAGTTCTCCTTCGACGCGATCTTCGAACCAAAATATGAAGCAGCTCACCTTCGTCCATACTACGAAGGTCTTTCCAAAGTTGAAGTTGTTGACGCTCACACTGTGAAATTCACAGCTAAAGACATGTACTTCAAAAACTTTGAATCTGCTGCGGGTTTGACCATCATCCCTAAGCATATCTATGGCGATGTTGAGAAATCCAAAAAAATGAACCGTCAGTTGATCTGCACGGGCGCATACTCCATGTCCAAATTTGACCGTGGTCAAATGATCCAGTTGAAGAAATTCGACAAATGGTGGGGCTTGAGCGATCCTTTGTACAAAGGCGCTTACAACTTCGACACTGTGACTCTTCGTTTCTACAAAGACGAAAACGTTCAACTTGAGCGCGCTAAAAAAGGTGAGCTTGATTACCTTGACCTGCGTATCGAATCCTTCATGAAAAAAACTGAAGGCGCTCCTTGGGGCAAAACTGTTCTTAAGCACAAAGTTGCGAACAGCGCTCCTAAGTCTTACGGTTTTGTGGGCTGGAACTTCCGCAAAGAATTGTTCCAGGACAAAAACGTGCGTGTGGCTTTGGCTCACCTGTTGAACCGTGAAGAGATGAACAAAAAGTTCCGTTATGGCATGTCTGACCTTGCCAATGGCGCGGTTTACATCAAATCCGAATACAACCCAGGCAACAAAGCTTTGGAATTCAATCCGAAGAAAGCTCAGGAATTGCTGGCTAAAGCCGGTTGGGCTGACGCTGATAAAAACGGTGTTCTTGAAAAAACCGTTAACGGCAAGAAATCTGAGTTCAAGTTCACTTTGATCTATCCTAATAAAGACGTAGAGAAATATTGGACTATGTACCGTGAAGACCTGAAAAAAGCGGGTATCGACATGGAACTTAAGTATCTTGAGTGGAACTCCTTCCTGAAGCTGGTTGACGAAGGTAACTTCGACGCTGTGACCATGGCTTGGGGTGGTGGTTCTGTTGATCCGGATCCAAAACAAATCTGGCACTCTTCCGGTGCGATCCCGGGTGGTTCTAACTTCATCGGTTACAAAAACCCTGAAGTTGACAAGCTGATCGACGAAGCTCGCGTTGAGCCGAATAAAGCAAAACGTGTTGTTAAGTTGAAAGAAGTTTACAGAAGAATCGCTGAAGACGCTCCATACGCGTTCCTGTTCAACGACAAGTACGTATTCTATGCAAATTCTTCACGCATGGGCACTCCTGCAGAGACATTTAAGTACGAAATTGGTACAGACTACTGGTGGATGAAGCCTCAATAGGCTTCTTCCTCTGGATTTGTTCATCTGTCTCTTATTAGTTTGGGAGTAGGGCTTTGATCGTTTACCTGATTCGCCGATTACTACTGATGATCCCGACATTCTTCGGGATCACCATCATGACTTTCGTTCTTATCAATCTGGCTCCGGGCAGCCCCATTGAACAGAAACTGCAAGCTATTCGCTTCGGTTCTGCAGGTGGCGGCGGCGGGGCTGCTGGCGTTAACAGTCGCGGTGATTCCGCAGTTAACGAAGAAGTGATTGAGGCCTTGAAGAAACAATACGGTTTCGACAAGCCTTTGCACGAACGTTACATCATCTGGCTTAAAAATCTGTCCCGTTTGGATTTCGGTGAAAGCTTCACCTACCAGGAACCGGTCATTGATGTGATCAAAAGTAAGTTCCCGGTGTCCTTGCAGTTCGGTATCGCCTCTTTGATCCTGACTTATCTGGTGTGTATCCCTCTGGGTGTTCGCAAGGCCATCAAGGCCGGCGGCGCGTTTGACCGTATCACCACTATTATTCTGAATCTAACGTACTCCATCCCTCCATTGGTTTTGGGTATCTTCCTGATCGTTGTGTTCGCCGGGAAACTGAATATGTTCCCATTGGGCGGTTTGCACTCGGACGATTACGAAGTGCTGACTACGTGGGGTAAGATCGTGGATCGCGCGCACCACTTTGTGCTGCCGTTGATCTGTTACATGATCGGTGGTTTCACAGAGCTTTCCACTTTGATGCGAAATTCCATGCTGGATGTTGTGAAGTCCGACTTTGTTCGTACAGCGCGCGCCAAGGGTCTTTCTGACAATGTGGTTATCTTCAAGCACGCTCTTCGCAATGCTTTGATCCCGATCGCAACCGGTTTGGGTGGCTTCTTCGGGGCTTTCCTGGCGGGTTCTTTGATCATCGAACAGATGTTCAATTTGGACGGTATCGGTTTGCTGGGCTATCAGTCCATCATGGCACGTGATTATAACGTGATCATGGGTCTGACATTTATTTCGTCTTTGCTTTTGATGTTCGGACGTATTTTCTCTGACATCATTTATGTTCTTATTGATCCAAGGATTGACTTCAAATGATCGAAAAATATCTTATTCGCAATGAATTGACGCTGAAGAGATATAAGCGATTTAAGCGCGACCGTGTCGCTGTTGTCTCTGTTTGGATTCTTTTGGCTATGTTCTTCGTGAGCTTCACGGCGGAACTTTGGGCCAACAATCACCCCCACGTGATGAGCTACAACGGGAAGCTGTTCTTCCCATTGTTCAAGGACTATCACCCAACTGCTTTCGGCCGTGATGACATCTATGTGATGGACTATCGCGAGCTTGAAATGAAAGAGGGTGATTGGGCTGTATGGCCGGTCATTCAGTGGGACCCGTATGAAAGCAACAAGCTTGTGGATACATATCCATCCCCTCCAACCAAGGTAAACTGGTTGGGTACGGATGAGAGCGGTCGTGACGTGATGACTCGTCTGTTGTACGGCTTCCGTTACACGATGTTGTTCGCGATCGGATCCTGGTTGGCGACTTATGCTATCGGTATCACGATCGGTGCGGTCATGGGTTACATGGGCGGCAAGACCGATTTGATTGGTCAGCGTCTGGTTGAGATCGTGGAAAGTACTCCGATTCTGATTGTTCTTTTGACCATCATCTCGATCTTTACTCCAAGCTTGCCGTTGTTGATCGGGTTCTTTGCGATCTTCAGCTGGACCGGGATTTCTGCTTACATGCGTGCCCAGTTCCTGTCTTTGAGAAAGCGTGAGTACGTTGAGGCTGCGAAAGCGATTGGTGCAAATCATTCCCGCATCATCGGTAAACACATCCTGCCGAATGGTCTGACTCCGATTGTGACGTTTGCGCCGTTCTTTATCGCTGGTGGCGTGAATACGTTGTCCTTCCTGGATTACCTGGGCTTGGGTCTTCGTCCGCCGACTCCTTCTTGGGGGGAGTTGCTGGCTCAGGCTCAAAAATGGTTCACGATTGCAGAGTGGATTGTTTGGGGACCGATGGTGGCTCTGGTTCTGACTCTGACCTTGTTGATCAACATCGGTCTTGCAGTCCGCGACGCTTTCGACTCCAAAATGTAATTAAAGAAAAAGGTGGCTCAGGCCACCTTTTTTTATATATGCTCCAAGCAATTACCAATTTAGTTTCGGGGGAATCATGAAAGCTGTCTTGTTCGCTCTCGTATCTGTGTTCGCAATGTCTGCTCAGGCTCAAGTTCTTGGTAAAATCAAAGGTGCTGGCGAAATGACAGCCAAGTACTTCCGTTTGGATGGCTCTGCTGACGTTCGTAACGTAAAATGCACAGTGGCTTTGAATTTGGATCAAACCCCTGAAAATGTTGAACTTGGTTTTTCTTTTTATGAGTGCGAACAGCTGGGTGGCTGGAATGATCTGCCGGTGTCCTTGAAAATCGACGGCAACAAGCTGGTAAACTCCAAAGGCATAGAGCAGGGTCGTATCTATGCGGATGGCACTGTTGAGTTCACAAGCCTGTCCCGTTCCCAGGTGACCTACAACGACAACAAGTATGATGGTTTCTGCCGTTTGTACTCGTTCGAGAAAAAGACTTTGAATCGGGACACTGTGATCAAATACAAGTTTGTAAAAACCGCTGCTGGATACGAAATGAGCCGTGAGGTTTCCGAGGACCGTCTGGCTTATAAATCCCGCCGTGATTATCCACGGTGTCCTGCGGTTGTGATCCCAACTGCGGTTAAAATGACCTCCAGTCTCAATGCGGGTCTAAAGTAATATATCAGTTCGAGATTCTTTTCATTCTTGAGGGGCTTGCATAGTCCCTCAATACTTTCCCCCTAACCTGATCCCATCAAACGCACGTGTTCGTGCGGGGGGATCTTATGATGTCCAAAAGGATGTACGCGGGAATCTGGGGATTGTTTCTGGCTCTGATGCTGAGCTCTTGTAAAACGCCGGTGTCTTTCACTGATGATTTCAGTTCTAAAACCTCTGAAGAAACCACCACAACAGACGATTCCACCAGCGATGACAATGCTGATGATTCCACTGACGACCCCAGTGATGATTCGGAAACGGTGCCTGATTCCGAGGTGGTCGGCGAGGTCTGCGACCAGTTGGATTCTGACTCTCACAACGCAGCTCTGGGCGATATCATGCAGGATCCTTTCTTAAATATATCCTTTGCTTCGGGCAAGGGTCTGGTTTTGCCCAAAGGCTCTTGTGTAAAACGAACGGTGAAAGAGGACTCGGACACTCGTCGCGAGATCTTGTATGAATATTCCTGCCGCGAAGTTAAAGGCGTCGTGAATCTGATCAGCACCCGTGAAGAAGAAAACGGCGTCGTGATCTCGGTGATCGATACCGATGTTGATGTTTATGGTAAGGCGGGCTTGATTCGAAACATTCAGTCCACTCACACCCACACGCGCCTTGCCAGCGGGGCGATTCAGATTGATCGCGAGTTTGAGGAAACCTCCACCTTGGAGGGTGTTCAGCATCAGATCACCGGAGTTTCCTTCTATGATTTCATCCCCGACGAAGACGCAGCCAAAGGCGCAGGTTTTGTTCAGATCAGTGGGAATGTCAGCCATGTGAAGGGCGGCGTGACCCAGAACGTGTACAGTGTTTCTTCGGACGGTCTGCACCGTGCGGCCTGCGGGTTTGATGATGGGGTCGTGACGATGAGATCTTCTGATAAAATCACAACGGTCGCATATTCGGGTTGTGGAAAGCCTGCGATCACTCAAGCCGATACGGAAGTGGTTGAGTGATGGTTAAAAAAAAGCGGCGAACTGTTGTTCGCCGCTTTGAAGTTTTCCAAAAAAGAACCAGGAACCTTTTGGGTTACTCGGCTTCTTCCAGGTATGTGTAACCGGAAAGACCTTCTTCGTAGTGCTTGATCAGAAGTTTGGCTTCTTGTTTGGTGATCGAGCCTCGCTGGATGGATTCTTCCGTCGCCTGACGAACGCTGTCGACCATTTCAGAGCGGCCGTACTGAACGTAAGACAGAACCTCAGTCACCGTGTCGCCTGGAACGTAGTGGTCAATAGTGTAGCCCACGCCGTTCAAAGAGATGTGAACTGCATCAGTATCCCCGAACAAGTTGTGCAAATCGCCCAGGATCTCCTGGTAGGCGCCGGTCAGGAACACACCCATGTAGTACTGCTGGCCATCAGTGAACTGATGCAGGCGGATGGTTTCTTTCGGTTCGCCGGAAGCTGTGTCGATGAACTTTTCAATCACACCGTCAGAGTCACACGTCAGATCCGCCAAAGTCGCTTCACGTTTAGGCTCTTCGCCCAGACGGTGAATAGGGATCACCGGGAACAACTGACCTACCGCCCATGAATCCGGTACAGACTGGAACACAGAGAAGTTGGAGAAGTAAGTGTCACACAGCTCTTTACCCAGAGCCGCCACGATGTCTTCGCAATCCGGAGTCGCGCGCGCCAGTTTGATCATCTTGGTTGCGATCGCAAAGTACATGGATTCACACCATGCACGCTGTTCAAGGCTTAGGACGCCGTAAGTGAACAATTGCAGAGTTTCTTGTTTGGCCTGTTCAAGGTCATTGAAGCACTCGTTGATATTGTCTTTATTCACCTTTTCATAGATGTACTGCATGTCCTGCATGATGGAATGATCCGCTTTCGTCGCTGGACGAGGCGGTTCATGGCGGTGAAGATCGTTCACGCCCATCACGTTGAACACCAAAACCGAGTGGTGAGCCACCAGGAAGCGGCCGGACTCAGTCACGATGTTTGGATGTGGAATGCCTTTTTCATCACACAATGTCTGAAGCACAGACACGATGTCGTTGGCGTATTCCTGCTCAGAATAGTTCACAGAGCTGTCAGAGTGGCCGGAACCGTCATAGTCCACACCCAGACCGCCGCCCACGTCGATGTACTTCAGGCCTGCGCCCATTTTGTACAGCTCAGTGTAGAAGCGTGCGCCCTCTTTCAAAGAGGACTTGATGGACTGGATCTGAGGAACCTGAGAGCCAATGTGGTAGTGCAGCAGTTCCAGGCAATCCAGCATGCCTTCGTTTTTCAGGAACTCAACGCCTTCCACGATTTCAGTCGAAGTCAGACCGAACTTGGAGCGGGCACCAGAGGAGTCAACCCATTTGCCGGCACCCTGAGTGTTCAGCTTCGCCCGGAAACCGATTTTTGGACGGGCGTTGAACTTTTTCGCCACGTCCACGATCATTTTCAATTCTTCTTTACGATCCACCACGATGATGGTGTTGCGGCCCAGTTTCTGAGACAGGATCGCAGTTTCGATGTATTCCCAGTCTTTGAAGCCGTTGCAGATGATCAGCGCGTCCGGAGTGTTCATCAAAGCCAGAACAACCAGAAGCTCAGGCTTGGAGCCTGCTTCAAGACCCATGGAGTAGTCTTTGCCGTATTTCACCAGCTCCTGAACCAGGTGACGCTGTTGATTCACCTTGATCGGGTAAACGCCACGGTACTGGCCTTTGTAACCATGATCAGCAAATGCTTTTTGGAAGCAGCCGTTCAAAAGCTCCACGCGGGATTTAATAATTTCCGGAAAACGAATCATGATGGGAACGCGGATACCGCGGTCCAAAAGATCTTGGGTCAGCTCATGCAGATCCACTGTCGGACCTGTGGCACCCATCGGAGTGACAGCAACATTGCCTGCGCTGTTAATTCTGAAATAACCGTTGCCCCAGTTGTTGATCCCATAAAGCTCAGCGCTTTTTTCAGGACTCCAATTAGACATCTCTTCTGGCCCTCACGACTAGGGGGCCCGGATAAAAGGACCCCACGTTGTTTTTTCAGGGGTCCTTTTCGGTAAAAGAACCCAGTTATTTAACGATCAAGTTCAAAATTTTGCCGGCTTTGTAAATCACCTTGTCGGGATTCTTATCGCCAAGCACAGCTGCCACCTGTTGAACGGCTTTCGCCGCGGCAAGAGCTTCCTGTTCGGAGGCTGCCACGCCAATTTCGATCGTGCCGCGCATTTTTCCATTCACTTGCACGCCAATTGTCACAGTGTCATCAGCGCACAGGGTGTTATCATATTTTGGCCATGGAGCCAAAGCGCAAAGTCCCTCTCCGTTCATTTTTTCCCACAATTCTTCAGCCAAATGCGGGGCAAACGGAGCCAGAATCTGTACCAGCGGTTTAACGGCCAAAACAGAGCGGCATTCTGCACGGTAAAGCTCGTTCACCAGGATCATCATGGCGCTGATCGCAGTGTTAAAGCTCATGGACTCGATGTCTTCTGTGACTTTTTTAATCGTTTTGTGAACTAATTTCTCAATCTCCGGAGTCAAAGCCTCGGAAGTTGCCACCAGTTGACCGTCGTCATTCACCACAAGGCGGGTGATACGATCCAGGAAGCGTCTTACACCGTCGATACCAGTCGGAGCCCAAGGTTTATCCTTGTCCACCGGACCCATGAAGCTGATAAAGGTTCTCAAAGCATCGGCACCGTGGGAACGGGCAATGTCTTCCGGAGAAATCACGTTTCCACGGGATTTCGACATTTTCTCGCCATCCGGGCCCAGGATCATCCCCTGATGCGCCAATTTCTGGAACGGTTCATCGTGGGTCACAAGACCGCAGTCAAAAAGAACCTTTGTCCAGAAGCGGGCATACAGCAAATGACCGACCGTGTGCTCAGGACCGCCGACGTAAAGGTCGACTGGCATCCAGTACTTTTCAGCCTCGGGGCTGAACGGAGCTTCGGTGTTTTTCGGATCAATGTAACGCAGGAAGTACCAGGAAGAACCCGCCGCACCCGGCATGGTGTCGGTCTCACGACGGCCTTCTTTATCGCCATCCATGTACTTCACCCAGTCCGCGTTGCGGGCCAAAGGTGCTTCGCCAGTGTCAGCTGGTTCGTAGTCAGCGACTTCCGGCAGAATCACCGGAAGTTCATTGACTGGAACCCCTTTGGATCCGTCAGCAAAGTGAACAATCGGGAACGGCTCGCCCCAGTAGCGCTGACGGCTGAACAACCAGTCACGCAGCTTGTACTGAACTTCGCGAACACCCAGTTTGTTTTCTTCCAGGTGCTTCAGCATTTTGGAGATGGCTTCAGTTTTATTCAGGCCGTCCAGGAATTCAGAGTTGATCATGATGCTGTCGCCTTCAAATGGCAGCAGATCACTTTCAAGAACGGACTTGATTGGGATGTTGAATTTGGTTGCGAACTCAAAGTCGCGGGCATCGTGACCTGGAACAGCCATGATGGCCCCTGTGCCGTAATCCATCAGCACATAATCAGAAATCCAGATTTCGATTTTGTCGCCCGTGATCGGATGGGTCGCATGCGCCCCGGTGAACACGCCGGTTTTTTCCGTGGAAGCCTTGCGGTCCACTTCGGATTTTTTCGCCGTGTCAGCGATATAATTTTCCACCGCCGTGTATTGCGGCTGGGACGTGATTTTTTTAACCAGCGGATGTTCCGGAGCCATCACCATGAAAGTCACACCGAACAAGGTGTCCGGACGGGTGGTGAAGACTTCGAAGGTGTCTTTTTCGCCGTGAACCTGGAAGGTGATGCGCGCACCTTCGGATTTTCCGATCCAGTTGCGCTGACCTTCTTTGGTTCTTTCCGGCCAGTCCAGTTTATCCAGATCATTCAGAAGGCGTTCAGCATAGTCCGTGATTTTCAGCATCCACTGTTTCATCGGAACGCGGATCACCGGGTGACCACCACGCTCGGACTTGCCGTCGACAACTTCGTCGTTGGCCAAAACAGTTTTCAAAGCCGGGCACCAGTTCACTGGAACTTCTTTCTGGTAAGCCAGACCACGCTCATAAAGCTTCAGGAAGATGAACTGGGTCCACTTGTAATAATCAGGCTCACAAGTGGAGATCTCGCGGCTCCAGTCAAAGCTGAAGCCAAACGTCTGCAATGTTTTGCGGAAGCTGTCGATAGCTTTCTTGGTGGTGATTGCAGGGTGAACACCTGTCTGGATCGCATACTGTTCAGCAGGCAAACCGAAAGCGTCATAACCCATCGGATGAAGAACGTTGAACCCGTTCACACGTTTGTAGCGGGAAATAATATCGCCCGGAGTGTAAGAGGCCATGTGACCCACATGCAACCCGGAAGCCGAAGGGTAAGGGAACATATCCAGGGCATAATATTTCGGCTTGGAGCTGGTTGTCTCAGCCTGAAACGCTTTCGCGTCCATCCATCTTTTCTGCCACTTTGCTTCGTACTCGGTGAAGTTCAAACTCATAAAAACATCCTTCAAAATTCAAAGAAAAACACCACAACCATAATTAACGAAAAACCCCAGACAATTCAACGAATAAGACCCCCTTAGCGCCCACATCAGACCCCTCCACAAAACACAGAAAATGTAAGAAAAATCCCCGGCCCAAAGTCCACAAATCCCAATCCAGTCGAAGCGCATCACGTTGTCTCCAAATAGCCGGCACTTCGCGCGCGGGCGCACCAACAAGATCTGTCTGAGGGGGAAGGGGTGGGGGCTGAGCTCCGCCGCAAGTTCCGCAGGTCCGGGGAAGTGTGGGATGCAAGGTGCCCCCGACGAGCCAAAGGGCCTGTAAATATGGAAGAACCCACCGAGCGAGGACTGTCCGAAGCGCCGGAGCTCAGCCACCAGTCCTTCTCCCGGCGGGGCAGGATTAAAGTTTGGTTACCCAGTCTTATGATTAGAAAATTGTCTAAATAATTCCCAGAATTAACCGATCAGTATCCCAAACGTTACACTGGTATGTAGATGAGTTTTGAAGTCAGCCCCAAACAACCTAAAAGTCGCCGTATTCTAGTAATCGACGACGACAAGGACAGCCTGGAAATTCTCCTGGAGCCATTGCGCTGGGAGGGCTACGACGCGCGCGGTGTGACCACCGAGGCGGAAGCTCATAAGCTGATTGAATCCTGGATCCCTCACATTGTTATTTTGGACTGGATGGCGCCTTCCATGGCGGGTTTGCGGGTGTTGAAATCCGTGCGTGAGCGTCTGTCTCACGTTTCCTGCGTGTTTGTGTCGGAAAATTCCAGCACCGAAGCGATTATCGAGGCTCTGGACTCGGGTGCGGATGACTACATCGTAAAACCATTTGTGCCGCTGGAACTTCTGGCGCGCATTCGCTCGCAGCTGCGTATCCGTGATTTGCACGAGCAGTTGCTTTTCGCCAATGAAAAACTCAAAGAGCTTGTTGATACCGATGACCTGACGGGTCTGTACAACATGCGTTCGCTGTATCAACGTCTGGACTTCGAGATGGAGCGCGGTCGTCGTTTCCACCGTGATGTCTGTGTCGTGATGATGGATATGGACTATTTCAAAACCGTGAATGACGGTCATGACCATCTGTTCGGCAGCTATGTGCTTTTGGAAGTCGGCAAGATCATTCGCGCCAACACCCGCAATATCGATATCCCAGCCCGTTACGGAGGGGATGAGTTCCTGATGGTGCTGACGGAAACCAATCACGCCGGTGCGATGTATTTCTGTGAACGCTTGCGTGAAAATATCGAAAAGACCACCTTCCGCAATGGGGAAGACTCAATGAAGCTGACCGCTTCTTTGGGCTTTGCCATCACAATTCCGGGTGAAAATATCAGTGCCCGTGAACTGGTTCGTCGTGCCGACCACGCGCTTTATGAAGCCAAGCGTGCGGGACGCAATCAAGTGGCTCATTACAAGCCCGAAGCTGCACCTGTGGTGGAAATCAAATCTGCCATTCATAAGCGCCGTAAGGCTGCTGGCTAATTAGTCATTGACCTCGTCCGGGGTATCTAAGAAAACGCTCTTATATGCAAAGCTCTGTTTCGTCCGCTGATAAAATCCGTAATCGTGCCGCATGGATTTCTGCCATCGCCAGTGTCGTGATATTCACGATGAAGGTTGTCGCCTATCGTCTGACGGGCTCCACGGCGGTTTTGTCGGATGCGTTGGAAAGCATCGTGAATGTCATTGCCGCCATCGTGGCGCTGTTTGTGATTCGTATTGCCGCTCAACCGGCGGACGAGGATCATCCTTATGGTCATGGCAAAGCCGAATATTTTTCTTCCGCCTTTGAAGGCGGGATGATTTTCTTTGCCGCGATCATGATTATTGCCGAGGCCGCCAAGGCATTGATTTATCACGAACCGACCCAGAAGCTGGAAGTGGGTTTACTGATTGTCGGCGGAGCTGCTTTGGTGAATCTGGCTTTGGGTTTGTATCTGAAGCGAGTGGGGACGACCCATCAGTCCGACGCACTGAAAGCCAGCGGGGCCCACGTACTGTCCGACGTGCTGACAACCGCGGGTGTGATGGTGGGTTTGGGGCTGGTGCTGCTGACCGGAATTCAATGGCTGGATCCGGTGATCGCCATGCTGGTGGGTTTGCAGCTGGCGTATGCCGGATTCAAGATTGTGCGTGAATCCCTGGGGGGTCTGATGGACCAGCAGGATGTGGAATCGCTCGAACTTCTGGCCGGGGCGCTTGAAAAAAACCGCGTGCCCGGGGTGATCAATATTCACCATCTGCGGGTGATCCGCTCGGGACGTTTCCATCACGTGGACGCCCATATGGTGGTGCCGGAATATTGGGATGTTTCTCAGGTTCATGCCATGACCGGTGAATTTGAGGCGGCCGTGGTAAAGGATTATGAGTTTGACGGGGAGCTGGCTTTTCACCTGGATCCTTGTAAAAAATCCTACTGTGACAGCTGCGAGGTCCCTCAGTGCCCGATTCGTTTGCAGCCGTTCCGCCACAGACAGGACTTCTCTGTGAAAAGCTTGACCGATGACCCGGGTCCGACTAATCAAGGGACCCATGACAGATCAGGCCCTAAGAAGACAAATTAATATCACCAAAGACCTTCCCAACCAGAATGCCTACACCCTGGCGTTGAACGGCGAATACGCACATGTGGCTTTCGATGAGCTGCGTGCTCCGCTGAACAAAGGCAAATGGCGTTCTGACGTTTTCAAAGCTGATCCGGCTTTGCCAATGGACGTGGAAGTGGGCACCGGGAACGGGACTTATTTTGCACATCACGCAAAAACCCATTCCGACCGTCTGCTGGTGGGCCTGGAACTGAAATACAAACCTTTGATTCAGTCCATCCGTCGCGCCATGAATGCGGGCTGCAAAAATGCGGCGATCACGCGTTTTCATGCGTTCAACATTGATCATCTTTTTGCGGAAGGCGAGATCGACAACGTCTATATCCATTTCCCGGATCCATGGACGTCGCCGAAGAAACCGAAAAATCGTTTCGTCTGCAAAGACAATCTGGAATTGCTGTTCCGTCTGCAAAAGCCGGGTTCATTCATCAATTTCAAAACGGATTCTTTGGTGTACTTCCTGTGGGCGATGGATGAAATCCGTCAGTCTCCGTACAAGATCATTTTTGAAACTCAGGATCTGCATAATTCCGAAATGAAAGATCAAAACTTCGAAACGGCTTTTGAGAAAATCTTCCTGCGTGAAGGCATCAAAATCAATTTCGTCCGTTTGCAAAAGGCCTAAGGTTCTAGGTCCAGCGTTAAAACGCAAAATTCAAAATTAGTCCCGAACTCGGGATACAATGGGCCCATAGAAGGAGATTTCTATGGGTTCTTTATTAAAGGCTACTCTGGCACTCCTTGCTTTGATTCTGCTGCTGGGCTTTGAACAGGCCGGTGCGGCTGTCACGCGCGAAACTGACTTTGTGGCTCCGGCAGAGCCGACCACGGTTTTGCGCAGCTCAGTGATTCCTTGTTATGGACGAAATCAATCGGGCATTGGGCGAAAAACCAATATGTCACGCGTTGAAGGGGAGCGCTGCGCGGTTCCGCAGCCGGTAGAAGCCCGTCGTCTGGATCGTCCCGATCATGAATCTGATGATCCTGGCAGGGACTTTCAAAAGCGGGCTCTTTGAAAGTTGCACTAGCGAACGCCATCCTTGTCATAAGGGATAACAGCAACGTCGATGACGCCATTGTTATTAACTTCGCCAGTTGTAAGGATACCGTCACCTGCAACGATCGCTATTGTTTTGAATTGCAAATAGTCATCATCTACCACGTAGCCGTTGTTGCCAAAAGTGGTGTCCAGAGTTCCGGCTGGAGTCAGGCGGGCGATAAAGGCTTTTCTATAGTTTTCCGTTCCCGTCAGAAGCCATCTTCCTTGAGAATCGCAGACGGCTGAAGTCAGCATGTTTGCTGGTGCCGTCGGTATAGCCAGGATGCCGCCCGTGCCCCAAGTCGCATCCGGAACTCCATCTTGGTCCATTTTCAGAATGAACTTTTCTTCAGAATCATAGTTTGCATAAAACAGGGAAACATTTTGATCGCTGTCGAAGTGAAGCGACATGTATTCGTTTTCCATGTTGATACTTTGCATGGTGTACCCGACAGAGTTAAACGTCAGATCAAGCGATCCGTCAGGCAGAAACCGGATGACATAGGCATCATCATAGCTGTTGCCCGCAACCATCAAGCGGCCGTTCCTGAAGGTGGCGTCCAAAGGCCAGACTTCAAGTGTGGTCACAAGCTGCCCGGAACTGCCAAAGCTTGTAGCAAGGACGCCGGCCGGATTGTATTTGGAGATCATCATTTTCTCCGAGTTAGCCCCTTCCCAAAGCTTGTTCAGGACGTACAGATTTCCATTTGCATCGGCGGCAGTAATTCCCATCGACATGGCTTCAGGGTTGGGAAGTGAGATGATGCCCGTTCCATTAAATGAAGTGTCCAGAGCGCCCGCAGCGGTGATTTTTAAAATTTTTTGAGTCGTTATCTGGGTGGCCTCGTTGCCGATATCCACTGACAGAAAGTAGCCTCCAGCAGGATTTTCAGCCAGGAACATGTATTCAATATATTCGAAGTTGTCGGCGTAAAAAGTAAAGTGCCCCTGAATTCCGAAGTTGGTGTCGAGTGCGTAATTGTGCTCTTTGGATAAAAACACGGCCCTTCCTTCAAGCATCGTCCCGGCCACCAGGAGATTTTCGCCCTGTATTAAGGATCGCTTCACCTGTTCATTTGAAGAAATCAAAAAATGCGGTCTGAGCACTCCGGCAGTGCCAAAAGAGTTATCAAGACTGCCGTTACTTTCCAGTTTGGTCACGTAGTAACCGCGAGGGCTGTCCGGACTGATGGAGATTCCATACAGATAGATGCGGTCGGATCCATCCAGGGTCACAGAAGTCGCAACTTTATTCAGGGCGGTGTTTTTGATTTTGAAATCGCTCAGCGACACAAGTCCCGAGGTCCCGAAGCTGGCATCCGAAGTTCCATTTGCCAGGACTTTGGCGACCCGCAGTTCGGTGTTGGCGCCGTTTACTTTGCTGCCTGTGATCAGCAGATCGCCTGAAGATGTTAACGTGATATGGTCGGTGTAGGAAAAGTTTGGGGCCAGGCTGAAAAGGCCGCTGGTGGCAAAAGTATTATCACGGGTGCCATCATCATTCAGAGCGATGATTCGTGGACCTGCGACAGTCCCGCGACCCAGACCGAAGATTTTGCCAGGCTTGGTAATAACAGAATGGATGCGGTCCATATCGAACATCGTGGCTTGATAGTAGTCGGTTAGAATGCCGTCTCCGGAGAAGGTTGTATCCAGAACACCGCTTGTGTTGAACCGGACAACAAAGAATTGGTTCCCAGCCGCGCCGGCACACACCATCTTTTGGTCACTTTGAAGGGTGCAGTCTTCAAGCATGCTGAAGGCGGAATTCACATCCGTTTTGGCAAATCCGGCGGTGCCATAGCTGGTGTCGAGGCTGCCGTTGGTAAGATAGCGGCTGATAAAGATCTCGCTGACGCCAGTGTCGGTGAATTCCCCAATCACATAGATTCGCTCTGAAGAATCCACTTTCAGCCATCGGGCGATGTATTTGGTTTGATCCAGATTGATATTTACAGGATTTCCGCTGTTAAAACTGGTGTCGACGACACCATTGATATCTGTTTTCACAAGGCCGATGAATTCACCCGAGGGATCGTAAATGTAACCCAGTTGCACCATCACGTCGCCAGTGGAATTTAAGGCCGAGTGCGCTTGCGAAAAATACGGAGTCTCTTGTTGTGACTTCCCGGTGGAAAGGGCAACCGGGGCACCCTGGTTGTTTATCTTTTTGAAGTAGCTGTTCGTGTAGTAGTCATTGTAAATGACGCTATTAAAGATAATTTGTCCGTCGCTGCCGATATGGATCTGTTGGGCGTTCCCGCGTCTTTCCGGGAAATTCGTGCGCACATTGAAGGACGAGGCGGTGACCTTGGAAGGATTTCCTCCCTCAGGTGGGCTTAGAGACGGCAGACCATCGGCGGCCAAACGAAGCAGTTCAGCCTCAATGGTGCAGCCGCTTAAGAATAAGCAGGAAAGAAGTAAAATCCAAAGGTGCCGAATATTCATGATCCTCCCGGACTAGAATTTTATCGGCCTGACGGTCGAGGTTCTGAATAGAGAATATGAGACAAAGCCCTCTTTTAACTATCAATCTGAGACAGAACCAGGGGGGTAATTGTAATTACCAGTACGTAGCATCGACAGTGATGTCACCGAGAACTCGGGTTTGGCAGCTGATACGGACTTCTTTGGGAAGATTATTGGCGTCCCTCAGGAAGCATTCTGTTTCGTTCTCAGCGCTGAGGTGTTCCTGGCCTTCAACGACAACGATTTTGCACTTTGCGCAAACCCCGTCACCGTCACAACTGGAGGCGACGGGAAGTCCGGCCTCCAGCAGAGCCGTCATCAGGACCGTTTCGGTGGGGACATCCACCGGAGTGCGTATGTTCTTTTTAAAAGAAATCAAAGGCATAGCCCAGTGTAGCTGACGCAGTCCAAAACGTGCAAAGAACTAATGAAAACGGGCCCATTTGTGGTAGCCTTGATCCGTTATTGTCCCGACCAATTGTGAGGTAATCTATGACTCAGGATCAAAAAGTTGAAAATGTCATCATCATCGGTTCCGGCCCTGCAGGCCTGACTTCCGCTATTTATACTTCCCGCGCCAATCTGGAGCCTTTGATGATCGAAGGTGAAGAGGCCGGCGGTCAGTTGATGACCACGACTGAAGTTGAAAACTTCCCGGGCTTTGACCACGGAATCACCGGTCCGGACCTGATCACTGTCATGAGAAAACAGGCCGAAAGATTCGGCACTCGTTTCATCACCCGCAACGTGACGAAAGTGGATTTTTCCCAGCGTCCGTTCAAAGTGTGGATCGGTGACAAACTTCACCTGGCCAAATCCATCATCATTTCCACTGGTGCCAGCGCGAAGTATCTGGGTCTGCCTTCTGAAAAAGTTTACGCCAACCGCGGTGTTTCTGCGTGTGCAACGTGTGACGGCGCCTTCTTCCGCAATCAGGAAATCGGTGTTGTCGGTGGTGGTGACACGGCGATGGAAGAAGCTCAGTTCCTGACTCGCTTCGCAACCAAAGTGTACCTGATCCACAGACGTGATCATTTCCGTGCTTCCAAAATCATGGTGGACCGTGCACTGAAGAATCCAAAAATCGAAGTGCTTTACAACACTGAAGTGACCGAGGTTCTGGGTGACGGCAAGGGTATGACCGGCGCAAAAATCAAAGGCACCGTTGATGGCGCTGTCAAAGAACTTCCGATCACCGGTCTATTCCTGGCCATTGGCCATAAGCCGAACACCGACCTTTTCAAGGGTGTTTTGGATATGAATGAGACAGGCTATTTGATCACCCAGCCCAACACCACGTATACTAACATTCCAGGTGTCTTTGCGGCGGGAGACGTGCAAGATCACGTATATCGTCAGGCGATCACGGCAGCCGGTACAGGTTGTATGGCGGCGATCGATGCTGAAAGATGGCTGGAAGCCCAGGAAGCTCACTAAGGAAGATATGAAGGACAAAAGAATCAACACCAAGGATTTGATCGAAAAGATCGAGAAAATGACCAAGGCCCGCATTGCTTCTCAGGAAGTTGTGCCTTTGGATCAGTTCCGTGAAGCCAAGAAAAAGCTGGATCCAAAGATCATTCTTGTGATCGAGGACGACGAAACCATGCGCCTGGCGATGAAAAGAATCCTTGAAAGTGAAGGTTACGTGACAAAGCTTGCGGCTGATGGCACCGAGCTTTCCACGGTACTGGATGATCACTCGGTGGATCTGATTCTGATGGACGTGGGTCTGCCATGGATCAACGGTTTTGAACTGGCGCAACTGCTGAAAGAACACCGCGATCTTAAAAAAATCCCGCTGGTGTTTGTCTCCGGAAAAGCTTCTGAAGAAGACATGAAAAAAGCTTTCGAGATCGGCGCTGATGACTATATCAAAAAGCCATTCGACGTTGAAAAGCTGAAAAAAACTGTGGAAACGCTTTTGAAGTTGAATACGTAATCGAAGAGAAAATGATTTAAAAAAATATGGACCCCTCAGTGAGTGATTGCTGAGGGGTTTTTTATTACAGACCAAAGTTCTGTCTCAAAACGAGAACACAGGCTGTTTCCATACTTTCCCAATACTTCTTGCAGAAAATAGTGAACGTGGCCCCCTTTTTAACGATAGAATTAAAGGACTCATGGCACGTAAACACGTCATCATCTTACTTATTGTAATCACAGCGGTTGTAGCGCTTTCCCTGTTCCTAAAAAAGGATCAGGAGCCGACATTGACTGAATCCCTGAAAGAGGCCGCCGATGTTGTTGAATCCTCAGAGGACCGTCTGAGCGAAGAGGACATCGCCATGCAGTCCCCGGGTGCGCAAATGCAGGTTACTGAAATCCCGTCGCACGGTCAGAACCAAGCGGAAGAATCCCGCCGTTTGCTGGAACCAAAAAGAAAGCAGATGGTTTTACCAAAACCTGATGATCGCCGATTGGCACAGTCATCAGTTCTTTCCGGGACTGCCTGGAAGGTGTGGGAAGGTGTAACCGCGTATCCGCAGTCTGCCGGAAAGCGCAGCGCCTATCTTGCTGAAATCAACGGTTACTATCTGGTCGAAGAAGACGGCTTCCGCGGCGATGACCGCCACTTCTCGGCGTCGCAGCCATTGGCAGTTTATAACGAACGCAAAGGTATTGCGGGCGTTGTGACCGGCACCATTCAGATCACCGTGAATGAAGGCGTGAATATCGATTCTCTGATTCAGGAATATGACCTGAAAGTTGTGGGTTCGATGCCGGAAGCAAATATGTATTTTGTGACTTCGGCGCAGGACACTTTTAATTTGTCCTCTTTGAAAGAACGTTTAAGCAGCGAACCTGGCATCAGTCAGACCCAGCTGGAGATTTTAAGCAGGAAGTATGAAAAGTTTTAGTCCTAAAGCCAAAATGCTGATGGGCCTTGCGGTGATAGCTGCTATCACGGGGACTTTATTTACCAACTGCGCGAAAAACAGTTTCACTGCGGTTGGTGAAGAGCTGGCGGGCACGGGCGCGGATCCGTTGTTGGGTTATGCCTGGCATATCAATAATACCGGACAAAAAGTTTTTGCCAGTGATGCCGGAACGGCCGGTGTGGATTTGAATCTGTTACAGACTTGGACTTCCGGGTTAACCGGAAATGGAATCAAGATCGTGATTTCCGATGACGGTGTTCAGGATGTCCATCCTGACCTGAAGGACAACTTCCTGTATGGGGTTTCCAGGAACTATCACACCTCCGGAACAAACAATGCTCCGCCGAACTCTGCCGACGACAATCACGGGACTGCGGTTGCGGGATTGGCGGCAGCTGTGGGTGATAATGGCGTGGGCAGTAAGGGTGTTGCCTATAAGGCAAAGCTGCTGGCGTACAATTTCCTTTCCACCGGAGTTTCACAAACTTTCACTCGTATGGCCGAACAACTTGGTGGCGGCCATGATGTTTACAATATGAGCTGGGGGAATTCTCAGAACTATCTGCCGGATCCGGTGGCTGCCTGGGAAACGGCTTTGCTAAACGGTGTGCTTAATGGTCGCAGCGGTAAAGGCTCGATCTATGTGAAGTCTGCGGGAAATGACTTCCTGGTGGAATGCAAAGGATCGACAGATACTTACTGCATCGGTAACTCCAATCTGGATCCGGACAACAGCACTCCGTACACGATACTTGTGGCGGCTTTAAATTCAACAGGCGATGCAGCTTCGTATTCTTCTGTGGGGGCCAATGTATGGATTTCTTCCTTTGGTGGAGAGTCCGGTGATGACTCTCCAGCGATGGTGACCACGGACCGCACGGGGTGCACGGCGGGTTATGCTCAGACCAGCATTTCGGGCAAAGTGGAATTCGAACGGGGTAATAACGGAAACCTGAATTGCAATTACACAACGACATTTAACGGGACTTCTTCGGCGGCTCCGGTTCTGACGGGGGCGATTGCTTTGCTTTTGGAAGCCAATCCGAACTTGAACTGGCGTGATGTGAAATACATCCTGGCCAAAACAGCCGTGCAGGTTCGTCCGAATTCAGGGGCGATTAGCAACCATCCTCTGCGGAATTATCCGGGGAATGCTGCCAAGAACGTGATTCTGCCTGCGGGTGCTGTCTGGGAAAATGCCTGGGTCACCAACAGTGCCGGTTTCAAATTCCATAACTGGTATGGATTTGGCCGCGTGAATGTGGATGCGGCCGTGGCAATGGCAAAGAACTATACTTCGACATTTACGGCCGGTCTTTCGGGGACCAGCTGGGTTGAAAACACCACACGGGTGGCAATTCCTGATTACAGTGCGACGGGTGTCAGCAACACCGTGACGGTGACCGACAATCTGCGCATCGAAGGGGTTCGTATTCGTTTGAAGGTGGATCATGACCGTGTGGGCGATCTGGGTGTGGAATTGACGTCTCCGTCAGGCACCAAGAGCATGATTCTGAATATGCGAAATTCATTGTTGGGTCAGGTGGATTATGACAATGAAGTTTTCCTGAGCAATGCCTTCTTCCAGGAACGTTCCAACGGCACCTGGACAATCAAAGTCATTGATGGTGGTTCAACCTTTAATGGGGATCTGGTCAGCTGGGGCGTTCAAATCATCGGAACGCCTTAATTTCCAATAAACATGGACGAGATGCAGCGGGTTTCAAGATTACCGCTGTAATACGACGTTGAACCCACGCGGGTGAAGGTCTTCGTCGTGCTGTCATAGCTGAATTTTTCAATATTGTACGGAATGTTTCCTGTCGTGAAGTTCGTGGTCACAGCGCCGCCGGTGGCAACGTACAGATGCCCCTTCACTTCGTCATAAACCATCGCGGAAGCTCCATAGATCACACTGGGAACCTCATAGGCATTCACCGCATCTGAAATGGTGTTGGCGGTTTCATCAACATCATAAGTGTAGATTGAATTCAGCATGGATCCCGAGATCCCTGCGTAAGTCACCGCGATACGCCCGGAATCAGGCATGTACACCGAAGACGTCGGGTAAGCGGTCAGGGCCGGGCCGGATTGTGCCGCCAGACATCCGGTGGTTCCGTTCCAACCCGTCAGTCCGTTCATGATACCAATACGATTGTTGGCGCTGGAGGCATTCTGGGAATGAGTGTAGATGATGTTGTAACCAGCGGCATTGGATGATGTCGGATAGGTGGCAAGTGAAGTGATGTTGGTGACCGAGGCACTGCAAGCGCCACCCGGTCCCTGCACCCAGGCATTGGTGCCTGTCCCGGTTTCGCGGGACTTGCCCGTGTCGAGCTTTTCAATCGCCGTTGTACGGCTGATCAAAAGACCATCCACGACTGAAAATAAAAAGCGAGCGGCCGATTGTAACGCGCCAATAGGGGCCGTCGCGGAAGTGTTGTTATAAAAAGTTTGTCTTTCGCCGAGCAGTTCTTTTTTGATCCGCTCGATACGCCGTTGTCCGGTGTGCTCAAGCAGGGCCAGCAGATGTTCATCGTCGTGATTGACAATACTGACCGGAGTTGTGCCCGGAGCATCCAGCACAGAAGAAAAATCGGCGATGCGGCCTTCATACTGAGCAGTTTCAAGACCGATGCGGAAGATCACATTGGAGGAAGTCGTTGCACTGTAAGTGGTGTTGCCAGTGCCGGAATAACAGGCGCCGCTGGCGATGTACAGGTAGCGGGGTTTGGAAGCTTCTTCCAATTCTTTCTGACAACCCGTCAGCAGACCAAGTGCGGTCCCCATCACAACAACGTACTTCAGTGTACTCATAAAGACTCCTTAATGGATTTCTCAAAATTAGATATCGGGTTTGTGTTAAAGAGTCTTGACGTTGATATGAGAAAACTGGCCTCGATCTTTCATTAAGAGGGTTTAACGCAATAATTATTCTGAAAATTTGAAGGATGATTAAGGAGCAAACAATTCAGCATCGCAATTTATACGACGATAGTCGTGAAGAGGCGCCGATGCGCGGTCCTGCAAAACAGTATTTTTTGATAAGGTTGGAGTAAGACTAGCCGGCGCTGCGACGGACCTGATCCTGATAAGCCACGTAAGCTTTCAGCAAAGCATCCAGACGCAATGTCATGGTGACGTCTTGTTCGATGAACATCAGACGGCGAGGGTCTGCCAGGTCACCCACGATTTTCGCGCGGAACAGCAGACGGGCTTTGGATGGATCCGGTTCAAATGGATTTACAATGATCAGATCGAAAGGCTTATTCAGGAAGTCTCTTGGGATTTCGTCTTCAAGCATGGTTCCGCTTAAAGAGATGTCCTTCGAATAAGTGCGGAACGAGCGCACCTTGGATACCAGCACGACTTCAATTTTGAAGTTGTGACGGGGATCACGACGGCGATCAGAACCTTTGGGTTCAGGCTTCGCGGTCTGGGACAGCGGATCTTCTTCAGGCTCGTCACCTTTCTTTTTAGGTTTTGGCATATCGGATTTGTCTTTGCGGATCTTGGCCAGATCCAGATCATCTCCGTTAAAATCTTTCTGGTGATAGCCACCGACTTCACGGTGCTTCAGGGGAATATCGCCCACCACAACCTGCGTGTACGGACTGTCAACACCACCATTGGTGGCTGGAGCATTCTTGGTCGCGGTCAGGGTGTGTTCATTTTCACCCGGAAGAGAAGGCATGCCGCCTGGCTTCGGGGGTTGAACGATGACGAAATAGTTTTGATCAGATTCCAGGAAGTCTTTGATGGACAGCCAGCTTTCCCAGCCCGGGGTCCACAGGAAGAATTTCGAGTGTTCATGTTCAGGAATGGACAGGATCGAAACTTGAGCTTGAACCACAGACATTGGCTTTGTCTGCGTCTTGGCCTCAGCATCATAGATGATCCAAATTTTGCCTTGGGTCTTCATTCCACTCCTCAAACTAATTCCTATAGAAGTTATCGGAGTTTTTTGGTTAATCCTTTACACTGTCCCCACGAATGGGACCAAGGTCCAGCATCCATCAGGCCCGGACTGAGATTCGTTCAATCAAACCTGAGAGTTCCTGATAGTGTTCCAAAACAGCCAGGGGTTCATATGACTCCAGTATAGGAGTCGCCGTATATCCAAACCCAATGGCGATAGAGGCAACCCCAGCCCTTTGAGCTGAGACCATATCCGGGATGCCATCGCCGATCATCAGGGTGTTGCCAGGCAGACGGCCCGCCAGTTTCATCATTGTTCTTAAAGGAAGCGGACTGGGCTTTCTTTCTTCCAAAGTATCCGCGCCGAAAACATTTACCCACGGGTATTTGTCCAAGCCCAGGTGTTTCAAAATGACCTTCGCGGGGATTTCATTTTTGTTCGTGATGATACCCATCGGTCCCTGATAGCGGGACAGGAAGTCTTCCACGCCCGGATAGATGCGGGTTTTTTGCAGCATCTCTTCTTCGTAGGTTTTCAGGAATTCCATTTCCAGGGCGATGATGTCGGCGGGTTCCAAAGGGGCGTCTTTAAATAAATCGGCGATAAGCTTTTTAATGCCCTCGCCGATGTGAGAGATGATCAGTTCATCGCTCAGAGTTGGTTTGGAATGGTTTGCCAAAGTGCGATTGACGGCCACGATAATATCCGGGGCCGAGTCAATCAAAGTGCCATCAAGGTCAAAGACAAGAAGTGGATTCATAGGCCACTATCTTGCCGTTTTTGACGTTATTCGACAATCTCAAAGTCCACGCGGCGATCCCGCGCCATTTGCGAGGATGTGCCCATGGTGTCGCGGGCGACAGCTCCTTTGCCAATCGTTTCCAGTTTGTCTTCAGCCACACCGCGAGAAACCAGATAGTCACGCACGCGCATCGCACGGGCTTCCGACAGGCGCAGGTTGCGATCGGTGTCGCCTTGAGGGTCCGTCAGGCCGGAGATACGGATTTTTTCATAGGAGTTGGCGGTCTTTTTCAGCTCGCTGGCGATTTCATCCAAAGCACGGCGGCTGGAGGCATTTAGTTCTGAACTTCCGACATTGAAGCGAATGTTCTGGGAAAGGGTTGAGAACTTGGTGGATTTTTTTAAATCACCGGCGGCTCCGGACAGGGCCGAATCAGGACCGCGGTTGCCGCGTTGACCGATGACGTTTTCATCCTCTTTTTTGGATTTGCTGGAGCAGGCCCCCAAGGCAAACACCAGGGTCAAGGAAGCGGCAATTTTAATAGCTGAAGACAAATTCATGGAAATACCTCCGTGTTAGAGAAACAGGTCCCTTAAGGCTATGCGCGAGCAGAATGACGGGCAAATTAACTTCCTGTTAACTTCAAAGGCGGGATGTGCGAAGATAGGGCATGCGTGAATCCGTGTTAACCCACAAAGACAATTATATGCTTTCACTTCTTTCTGAAGAAAGTGATCTGAAAAAACGTTCTCGCCAGTTTGCGGATGAATTGAATCTGGGAAGAATCAGCATCAATGCTGCTGAAGCGAAGTTGATTCAGACTTTGGTGCGCACGCATGGTTGCCGCAAATTTGTCGAGATCGGCACGCTGACAGGATTGTCTGCCCAGTACATCTTTGAAGCCCTGCCTGAAGGCGGGGAGCTGTGGACTTTGGAAAAAGATCCGAAGCATGGCGAGTATTCGTCACAGATTTTTGCACAACTGGATCAGTCCCAAAAGAAAATTCATCTGGTGATGGGTGATGCTCGTGAAGAGCTTGAAAAAATCGCAGCTTTGGGGCCTTTTGATGGCGTCTTCATCGACGGGAACAAAGCGGCTTACTTTGACTATCTGACTTGGGCCGAGAAAAACGTTCGTAAAGGCGGCTTGATTCTGGCTGACAACATCTTCCTGTCAGGCTCGGTGTGGGGAGAACCCACGCAGAAATTCTCAGACAAACAAACCCGCATCATGCAGGACTTCAACAAGCGCCTGGCGGACCCAACCCTGTTCGAATCCGCCATCATCCCCACCTTCGAAGGCCTCTACATCGCCCTCAAAAAATAAACTAAAAGGTTCCCGGTTCTTTTTTGGGTCCCCACTGCGTTAGACGCGTTGTAGACCCAAAAAAGAACCGGGAACCTTTTTCCTATCTCATTTTGAGACGGCGGCTTGGCCCTGCCTTTGCTTTACTCCTTAGCTATCAGGTCCGCCTCGAACCACGAGGCTCCGGCCCGCGGAAGTGCCGTTTTTCAGTACTCACGCGTAAAGAAAAGGAGCAGTTATGAAAAAGCTTAGCGTTATCCTTGCGATCAGTTTGGGTTTGGCCGCGTGTGCGGAAAAAGATTCTGATTACGCAAGAAAGTACCGCAACAAGGCCACCGACAAAGCCAAGGCGGAACAAATTGTTCCGGGCGCGAGATCTGCTCCGATCTGCGAAACACCTGAAATCAATATCTGTGAAAAATCGGTTCTGCCCATCGTGGCGGATATTAAAAAGAACGGTTTCGCCGCCGCAGTGAAAGCCCTGAAAGCCGAGCTGTCTTTGCCGGAAGAATTTGATGGATCCAAAGAGTCGTTCCAAAAAACCATCACCGATGGAGCCAAAAGATTCCAAGCGCAAAGTCGCCTGCTGGTCCTGGCCGACAAAGAATACCGAACCATCTATAACTATGATGAAGAAGTGAAAGAAGCCACTGAGATCGTGCGCAAGCTGATGATTGAGTTTGTGACGTCAGAAAAGCTTGAAAATGGCCGTATGGATTTGGTCGGGACCTTGAATACGACAGTGGTTCAGTCCGTGTCAGAGACTTTTGAAAATTCCTATCAAGGCAAAGACACGGTCACGATTGATATGGCCGTGGGCTGCGGAGTTGACGGTTTGAGCGTGATGGCTCGCTCATTGCTGCCGGGGGGTGGTCCCAGTGGTGTGATCTATATCTGTCCTGGTCAGTTGTTGCTGAATGCCGGAAAAACCAAGACGGAAAGAATCGCAGGCCTTGTGATGACCCTGGCGCATGAGATGACTCATCAATTGCAGTTCCGTGGATTCGAACTGGATAACCGAGTGCTGTCATGTGTGAACTCGGATATGGCGGACAAGTCTGCGAAGTTCATTGAAAACAAAAACAAAGAAACGCAGGCTGATATCATTGGTTTCCGCATCTTGAACAAATTCCTGGCGCAGGATAAGGAGCTTTCAGTTCAGTCAGAAAAAGCCAAAGCGGCATTGTCCTGGATGTGCCATCTTGAGGATGCAGAAAATGAAAGTGACAGCTCAACTCATCTGGATAACAAGTCCCGCCTGAAAAACTTCTTCAAGTTGAAAGAGACCGAAGACCTTCTGGGTTGCAGCAAAGGACCTCGCTGCTAAAAAGAAAAGCCGCATGATCTGTGATGCAGAAATGCGGCTTTTTTATTTGGAAGAGTATGCTTCCACTTTCATTTCAATGGAATATTCCTTCGAGGCTTCCTTCAGTGGAGCCAGAATCCAATCCCATTCGCGCAGTTTGGTGAAGCCGTCAAAATTGACTGGATAAGATCCTTGATAGATCTTTTCCCCTTCCGGATTGCGATAGGTGACTTCACGGTCTGTGTAAATCAGCTTGTGGCCGGAACACTGGCGCAGGTTCTTCAGATGAATTTCCCCAAAGGCTGTGCAGATCTGGTCTTTTTCAGCCAAACTCAGATCCTTTTTCATGTGTTTTTCCAAGGCTTCCATCGGAAGCAGCGCCAGCTGGGACAGCAGGTTCCCGGACACAATCAGGTCGGCTTCAAAGTGGAAAATCTGTTTTTCAGTCAGATCCTGAATCAGTTTGTTCAGGTCCTCCAGGGATTTCAGATTTTCCAGTTCATGCAAAGATCCGCCCAGATCCTGGGTGACCAGCTTCAGGCGTGAATTGCGTTTGGCCGCCCAGTGGTGTTTCAAAGGATGAATGACATCCACCAGGGTGATGCTTTCAAAATTGTCCACCAGCAGGTGCAGCGGGATTTCATGCAAATGGGCACTGCCCAGAACCACCACGGATTTTTTCTGAGGCAGGCCTTTTACAACTTGCAGAAAAGTGTCCTGACAGTTTTTCAGATGCGGTAGCCATATTTTTTTACAGCGTTCAAAGCGGTGCTTCAAAGAAATCGAATGATAGACGAATCCGTATTTTTTGGCGACGGACGTGGCAGGGGTGAAAATCATTTCAATGGCTTCGCGGATCATGCCGGCACCATAACACCGCGGGATCGGACTTGAAAAGCACTTTCAGGGCCTATCCCAGCGGCAGAATACGTTCAGCGCGGATATTGGTGATGACGCCCACTTTTTCAACCTGGCCGTGGATTTCCAGCAGCGATCTGGTGTAAATCGTGGTGCGGTCCTTTTGATAGATCTCGGGGTGAATGACGATGTTCATAAAGCCGAATTCGTCTTCCAGCGTGATAAAACACATTCCTTTGGCGGTGGGCGGGCGCTGAGTGATGGCCACCAGACCCGCAACCCGCACCTTGGTTTTTGTTTTCATGCGCTTCAGATCATCCGAAGAAAAATAAGGCACAAAACGTTTTTCGCGCAGAGCTTCGCTTTTACTGTGCAGATAGGTTCTAAGTACCGACATCGGGTGGGATTCAACGGAATACCCCTTGCTGTCGTATTCGCGGCGCAGGCGGTCCCAGTTGGATTCAAACGGCAGATGTTCAGGTTCATCCTCGTCTTCACCCAGTTCAAATTGCTCTTTGGGGTGCCCCCACAGGAAGCTTTGCTGATCAAGGCTTAAAGATTCCAGATTCCAGATCAGTTCCCGCACATTGCCGTTGAAAGATTCAAAAGCACCGGCGGCGGCCAGTTTCAGCAGCATACTGCGGGGAAGCTGCGTGCGACGGATAAAATCCGCCAGATCCTGATACAGACCTTCTGTTTTGCGACTGTCTTCAACCCGGCGAAGCAGCGTTTCGGGAATGCCATAGATAGATCTTAACCCCACACGCAATTGATCACCCGAGGCCGTTTTTTCAATAGTGTAGTCATAGTCAGATTTTTGCACGTCCAAGGGCGCCACCACCACGCCATTTCGCTGGGCTTCGGCGATGATCGTGCGGGGCGCGTAAAAGCCCATGGGCTGACTGTTTAAAAGGCCGCAGGCAAACACATCCGGGTAATGACATTTCAGATAACAGCTGGCATAAGTTAAAAGAGCAAAGCTGGCCGAGTGACTTTCCGGGAAACCATAGTTGGCAAAACCTTCGATGGTTTTATAAATCTGATCGGCGTATTCACTGGAAATCCCGTGACTGGCAAATCCGGTGCGCAGGCGCTGCTCGATACCACCCATGGTGGCTTTGCGTTTCCACGCGGACGACATCACCCGGCGCAGTTCATCAGCTTCACCCGGAGTAAAGTCCGCCACAGCGACCACCATCTTCATCACTTGTTCCTGAAATATGGGAACGCCCATGGTGTTTTTCAGAATCTCCTTTAAAGCGGGATGCGCATATTTGATTTCTTTCGGCGGATTCTGGCGCAGCTTCAGGAATGGATGCACCATGCCCCCTTGCAAGGGGCCGGGGCGGATCAGGGCGATTTCAATCACCAGATCATAAAAGTTTTTGGGCTGCATGCGGGGCAAAGTGTTCATCTGCGCGCGGGACTCAATTTGAAAGACGCCGACAGTTTCCGCGCGGCAGATCATGTCGTAAGTGAGTTTGTCATCGGCAGGCAAAGTGGCAAGGCTGTAGTCCTTGCCTTTCACATCACGCAAAAGATCAAAGCACTTGCGCAGACACGTCAGCATTCCCAGACTTAAAACGTCAATCTTCATCAGGCGCAGGAAGTCCACGTCGTCTTTGTTCCACTGAATGACATAGCGGCCGTTCATGGTGGCTTTTTCCACGGGAACCATTTCAGTGATGGGATCCTGAGTGATCAGGAAGCCGCCACTGTGAATTCCCAGATGACGGGGGAATCCGTGCAGCTGCTGAGCCAGCGCCATGAACATCTTCCACGGCCCCGGCTCCATGCCGAAATCCGCAGCCACCGCGGGATCCAGCAGGCGCTTCATGCCATCACGGCCCATGAACTTGATCATGGCATTGATTTTTGCCAGCGGCATGCCGAACACCTTGGCTGTTTCACGAATGGCCATGCGGGAACGATAACGAATCACCGTGCACACCATGGCCGCGTGGCGTTCGTTGTATTTTTCATAGATGTGCTGAATCACTTCCTCGCGACGGCTGTGTTCAAAGTCGATATCAATATCCGGCGGTTCGCGCCTTTCACGTGACAGAAAACGTTCAAACAGCAGATTCATTTGCACCGGATCAATCGCGGTTAATCCCAGACAGAAACACACCACGGAATTGGCCGCCGAACCGCGGCCCTGATAAAGAATCCCTCTGGATGAAGCGAAATCACAGATCTCTTTCAGAGTCAGAAAGTAATCTTCGTACTGAAGATCTTTGATCAATTCCAACTCGTGCTCGATCTGTTTTAAGGTTTTGTCAGGAATCCCTTCAGGGTAGCGGTTTTCCGCGCCCTTCAATGTGAGGTGGTGCATGTGTTCGGTGGGAGTCATCCCCAAAGGCAAGCTGGATGCGGGATAGCGGTAACGTATCTCATTTAGTGAAAACGTCACATGTGCCGAGATCTCCACAGTTTTTTCCACAAGATCCAGGCGGTCTTGCCACAACCACGAAATATCATCGAGGCTTTTTAAGCATCTCTCAGAATTCTGAATCAGTTTGTTTTTCGCCTCTGCCAAAGTGGTGTGATGAAGAGTGCAGGTCAGAACATCAAACAAAGGTTTGCGTTCCGGACTGTGCATGAACGGGCGCTGGGTAACAAACAGACGCGCCTGGTATTTTTCTTCCAGCGCAAAGCCCTGTCGGCAGAATTCCTGGGATTCCCAGGTCAGATCCCGCCACAGCGGCAGATACAGGCGGTTGTCGAAAATCTTTTCAAGTTTTTCATAGCGTTCGTCCGTCCACGGCGGGATGGCCAGGCACAAAAGACCCTGATTGTATTTTTCAATCTGTTCCAGACTGAGTTTGGAAAAACCCTTGGCCGCCTGACGTTTTCCCAATGTCAGAATTTCACACAGATGCGAATAACCCTGTTTGTTCATCGGGATCAGCACGACGGAGCTTTCATCGGTCAAAGTCAGCTCTGAACCAATCAGATAATGAAAGCCTTCCTTCACTTGCGGCGAAGCGGTGAACAAAGAAGGTGACTGAATGGTCTGAAAACCGCGGACCACGCCGTACAGGCCGTTCAGATCACACAGCGCCATACCGTCGTAACCGAACTCCACGGCTTGCGACACCATCTCTTCAGGACTGGAAGCCCCTTGCAGAAACGAAAAATTACTGCGACCCAGAAGTTCGACGAAGCCTTTGGCGCGCGGCCGGGGTTTGGCCGGCAGCCTGGAATTTTGTGAAGCAATCAAAGCTTTATTAGTCAAAGTACCCATGCAAGTAGACCTGTGAATTTATGCGATCTTTGAAAACCCACAGCAGTTGACCTTGATGAGAGAGCGCAAAGTAATAATCTCTGTTTTTTAAATCCTGAACTGAAATTTGCCACCAGGCCGATTCAATGCGTTCACTGGGAAGGGACGACACAAACCGAAGCTTTTGCACCTCGCCAGTGCTCAGGGCCTGTGGCTTTTCCAGCAGCAGGGACGGGCGCGGGCTGGAAGCCAGAGCTTTTGCATACACTGATTTGATTTGCAAAGCCTCGTCCTGTCTTTCCACCAGATCCTGAGGTTTAAAGTCCTCGGGCCAGTCGGTCACCAGACGGAAACTTTGTTCGGGGAAGTGGCTGGCTTCCATTTGCAGAAAGCCCATTTCACACTGGGATTGTTTTGCAAAGCTGATCAGGCGGCGCCAGCGGTCCTCGGTGTTGTCCCGGGGTTCAAAGAAATCCAGCTGCTGGATTTTTTCCGGTACATCAAACAAAGTGATTTCAAATTCCCGGATCGGATTTTCCAGAACCTGCTGTTCTAGTTTCTTGAATAGCAGATCCTCGAACAATTCCTGATCGCGTGTCGGGCTGACGGGTTCAATCGAAAGATTGTAGTGTTTGTCCGAGTATTCACAGTGTAAAACCACATCCAGGCGCTGCGCATGACGGGCCAAGCCCTGCAGGCGCGCAAACAGAATGTCCAGATGAACCTTGAGCCGGTTCATTAGCAGGGGGGCGGAACCTAAGGGATCATCCAGGTAGCCATAGCCCACAAGAGGGTCGCGAGGCACAAGAGGTGAAATGACCTGAGAGTCCTGAGAATGCAGACGATTCCAAAGTAAAACCCCAAAATCCCCCCAGCGTTCACGCAGTGAATTAAGACGAAAATTCAGAACACCTTCCAGCCCGTACACACCCAGGGTGTGGAAGAAGGCAATCATGTGCTCGACCGGTTTTTTCTGGGCCCACGGCGAAAGACCTTCAAGATCTTTCAGGGCATCCAGTCCCAGGCCTTTGAAGCTTTCCTGTTCTTTGCCGCGCAGACTGATATGCGACGGGCGCCATTTCGCCAGCATCTGTGCGCCGGCCGGAGTATCACCAATGGCAGCACTGGCATCCGGAGCAAACTTGGCTGCGATTTCCAGCGCTTTTTCAAGGCAGCCCATTTCGCCGCCCATCAAGTGCTGGGTCGAACCAATGTCCACGAAGATATAGTGCGGGAAGCGGTACTGAACGCGCGGGTTCAGCACCAAAAAGGCCTCAGCTGAGGAGCTTTCTTGCGGTGTTTTTAAATTGATGCATAAAGTTCGCATGAATCATACTCCCTGCCAGATTGAACGGCGTCGGACGGTGCAAGGCCCTTTGGATGGTGATAAAGTCGCGTTGAAAATGGATCATCAGACTGAACAGCGGGTTTACAAACTTGCTGGCTTTCTGATTCACAAAAACCAAAGCGACCTTGTGCAGACGACAAAGTCGTTTCAATTTTTGCAGCTGATGGTTTTTCAAAAACATCTCTTTCAGATTGCAGCCGATCACTTCAAACAGGGAACTGGTGATGAGTTCCTGCAGCAGCCAGAAAAGCTGTTCATTTTCTTTGGGCTCTTTGACCACCAGCAGTTTTTTCAGATTGATTTTGTAGTTGCTTAAATGAGCGGGGAAAAGCTGAGCATCCCCGTTGATCCATGCCGCCCACTTGTTTTGGGAATGCACGTTTTGAACGATGCGAATCCACAAGGAAGTGGCGCCGGTGCCGGGGGCCCCTTGCAACAGGCTGAGGTCGCCTTGCGGGACTCCTTTCCACAGCAGAAAGTCATCCAGGACATTCACGCCGGTGGAAAGGCCCGGCGGCGGTTGCAGTTGCTCGGCAGAAACAAAGGGGATGTTAGCCAGTTCGGGAAGGGCGAGGGTGCTCATTTGAAGCTCTCCATTTACATATAAATTACTATGTAAATTATATGTAAGTAAAGAGGCTATTTTCAAATATGGACCAAAGTTTGTGTTTCTTAAAAGACCCACAAAATCAAATATTTAACTTATCTAAATTAGGACCTGATTATTCTCGAAGCTCTTTCGGGGACGCCACTTTGCTTTGAATGAAGTATCTGATCCCGATGCTGGCGCCGTACTGGTCGGCGTATTCGTTGGACTTTTTGGTCAGCGAGTACGAGTAGCGCCCTTCAGCCACGATCGTGAAACGTTCGCGGTTGATCAGCTCATACTGAAGAGCCAAATCCAGCCCGGTTTCAGTGGTGGAGCGAGCGGTGGTGCCCATGTCTTCTTCCGGCGTGAAGTCGTTGTGAAGCACGTCCACAAGTCCCATCGGATAAGAGGTGTAAAGAGCCAGTGAAGTTGAAAAAGGTTCTGTCCACCAGCGACGGTATCCCATCGTGATGTGCATCAGCTGGGTTTTTTCTGCAACGGTTCGATTGCCGTCTTCACGGAAGTAAGTTTTGTTCATGTAGATTGCGGCGATTTCAAGACTGCCTTTGTTGTCGACATCCCCATTGGCCACCAAAGAAATCCCGGTGGTCATCTTGTTTTGTCCCTGCTCGTGGCCGTCATAATTGGTTTTGAAGAAATAGGGACTGAGGGTGGCCACGACGTTACCACGCTGAGGGATGTAGGCTTGGACTGATTTTGCAGCCAGCAGTGAGATACTCAGCGACAGGAAGCAAAGGATAAGTCTAAAATACTTCATGTTTGGAGACTAAAACGTGAAGGGGAAAAAAGCACCAATATCTTTCGCGCGCAAAAGTGCTCTGGGGTCAGTGATGCTGGCCTTGGCCCTGTATTGCGGAAATGCGCGCGCAGAATACTCGGAAGCCGAGTCGGAATCCAAGGAAGGCAAATGGGAAAAGTCCTTCATCACCGGTAACGTCGCCATTTCTGAATGGTTTGACGGTTTGGCCGAAGGGGTGGACTTGTTTCTGGCCGGTCAGCAGTACACCACCAAACAGAATAAAACCGCGTTCCTGATAGAGCCGTCTTTTTATTATAACGAAAAAGAAGGTTACAACGATGCCTTCGGTTTCAATTTCAATTTGCGTCTTCCCAATGTGGAAGAATACTGGCAGATCACTTTTACCAGCTATGATGAAACCAAAGAGCGCGGTATTTCCCAGACATACCTTCGTCAGACTCCGCGCGAACGGGATTACGGGGCGACACTGGGATTCTTCCGCAAATTGGGGGATGTTAAAGCGTCTTTCCAGCCGCGCATTAGCTTTGCCGGCTCTTTTTTGATTTCCCACACGCTGACACTTGAAAGCGTCGTCGAGCGCGGCAAAAACTATCGGGTGAACCCAAAGCTGCAGTTTTATGCCGATGCCGACAAGGGCACGGGGATCTTTCTGGCCTTCAACTTTGCCTTTCAGCTTTCCCAGCGCTTTAATCTGACTTTTGTGAATGAGGGTGACTATGAAGACCGTGCCCATTTGTTCACGGTGACCAACGGTGTGGCCCTGGGGCACTGGTTCAGCAATCGATCGAATATCTCGTATAATATTTTTGTGACGTCAACAAACCGGCCGAACTATCAGATGAAAAGCTATAATTTGGGCATTGCCTGGAGCCGCGTCCTGTACAAGAACATGCTGGATGTGCAGGTGATTCCCAATGTCGACTTTGCTGATCAGTACGACTATGTTCGCAATCCCGGCATCACGCTGAATTTCAATCTGAAGTTTTAAAGCACGCCTTCTTTTATCAGCAGATATTCTTTCACTTCCGGGCCCCAGTGATATTTCAAAAGATTGCTGCCTTTGCCGACCACGCGGTGGCAGGGAATCCAGTAGCTGATGGGGTTCTTACCGACGGCGGTGGCCACAGCGCGAACTGCGGATCCTTTACGCAGTTTTTTAGCCAGCTCAGAATAAGTGACGGTTTTGCCTGCGGGTATTTTCAGAAGCTCCAGCCACACCTTCATTTGGAATTCGGTGCCCTGAAGCTTGATTTGGTGCTGGGTTGTCCAGAAATTGCCATTGTTCCATTTGGCTGGTTGGAAAGAGCCAATGCGCACGCTGTAGAATTTCTCAATCAAAGAGGCCAGATCGCCTTCCACCAATTTTTTCCCGGCATTGTAGCTGCCCAGAAAAATCAGCTGATCGTCCTCGAAGGCCGCCAGCCATTCGCCAAATTCGGAAGGAACTTTGAAAATTTTGAATTCAAGGTCGGTCATCTGTCACCTCACAAAGAATGTGACAGATGTACCCTAGAAAGAATCCTTAAACAACCTCTTCAATCGCGATGCCCGTGCAGTAGCGAATATCAAAGGCCTTGTGTTTTCTTAGAAGCGGCACCGCCACGTCCTTTTCTTCGACGTTCATGGTCACCAGGCACATCAGAATATGCCCACGGCGCAGTTCATCGTCGGCCTCGGTCAAAAAATGCCATTCGGCCGAGTCTGAAAACTTCACGAATTTTCGATAGTACTTTTCCATCAGGTCGGCGTGGATTGAATCCAGGTCCACAGCTTCAACCCCATCATCGCCTTCAAAGACATTGATGTCGGCCTCATGAAAGCCGGCATTGACCAGCGCCGAAGCCGCTTTGCGAACGTCATCGGGATTGGAAAAAAAGGCCAGTGTATGGTGATTCAGAGAAGGCAAGCGGCTGGGGTGAGGCAGATGTTCAAGCTGACTCATGATTTCCTCCTTCGGCTATGATGTTTTTATTATAGTAAAAGGAAGGATCAAGGCCGACGCAAAAATCAATCTTTGCTGATTTGCAAATCAAGGCCGGACATTGCTCCGGCCTGATGTGAGTTTATTCAAACATTCCATCCATGGTGATGTACTTCTGATTGCCACTGGTCATACGAATGGACTGATAAAAGCTTTTTTGGCACTGACCGCGCAACAAAGCATCCACCGCGCCGATCATCGCGGTATAGACATAGTCCACGTTCAATACATCCATAGAACTGATGACTCCGGAATTTGGCGCCACCGCCCGCGTGCGGCGCAGGAAATGGTCGCGGGAAGCGCAAGCCATCAGCCCAATCACCGGGGCCTGACGGGAAGAATCCAGTGCATTTAGCATCTTGTTAAACCCAGGCCGCTTGGCTTTGTAATAGCCGCTGTAATTCAGCTTGTTTGTGCCGGGAAGAAAAACGGGAGGATAGAAATCAGGTCCCCCGCCGTTACGGGCATGCCCAAAGTAAAAGACGGCGTCGGCTTCCCGCAAAGAACGCGTGAAAAAGTCATCCGCATAGCGAGATCTTTGATTTTGAGTATCGCGGTATCTTCCCAGGTTTTCTGACAGAATTTCAGTCGCGGAAGAAAAGCGAATTTCCACACGGGCCAGGATCTTTTTTCCATGGATGGTGACTTCGCGAGTGAATAGTGAACTGTTCTGCGGATCTTTGCGGAAGCCGCAGAAGCGGGCCTTGCCGCCGCAAGAAGACGTCAAAAGATCTTTCAGGGCCTCGTAGGCACCGATGTCCAAGGAAGGACTGACGCCGTAACTGCGCCCGGCGTAATGCACGTTGCTTCCGGTTGTCCAGTCGAAGTAGCCGATGGCGATGCGAATATCCAAAGTGTTGTCATTGATAATGGTGCCATAGCGTTTGTAGCAGGCATTGCGCTGGGATGATTCCAGGGTTTTGGGATCATCCGTGCTTTTGTCTTCAAGCAGGGACAGATAACGCCATCCCATGGATGAAAAACTGGTTTCGTAAATGTAGCCGACATTTCGTTTTCCGAACCCCCAGCCTGCCAAAGATTCTTCAGCGAAGGCAAACAGGGCGGCAGTCAGCAGCAGTGCTGATGGCAAAATCATTTTCATGGGTCCCCTCCAGGATTTCCAGAATAGAAAATGCGGCCGGATTCAGCTACAAAAACCAAAGCTTGTTGTGTAAGTGCAAATCAGGAACGGTAGATGGAAAAATGCGCGAAGTGCTGGGGATTCTGAATGGCCGTCAGCCAAGGGTGATCCTTGTGAATGCAGAATCTGGACAATTTTCCGCGGGCCACCACAGTGATGGACTGGCGTCTGGCAAGATCTTTCAGGTCGTTCAGGGTTTTCTCAACGGATCTTTGATTGCCGAAATCAAAGATGAAATAAATGTCCGCCGCCGGGGGAATAAAATCGGTGGTTGAAAGATCCTGTGATAGCGCATTCAGATTCTTTCCCGTGTGATGGAAATAAACCCGTTGGGCCTCATGGACACGCAAAGACTCCAGCTCAAAGCCGGTGAAGCGGCAGCCGGGATAGTGGCGATGCAGGACAAAGGCCATCCGTGCATAAGCGCATCCCAGATCCACGATGTGTTGACCCGGTTGTGGCTGCAACAGATCCAGAATGTTGTGAATCTCGCAGTAAGGGGTTTGAAAAGCCTGTAGGGAAAGGTGTTCCCAGTTCTGATGTTCGCCCGCGTTTTTTGGCAGGGCGCGGATTTGATTTTCCACCTCAAGGCACTGAAAGCCCAGCCAGTCGTCCACCAATGCCGCATGGGCTTGGGCTTCGTGATAGGCATAGTCCGTCAGGGGCATCAGGGGGAAAGGGTTTTGCGGATCAAAGATCATGTCAAAGGGGTTGCGACACTGTTCAGGAATTTTTCCAGCGTGGGCGCGTATTCGGATTTGAAATCACGCAATCCAGTCAAATGACCCGCCTCGGGCAGGGAAAGCTTGGTCCAATCCAGATTCGTGTGCGGTTCAAACACGTGGTCGATGTGATCCGGCGGAATCAGCAGGTCCTTCCAGCCACGAATGGAAAGAATCTTAAAGCCCTGCGGGAAGGTCTTTAGATCCTTGTCCAAATCCTTGTGCAGGAACGGACTCCAGGCAAGACTCAGCACCGGGGTCAAAGCCAGACGCAGTGGCAAAGGGCGGATCTTGTATTCGTGCGTGTAAAGGTTGTAAGCCGACGGAATGAACTTTCCGGAAGGTCCGCTGTCACACACCAATGCCACGGTGTCGCTGCAATTGCGACGGGCCATGGCTTCAATTGCCGAAGCCGTGGGATTTGAAAACGAGAAGATGATTTTTCTGCCGGGCACCTGATTCAACAGGGTTTCGATCTGATCAGCATAGATATGTTTAAGCCCGAATCCGCCTTTGGAGCTGATTGGCAGTTTGAGTGATGTCAGATCTTTGTGGGTGCCGGTAAGATTGAAAGCGAAGGCATCAAAACCCATTTCATTGACGAGCTTGATGTGACGAAGCAGCTGTTTTTTGCTGCCTTCGAAGAAGTGAACGAAAAAGACGACTTCTTCAAAACGTTTGCTGCGGGAATAAAAGAACTCCCCATCGAAGGGGAGTTCTTGTTTTTGCGTTTTGCGCATTAGTGTTTCTGGCTGTGAGTTGCGGATGGCCACAAATCAGTCCAGTGAGCGGCTTTGTGGGAAGCCTGGTTTGCTTCGCCCAATGCCTGTTCAGAAACCATGACTTTTTCAAGAGCGGTTTCAGAAAGAACCTTGCCGCAAGCCTCAACGATCGAAGCGTCGTCAAGGTGGTGATACTTGAAGATCTCAGAAGGGCGACCGCACTTGGAGTGTTTGCGAACCGCAAGGCATTCCTGACGAACACCAATGATAGAACCCAAGTTATCCAACAGACCTGCTTCACCATCGTGAACGCTGACAACAGGAACACGGCGACCCGCAACAGTGATCAGATCACCAGTAGAGATCTCTTCTGCTTTTTTCAGGTAAAGATCCGCATTGATGCCCAGTTCGTTGCGCAGATAATGGTAATCGTTTTCGTGCGCCTGGATACCAGTCAACAAATCAGATGAAGTCACCACGATCACGTTGGCATAGATACCACGAGCCAGAAGAGCTTCGGAAGCTTTCATGGCTTCAGCCACCAAGGCACCCATTGCGAAGATGTTGATCACGTTGTCGCCCGGCTCATATCCTGCGTAACCACGGTAATCAATCAGGAAGTACGCACCTTTCAGAACGTCTTCACGAACAACGGCGAACATTTCTGCTTCGCTCATCGCTGCCACTTCTTCTTCGTTCACTGCGCCCGCCACCGGGAATTCCGCGCGGGACAGTTTGCCTTCCAGACCCACTTTGAAGCGGGCTTGTTTGGAAAGATACTTCGTGAAGTCCTTTTGTTCTGCGCCACGAGTCACCAGACGAAGCAATACGCCGGAGCGGCCTGCGTTGTCGTTCAATACGTGTCTGCGGATCGCATCCACCATGATCCAGTCAAGCTCTTGGCAGAAGTATGGTTCCCAAGTGATTTGATTTGGAATCTGAACGTCAGATTTCCAACCGTGCTGAGCACCTTCCGGAGAAAGTGTCACACCTGATGGCGTGCCCACGCAGATGAAAGAGGACTTCCAGTAAAGGTTGTAGAAGTACTGATCCAGTGCACGTTTCAGGAAGAAGTCATAAACGGTCATCAATGGGATGATTGGCACGCCCACGATATCACGCATTTTTCCGAATGCGCCCACGCAGGACATAACGTTGCCTTCTGCGATTTCAAAGCGCAGGAAACGATCCGTAACGTCTTCACCAGGAACCAGATCCGGAAGTTTGCCGTCTTTTACGCCCAGCTCAGCCTCGATGTCCTGAACTTCCTGAGCACCGAAGATCTTGCCATCCATCGCTGGATTCAAGTTCGTCGAAGTACCCACGTCCGGAGCCATGGAGATGAACAATTCACCCGGCAGCTTGAACGGTTTTTCATTGTCAGTCAGGGCTTTCTGGCCCGCTTTCAATTCAGATTCATTCAAAGATGTATTGGAGATACGAGTCAGTTTTGCAGTCAACTGGCCCAGCATCCACTGCGTGTGCGGGTAGCTTGTCATCTTCGTGTTGATTTCCAAAGAAGATGGCATGTCGCCGAACTCAGCAAGTTTAGTCAGGAAGTAATCCTGATTTTTTGCTTTCAGAGCATTTTGAGCTTTGATGTCAGCATAGATTTTCTCGCCGCGAGCGGAAAGGAATTTGCCTTCAACGGATTTGTCATCAAAGCGAGCATAAAGTGTATTGCCAGTGATGCCTTGTTTTGCGCGCAGTTCTTCAACTTCATCTTCGTGTGGAAGAGAAGAGTGGTTACCCTGCTGAGCCGCCGCTTTCAAGCCCCAGCCCTTAAGGGTGTGAGCGATGATGATGGTTGGCTTGCGCTTGGATTCTTTGGATTTCATCATGGCTTTCGCCAGGGACATCATATCGTGTCCACCGAAATCACGAAGAGCTTCGTAAACGTCCTGGTCCGCAGTCGCAGTCAGGAATTTTTTAAGAGACGGATAGTCCTTGGCCAAAGTGTCTTTAAGCAGCTTCAGGTCATGAACCAAAAGCAACGCCTGAAGGTCGTAATCAGTCAGTTCTTTTTCAAGGAAGTTTTTGAAGGCTTCGCCTTCTTTTTTCGCGAACAAAGCTTCACGCTTGCCGCCGTGACGAACCTGGATCACTTCCCAGCCGTTGGCAGCCATTGTTCTTTCAACACGGTCTGCATCCGTACCACCCAAAATCGCATTGTTCACCAGACGGTGACCATCCAGGGATTGACGGTTGTAATCTAGAATCCAAGTCAGGTTGCCGATTTCACGTTCAGAGAAGTCAGGCACCGCTTCGTACATGGAACCTTCACGGAATTCAGAGTCACCGCAAACAGCCCAGAAGTGAGCGTCTTTAGGTACATCGTAACCGTGCTCAGAAGCATAACGGTAAGCCAAAGCCATGTAACCCGCTTCAACAGGTGGAATACCCACAGAGCCAGACGGGAAGAAGTTGTGTTGATCCGGATCGTACGCAGAGTGGTAGGACTGGAACACATATTCGTCACCGTTAGTGAACTTACGAAGACCGTGCATAGCCTGGTTGGCTTCATCCAAAGAAAGTTTGGAAAGATCGGACTTCAGCAAATTGTCCAAAAGATAGTTGTAAGCATGGTCTGTTGGGGATGCATGCGGTTTGTTCGCGATGTGATCGAAACCGGATTTTACCAACAGGTGCAAAGCACCCATGATGTGAAGGGAGCTTGCGCAGCCGGCCGGGTGACCACCAATTTTTGGGTCGCCTTTTTCTTTGTCGGTGCGGTGATTGGCTTGCCAGATCATCTGGGTAGCCAGGTAATGGGCACGTCTAGCGATAGAGTCCAGAACCTCAGGTTTTGCGTTTTTGAGATTAGTGTTATCCACGTGGTTCTCCTAAGTTTTTTCAGTCTTTTACAGCGACTGCAAACTAGCACTCTACAGAGGAGGAGTCCATGCCTTTAAGCCCCGCAGCAAGAGTTCTGGCTCTATTTAGGACGAAGGGGCTGCGCTATTCGCGGCCCCGAATGAAAAATTGTAAAAAAGCGAGCATTTTCGGCCCCCTAAATGGGCCTGTTTTCGCTTGTTTTTCACTTAGGGAGCCTGTTCTTCGTGGCTTTCCTCGATTGTGCCTTCCGGAGTGTGCTGTACGCGGCCTACTTCAGGCTTTGACGGTTTTTGATGTCGCCCGGTTTCATGAAGCGGGGGACTGCGTTTTTGTGTGGGTTTTGTTGCAGAGACGGGCTTGGTTGGATGGTGTTTCACGAGAGCCTCCTGAATAAGAAGGCCATGGATGCAAGTTTCGCGCAGAATGTGTTCGCATTAAATTGCTATACAGTGTTCAGGGCAGGGCAGAGTGCCCTGCAATGGGGGCAATGTGCCCGCAGACGATCAGGCGGCTTTTTTCACCAACAAACGGTGCAGCGCCAAAGCCAGCACACCACAGAAACCAATCATCGCACACATCGGCAAAGTTGTGCCGTCATGCAAACGGCTGACCGCCGCAGAAGATAGCGCGGCAATACCGTACTGCAAAGTGCCCAAAAGGGCCGAAGCACTGCCGGCGGCTTTTCTTTGTGTGGCCATTGCGCCCGCGGTGGCATTCGGGAAGGTCATGCCCAGGGCCGCGATGAACAAGAACAATGGAATCGCCAGTCCCCAGAAACCCCAGTTAAAGATGCCGGCCATGGCCAGAACCACACCGAGCACCCCAAGAACGACAAAGATTTTTTCCAGAATCACGTCATAGCTCAGGCGTTTCAGCAGGCGGGCGTTGATTTGTGAACAGGCAATCAGGCCGATGGCGTTGGAGCCAAACACCCAGCCGAAACTTTTCGCGGGAATTTCAAACAGATTGATGAATACGAAGGATGAACCAGTGATGTAGGCAAACAGTCCCGCCTGAGCTGCGCCTCCCGCCAGGGCATAACCCATGAAGTGGCGGTCTTTGATAATTTGCAGATAGTTTTTCAGAGAGTCTTTGATATGCACCCGTTGATCCGGCTGATGTGTCTCAGGAAGGAAGATGGCCAGCATCACGATGCAGGAAGTGCTGATAATCACCATCAAAGCAAAGATGGCGCGCCAGCCGAAGAATTCGGAAATATAACCGCCAAAGAACGGAGCCAGGATCGGAGCAACCCCCATCACCAGCATCAAAAGCGAAAACACACGAGCGGTTTCCTGATGCGTGAACAGATCACGCACAATCGCACGTGAAATCACCACGCCCGCACAGGAACCCAAAGCCTGCAGGAAGCGGAACAGAATCAGCATTTCCACATTTTTGGTGAATGCACACACCAAAGACGCCAACGCGTAAATTCCCAAACCCACATACAAAGGTTTCTTGCGACCGAAACGATCGGTGATCGGGCCATAAAAAATCTGACCTGTGGCAAGTCCGATAAAGAAAGACGCCAGTGACATCTGCACCGATGACAAAGGCACATTCAAATTTTCAGCAATCGCCGGAAACGCCGGCAGATACATGTCGATGGAAAGTGGACCGAAAGCAGTCAGGCTGGCCAGCAGAAGAATCAATAATGCGAAGGGAGTGTTGGGCTTTGCGGAAGTGGATTGCATAGGCCCGTCATAACAGGAAGCGAAGTGATTTGCACGAGGGAAGTCGGCAGAGGCCTTTTATTGAAAAAGCCTCACGAAAAGAGCTTAGGTTTCCAGAACAAAGTCCCAGCGGATTTTCACAGTGCCGTCGCCTTCCACGATGCCTTTTGGCGGATTCGGGAATGGAGCCGCCGCGCGGAAAGCCTCAATGGCAGCGTCATCCAGATCCTGCACGCCAGAGTCACTCAGAACTTGAACACGCACCAGAGTTCCTTTGTCATTCAGAACGATCATCAGTTTTGTGATGCGATCCTGATTGGCAGCGGCTGGAGCTCGTCCTTCTTTGAACATTTTGCTCAGTTTGTCACGCACACGGCCTTCCCAATGCTGGGACAACTGTTTGCGAATACGGTTGTAGTAAGAGTAGTACTTGAACTCACGAGTGTTCAGCAAAGTCTCAAGACCCACTTCAACGTCTTTAATATAATCATTGGATTGGCTGGCTTCAGCGCCTGTTCCGGTGTTTTGTTCACCGGTACCACGACCTTCACCCAGTCCAGTTTTTTGGTCAGCAACCTTCTGTCTTTCGATGGTCTCATTGGCATCAAAACCTTTGAAAAGATCCTTGGCGATTTGTTTTTGGGACTCTTCAGACTTGGCCACATTTTTGTGGCGGCCATCGCCTTTTGGGCCCGATTTTACAGCCTGGTCTTTTTTAGTGTTCTGGAATTGACCACGTTCAGCGGCGATAGTTTGCTTGTTAACCTTCTGATTTTTGGCGGAAAGGAAGCGCGTGTCGACCTCTTCCTCATTCGCAGAGGTCTCACTTTGCTCTACAATCTGATTGGCAGGCACCTGCATAGCCTTTTTTTGCAGGGCTTGTTCAGCTTGGGCAAATTGTTGCAATTGTTCCGGCGTCAGAAAATCAATACTGACAGTCTCTTTCAGGGGGGCTTCTTCTTTTAGCAAACTCGTGATGTAAAAGCCTCCTACGACCACAAAGTGCAGAAGCAGGGACAGCACAATATATTTTCTGAAAGTCGGTGACTTCTTCATAAGACCTCACCCCTTTCTATCGGTATTATGACACTTGAAATTGAGAAGATGGTGAGCCGGACTCAAAGATTGCGACCCAAGTCTAGGGCCAGACTTTGACTCTTCTGTCGGTAGTGGGTGAAAATGATACAACTATGAAATTTGACTCGTGGTATCTGACAGATAAAGGTCTTCGTCGTGATTCGAACCAGGATTCCTGCCTGATTAATCGGGAACTGGGTTTGTTTATCGTGGCGGATGGAATGGGTGGCCATATGGGCGGGGAAGTCGCTTCCAGCATGGCTGTGGAGACGGTTGAAGAAATCATGCTTCAGCCCGAAGCTGCAAAAAAATCGCCGCGCGAAATGATTTTGCACGCTTACGAAGAGTCTTCAAAACGCATCTTTGACAAGGCCGCCAACGAGCGTCCCGAGCTTGCCGGCATGGGCACCACGATGGTGATGGCTTACATCCGCGGCAAACACCTTTATGTCGGAAATGTCGGTGATTCCCGCTGTTATTTGTTCAAGCGTCCGAACCTGTGGCAGATCACGGAAGATCATTCCCTGATCAATGAACAGCTGCGTGCCGGAGTGATGAGCGAAGAGCAGGTGCGCCAGTTCGTGGGGCGAAATGTCATCACCCGCAGCGTGGGTTATGAGCGCGAAGTTTATCCTGATATCATTGAGCGCGAGATCTTCCCTGGGGAAATTTTCCTCATGTGCTCCGATGGTCTGTCGGGCCTGGTGGAAGATGGAAGAATTTCTGAGATTTTAAATCAAAATACACCTGACAAAGCCGTTAAAGCCTGTGTAGAACAAGCCCTGGCAAATGGTGGAGATGACAACGTCACAGTGATGCTGGTGCATTTCCACGAATAATTGTGAATAGTTACTGATAGTTTTAGCGAAGATATCTAAGTAGGGGTCAAGGTTTGGATAAAAAGAAGGTCACGCTGTTTATTGTGAGCAATCAGACGGGGAAAACCCGTAAGCTTGTGCTCTCGGCTGCCTGGCTTAAAGCCATCTCTTTTATTTCCGCGATCGTTATCATCATTTTCGCCGCTGGTCTGGTGGATTATTTCGGTTTGCTTCTGCAGGCCATGGAAAACAAACGTCTTAAAGCTGAAAATGCTCAGCTGATCAAACAGTTCCAGGTGGTTGAAAGCAAAGTCAGCGCTTTGGAAAACTCTTTGGAGCGTGTGAAGACCTTCACCACCAAGCTGAAATTGATCACCAACGTCGATGCCGACGACCGTATCACCAAGCTGACCATGGGTCCAAAGCCTGCTGCCGGTCAGCCAGTGGAAGAATACGAACCGATGGAACAGCGTGAAAGCGCCGACGTTCTGGAAGAACAGGATCAGGTCTTTGCCAACAAAAAGCCTTTGAACGATCAGGCCGGTGAACTTGCCAACGAAAATGCGGATAAGGACTATGCGTCTTTGGTGGTCCGTATCGACAAGGCCGTCAAAGAAACCCAGTTGAAAGAACAAAGTGTCATCGATCTTTGGGAAAGTCTTTCCGAACGCCAGAGCTTGTTGAATTCCACACCGAACATGAAGCCGGCCAAGGGCTGGATCACATCGCGCTTCGGTTATCGTGTGTCCCCGTTCACGGGCAAGACCGCTTTGCATGCGGGTCTGGACATCGCGGCAGCTCCGGGGTCCCCTGTATATGCTCCGGCTGACGGCGTGATCGTCTTTGCCAGTTACGATGAATCTTACGGTAAGCTGATCACCATCGATTATGGTTATGGTGTGACCACTCGTTTCGGTCACTTGTCACAAATCTATGTTCAAGTGGGCCAGCGTGTGAACAAGTGGGACGTTGTCGGCGCAGTGGGTAATACCGGCCGTTCAACAGGCCCGCACTTGCATTACGAAGTGCGTATCAACGGCACGGCAGTCGACCCAATCAACTACATCCTAGACGAATAAGTCGGAACCGTTGAAAAAGACCCATCTGACTGCGTTGTCAGCGGGCTTTCTCGCTTCGACGTGCTTGGAGCACGCCTGCGCTGCGAGGGCCCACTTCCGCCTTGCATCTGGACCTTTTTGAACGGTTCCTCGTCCCTCGCTTTTAAAAGGTACCTGCTTACTTTTTCCGAAGCAGTGCGGCTTTGGCAAATATCAGTGAAATTATTGAGCCATGATTTTTTGTAGGCACTACACTTGAAGGTGTGAGGTGCTTATGAAGGGCTTTGCTTTTGTCTTGGTGATCTTGGTCTCTAGTTCGGTGCCGGCGGCGTTGCCGCCGCAGTTTTCGGAGTGTTTGCAGCAGAATTCGGGTTCGAATATGACGGCGACGGATGTGACTGAGATCGCGAAAGTGTCGCGTATCACTTATTGCCAGAATCAAGTCAGTTTGATTGGTAAGGCCGAACTGCTTTCAATGCTTTCCAATCCCAATGTGAATATGGGGCTTTCAGTCAGTAAGACCAGCTATACCAGTCAGGACTTTATCGACATGGCGGCGGCGGGCACCTATGTGCTGTATGTCGATAGCAGTCGTCTTTCCCGTGACAACTTGGTCGCTCTTTTAAACGCCAATGTTCAGTTGGTGGTGATGTCGGGAAGTTCGGGTTTGTCGCGTGCGGATCTTTTGATTTTGGCTGCGGCAAAGCCGTTTATCTATAATGTGAACTCGGTCATTTTGAAAGCGGACTTGCAGGACTATGTTCGTGCCGGGGTGCAGGTGGTGATTCGCACGGCGCAGGCGGGGTTAAGTCGTCAGGATATTCTGGATGTGGCTCAGCTGAACTCGGAGCGTGTTTCCATCTTCCCTTAAAAAAGAAAAGGGCCTCTTTGCAGAGACCCTTCACTTGGCATTAATTTAAGAAACTCGAATTATTGATTCATGACGGAAACAGCTGGCATTGGGCACTGAAGCTCTTTCAGCTTCTTGCTGACCAGTGTAGCTTCGTTCTGATAGCCCTTGGTGCTTAGAACCTGCTTCGCCAGATCCACTGTGGATTTAACGTAGCCACGGCCATTCAACTGAGCATTACCACGGCAGGAAGTCACAACAGACGAATCCATTTTAACATCCAAAACCGGATCGATCATATCGCAGAAGAACTGGATCGCACCGATATGGTCAATCGCTGCAGACCAATCCAACCAAGCGGATTCAAGCTGCTGACACGCGATTTCGTTTTCACGGGAACCCACTGGCAACTGATCCAAAGTGAAGTTCGACAGGTTCTGGCTGATCTTCTGGCTTGCCGCCTGAATAACCGGATCCTGATAGTAACCACCAGCTGGAGTAATGATAAAGGCTTTACCCAAACCAGCGTCAGTCAGGCTGTAAGAACCAGCACGAAGTGCTTTCATGTTGGCGATGAAGCCGGAAACAGCCTGGTCATGCATGGTTTTAGTGTGGTTGATCCACGCCAGAACCGGTGGTTTGCCGAAGCCCCAAGCGCTGCGGGAACCGAACAGACCGGATTTCAGGTTCACCATACGCTGAGCCAGCTCAGAGCGGTCGATGATGGAATTGTCCTGAGACAACTGTTGCATCGCTTTTTCAACACGTTTGATCGTGGTTCTTTCTGTTTCGATCAAAGTGTACTGAGCTTTCCACTGACGGTAATCAGCGTTGGTGGAAAGTTGAACTTCCAGATCAGACTTGGATTTGGCAACCACGTTGCCAGTTGTGTTCACAGCCTGACGGATGCCCTGGATCCAGGAACGACCGGTCTGCGCACAAGCTTTCAAAGCCGCTTCATTGTCACCGGATTTCGCTGCGTATTCAGCAACACGTTTCATAGAGTTCGTGTGCAGCGTTTTCAACGTCAAAGCCTGAAGTTTTGTTGTACGGTCCGATTGAACTGTCGCACGCTCCAGGTTCAGGATTGCAGAAGACGGGAAGGTCTTGCCATCCGCACCCCAGTTCACCAGCTCGTTAGCCAGTGTACAAACCATCAGGTCGTCGTTGTTGCTCAGGATTTGTTCTTCAACCGTTGTGATATCCGCTTTGTCGCTGGTGTATTGAACGCCCACAGCGGACAGATATTTCTCGGAAGAATCCTTATACTTCAGCAGGTTTGCCAGTTCGCCTGTTGGCTTGGCAAATTTCGCGTTGTAGAGATCCACGTTCTTTTCAAGTTCCTGAGTGATCTTTTCGATCTTGCCGGATTGAGCCAGTTGCATGAAACGAACTTTTTTCGCCACTTTCGTGTATTGGCAGGTGTTCTGAAGAACCGCTTTGCGGTGTTCAGGATTGCTCATGTCCAGAGTGTTCTGATCAATCATTTTCGCGATCGCAGAAATACCGCTGGTTGCAACCGCACCACCGATAACGAATGGCAGTGCCGGACCCAAAGCCGCGTTCATGGAAACCGCGAACAAAGCGTAGGGAGCCAGGCCGTTGATCACGTCATTCAGTGCCAGCAGAACTTTACCAGTGGACATCGTCTGACGACCGCACTTGGAATTCAGGAAGTTGTTGTTGTTGACGATGTCACCCAGGTTACCCACCGCCGTCAAAGCTGACGCCATTGTGGATTCGATGGAGTTCACATTCACCTGGGAAGGATCCTGTGCCGTCATCAGTTTTTGAAGAGCAGAAATGCTTTCTTTGATTGCATTACCGTTGTCTTCCAAAGATTTTGCAGAAGGACTGCCTGTGCATTCCGGAGAAGCTTTCACCTCTTTGGAAAGGGAGTCGATGGCAGAAATAAGTTCTGCGTGAGGTCTGTTGTCGAACAAAGGACAGCTGTAAGCTTCAGGAACCTTCGCCGCATTCATTTTGCCCGGCGTGGTTGAAGTTGACTTTACTGTCGTGGATGAGCGTGGCTGTGAGCCGCTCGAATTTGAAGTGCTGGAGCTTGAGCTGGATCTGCCACCACCGCCGTTGTTTCCTCCAGTGGAAGGAATGGTTGGAGATGTCGAACCCAGGCCTGTATCGCTGTTGTCGTCATCGCCAAATAAATTCAGCGGGAATGTTGATGTGCTTCCAGCCGCCCACACCTGTTGAGGTGTTTGGGGGACGATGAAGCTCGCTGTTAGCGCAAATGCCATTACGCCACACTTAACGTTCTTGAGTTTCATAGAGTCTCCAGTGTTTAACTTTTCGACAAGTAACTAATTTTGTGTGTCGTTTTGAGCCAGTCAGCAGGATGGCTGTGATCTAAGTTCTTGAAATCACAACAAACCCGCTGACTGAAATCTTAGGACCCACAAGTTCAGGCACCATAGATGCAAAACCGGTGCGCAGATGAATCGTTTTGAAACAAGTCCATCGACTGGCTGACAATTAGTTGTCATGTGAAGTGCCGCTGGACGTCCTAAGTCTTACATCCCGCTCTACTGCTGTTATTTGCTTATTATCTCGCCTTTAAAGGGACTGGAGCCACTTTGGGTGGAATGCTCTTTGTAAGAGGAGGTATGTATGAGACTTCTAGTTTCTTGCCTTCTAATGATGATGGGTTTTTCAGGTGCCTGCTGGGCCAAGGTGGACTTGCGTACCACGAAGCCCCTGGTGATTCCTGAAGATAAAGTCACCCCTAAAATCACCAAAGAAGACGTCGCTAAAATCATTCCTTTGGACATTCAAAGCAACGAAAGCACCGGTTCCGTGATGAGCCGAATTGCTGACCGTGGTTTTAATATGTGGTTCAATTCTCCGGTCATTAAAAACAGCCTTCTGGGCCGTGCGGTGGAAGAAACCCAGGAAAAACTGAAAACTGACGTGGTGGTGGCAGCAGCAACTCCGCGCGGAGTCAGTCACAAGTTCTCTTTCCGTGTGGAAGCCTTCCAGGCTTTGGCGAAAGTGGAATATTCCGGCTGGGTAAAAGCTGCGGTCAATTATGATGCGAAAGCTTCGGCAACCGATATTCAATTCAAAGACAAAGTCATGAACAACAAAGATCTGGTTGTCAGTCACAAAGCCAACAAAGAACAGGGTCTGTCGATGATTGGCCTTGCCTGGTCCTGGTAAGCGTCCTACCCTTAGGACATGGAAAAAATCGTATTTATCTCTGGAAAAAGAACTCCCTTCGGAGCCTTCGGCGGTTCCTTGAAGGATGTATCAGCAACGGATCTGGGTGTCGCTGCCGCTAAAGCGACTCTGGAACAAGCCGGTCTATCTGCAGACAAGATTGATCACGTGGTTTTTGGCAACGTGGTTCAGTCCGGTGCGGATGCAGCCTATCTTCCAAGACATATTGGTTTGAAAACGGGAGTGCCGGTCGCAGTGGGTGCTTTTGCTGTCAATCGTCTATGTGGCAGCGGCTTCCAGTCCTGGGTGAACGCTGTGCAGATGATTCAGTGTGGGGAAGCCACAGCGGTTCTGGCCGGTGGTGTAGAGCAAATGTCCCAGATTCCATATGTCGCACGCAAAGTTCGCTTTGATGGCATGCGCATGGGGAACTTCGAACTTGAAGACTTGATGACTTCCGCATTGACCGACGCCTACGCAAAAATGCCAATGGCAATCACCGCTGAAAACCTGGCGGTAAAATATGGAATCACTCGCGAAGAATCCGACAAGTATTCCATCCAGTCCCAGCAGCGCTTCCATGCCGCGGTTGAAAAAGGTTTCATGAAGCAGGAGATCTGCCCGGTAACAGTTGAAGGCCGCAAAGGCACTGTGGTTGTTGAAAAAGATGAACATCCAAAACCAGATTCCACTTTGGAAAAACTGGCGACGCTGAAACCGGTCTTTAAAAAAGACGGGATCGTGACGGCGGCGGCGGCTTCCGGGATTGTCGATGGTGCGGCTTGTTCGTTGTTGATGAGCGAATCCAAAGCCAAAGAACTGGGCATGAAACCAATGGCCCGTATCGTGAGCTACGCTTCTGTGGGTTGTGACCCGACGATCATGGGTATTGGTCCAGCGGGCGCAGCAAGACTGGCATTGCAAAAAGCCGGTTTGACTCTGGATCAGATGGATCTGGTGGAAGTGAATGAAGCTTTCTCGGCTCAGTATCTGTCGGTTGAAAAAGAATTGAAGCTGGATCCGGCAAAAACCAACGTTAACGGTGGTGCCATTGCTGTCGGTCACCCATTGGGCGCTTCCGGCACCCGCATCATGAATCACCTGGTGTACGAGCTTCATCGCCGTAATGCCAAGTATGCTCTGGGCTCTGCTTGTATCGGCGGCGGTCAGGGTATTGCGATCATCATCGAGAGGATCTGATGGAGTTTAATCTGCGTGAACGAACAGCCCTGATCGTTGGACCTTTTACTTCAACCGTTCAAAGTCTGGTGATGGGTCTGACCCAAATGGGTTCTGATTGTGTATTGCTGGATTTTGACAACAATGCCAGTCAGCGTTTCTGCAATCAGATCAATGATGCCCGTGAAATCAATCCCAAGTTTGGCCGGGCATTGGGAATCAAGTCCCCGATGAAGACCGCGGAAGACATCAAGGATGCCGTGGGCTCGGCGGCCCATTCGTTCGGCAGTGTGGATCTGTTTATTGATGCTCAGGCCTATAATAAACCCAACCGCTATAAGATTGGCGACAGCATTGATTATCTGGATGATGAAATTCAGCATAATTTCAAAGCTTCGGTGATGCTGACCCATGCGGTTTTGAATTTCCTGAAGAACCGCAAGCGCGGGCGTATTTTATATCTTTTGAACGAAGTTTACCCTGATCCGATTCTGGCCGGTACTCGTGGGGCGCTGGTGCCGTTTGCGCAAAGCCTTTCCAAACAGGTGGCTGAACACAATATCACCGTGAACGTGCTGAAACTGGGTTTGACTGAAGAATTCATCCTGGCAATGCACCCGGAGGCCAAGTCCATCAAGGAAGCGGTTGAAACTTTAAAGGTGAAAGAACCGCACTTGCGCATCACTGAGCCTGAGAAAATCACCAACACCGTTACTTATCTGGTCAGCCAGTTTGGTGCGGCGGTGAACGGTCAGGTAATTTCCTTAAGTTAGGTTTTTTATGCAGGCTACAGGTAAAATCAAGATCACTCCTCATTCCCCGATGTTTCAGTGGTGGGATTTTATTCCTCACTACACGCTGAAGGATTTCTGGAACAAGGCAACTTTGGACCTGGATCTTTCTGAAGTGAAGGCGATCTACAGACGCGGGCCTGCGTATTTGATGGCCTGTCAGCGTGACGGCGTGGACTATCTGATTTACATGGGATCTGTGCCTGAAATGCTGGCGCATATTCCGGTGACGGATGTCGGGCCCTTTGAAGTGGTGAAACTTATCCGCAAGTTCCCCTCAAAATGGAAAAAGGCCTTTCCCAAGTTATTGGGTCTGGCCTTTGTCACGATCGTTCTTTTGAAGATGTTTTTTTCTTTCCGAAACTAGAAGCCGGCGGCCTGAGAAGGGCCGCTTACAGCTTCAGGCTTTTCAGAATCAATTCTGCCTGTTTTAGATTTTCCGGCGCCACATAGATACGGTCGATGATACGAGCGCCTTCATAGCGTTGGAAGATCTCGGTCGTCTGATTGATCGGGGACGGTTGCGCCCAGCGGTCATACTGATCCACCACGTAAATCTGCAAAGCACGCTCTTCCGGGGAAGCCGTATGGTACTTGGACAGACGTGCTTTGGAGCTGGTGCGGATCACTTCAATTCCGTCAGCTTCCAGGGCTTTTTTGATGGCTTCCGGGCTTTCCGATTCCGCCGTGTTGTGCTGCTCAATTAGAACCTTGAACGGTTTTCTTTGCGCGATTCGTTGTGCCCACGGATTGTTGGCTCCGGAAAGATGTTCGTGCAGACGATAATCGTTGTACTTGGTGTATTCGTTGATATCCCCCGGCAGTACAAACGTGCAGTCCGGTGAAGTCAGATAACGGTTCAGCATTTCCTCATAGATGATGCTTTTGTGATGGCAATAAACCATCAAGTGCATGTGGTGACGGGAAATCAGGAAGTCATCGAACGAGTAAAGCGCACGGCGGTTCAGGCCCAGATACATTTTGTTTTCACGGCGGTGGAAGGTCATGTTCTGAATCAGCCAGGACAGGTCGATTTTACCGTAGTTCGTGCCGCAGAAATAACTGTCGCGCTCAAGGTAGTCCATACGGTCCACATCCAGCTCACTGGAAACCAGCTGGGACAGGATCGGGCGGAAGTCGACGCCATTGTCGACAAAGAAGTCATCCGGGCAGTGCAGGGCTTTGTCGATCAGGCACGCCACGTGAATCGGTTGAATGTCAGGGAAGTTGGTGCGCAGGGTTTCCGAAATTGCGGAATCTGTGACGTACTTGATGGTGTAGTCTTCGTGATTTGCACGACGGTTGTGATTCATCACTGTGTGCGCTTCTTCGCCGTATTGCTCTTGTTCTTTGTAAAGCTGAATGTTCAGCTCTGACAAATGCGGCATCACTTGCTCGGTGGTGTGACTCAGCGGACCGTGGCCCACGTCATGAAGCAAAGCTCCCAGGCGCAGCACCTGACGGAAGCGGGTTTTTACTGATGGTTTTGAGAATGGATAAACGCGGAAAATCGCATCGAATGTTTCACCGGCAAGATGGCCCACGCCGACAGAGTGAATGTAGCGGTTGTGAGTCGCGCCGGGAAAGCTGAACTCGGCGTAACCAAGTTGTTTGATCGCTCTTAGGCGCTGATATTCTGCCGTATCAAGCACGGCGACTTCCTGTTCAGAGTAGTAAATAGAGCCGTGAACGGGATCGCGAATTTCCATGGGGTCTCCTAGCAGTGAATCCAATTAGCTGTCATTCATGGGGGCTGTCAAACAGCTTCATCTATAGATAAAGGAGGTCTTTGCACTTGCCTAGATATGCCTGTTTGATACAGGACCAAGGGCTAGATACAGGGTTTTTACCTCTACAGGCTGCGGCGAAGTGGTTTGAAAAAACTTCATTGATAATAGCTATTTAGCCTTGATTTTGGGTGGCGGGGCGGGGGGTGGCTGATACAAGCCCTCGGTCCAGAAATGTAAAAAAATGAGACGTATCACTTTAGGAATTTCTGGGGACTCCGATGAGTAAGGTAAGCAAATGAACCGCCCAAGGGCACTAAAAAGGTGCACCAGAGTTTCAAGGATCGAAACTCAGGAAATCTTCAAGGAGGAGGAAACATGGGTCTCAGAATTAATACAAACAGTGCTTCGTTGAATGCTCAGAGAGTTCTCTGGGGGACGAAGATCGGTCTTGATAAGAGCATGGAAAAGCTCGCTTCAGGATTCCGCATCAACAGAGCTGGTGACGATGCCGCCGGCCTAGCGATCTCTGAGAATTTGAAAGCTCAGATTCGCGGTCTGAAACAAGCATCCCGAAACGCTCAAGACGGTATCTCTCTGGTCCAGGTGGCCGAGGGTTCCATGAACGAGATCTCTTCGATCTTGATCCGTCTGAGAGAATTGTCCGTACAAGCAGCTTCCGATACTATCGGTCCTGTAGAAAGACAGTTCCTGAACGTGGAATACGATCAGTTGGTTTCCGAGATCGACCGTATCTCCGAAGGTACAGAGTTCAACGGAACTCAGTTGCTGGCGGGTGTAGGTTCCATCCTGGACTTCCAAGTTGGTACCAGAAATAATCCTGAAATCGACCGTATCTCTTTCGACGCTTCCAAAGCCGATGCAAACTCTGCAGCTTTGGGTGTGAACCTGACCTCAGTATCTGACAAAGCTTCTGCACAGAACGCTTTGGCGGCGATTGACCAGGCGATCGTGAGTGTCTCCGCAATGCGCGCAGACTTCGGTGCGATTCAGAATCGTCTTCAATCTACAGTTTCAAACATTCAAGTGTCTGTAGAGAACATGTCAGCCGCTAACTCTCGTATCAGAGATGTGGATGTAGCTGAAGAGACATCTGAAATGACCAAGAACAACATCTTGTTGCAAGCCGGTACTTCCGTCCTAGCACAAGCGAATTCCCAAGCTAACGTAGCACTTGGACTCTTGAACAAGTCATTCCAGGGTTAATCCTTGGAGTGACCCAGGTTCCCGATCTTGACTGATCAAGATCACCCTCAAGTGTAACGACCCGAGCTCTGTAAAACGAGCTGACAATTTGATCTGTTTCCTGCGACGAGGCCGTCTTTCACGGCGGCCTCATTTTTTTCACTCAGCCTGTGACGGCGGATGTGAAATGCTTCTTTCTTCTGACGAAGACCCATCAAGGGTGACTTTGTCCGCCATTTTTCAAAGCTGCATTTTTCTGTCGCAGCGACCGAGCTTTCAAAAAAATTTCCCTCAGCAAAAAATAAAAAAGAAAAGACAAAAACTGGACTCGAGCAGTTGTGTTATTTTTCCGAAAAGTAAGCAGGGAACTGTATCGCAAGTTCCGAATATTAATTTTACAGGTGCACGGATCGCGCCTTATGCCAATGGATGGCACACTTTCACGGAGGAAGAAATATGAAGCACGGAGGATAGAATGGGATTAAGAATCGGTACCAATGTGGCAGCGTTGAATGCACAAAAAAATCTGTATATGACTAACATCAACGCAAACAGATCAATGGCAAGATTGGCTTCTGGAATGAGAATCAATCAGGCCGCTGATGATGCTGCAGGTCTTGCGATCAGTGAAAACCTCAAAGGACAAATCCGGGGTTTGAGACAGGCCAACCGAAATGCCAACGACGGTATTTCCCTTGTGCAGGTCGCAGAAGGCAGCTTGAATGAAGTTTCCAATATGCTCATTCGTTTGAGAGAGTTGGGTGTACAGGCTTCCTCTGACACAATTGGTGAAACAGAAAGAAAGTTTTTGGACGTTGAGTATCAACAGCTGAAATCCGAGATCCAGCGTATTACTGAATCCACGGTCTTCAATGGTTATGAACTACTTAACGGTACTGGTGGGATGATTGACATCCAGGTCGGCGTAAACAACGACGCTTTCCGCGACCGTATCAGCTTCAATGCTGGCGCGGCCAACGCCTCCATCGATGCCCTGGGATTGACGGCAGAGAATGTGGGGACCAAGGAAAGTGCTCAATTGAGCCTGGGTACGATCGATTCCGCTTTGACATCGGTGAACGCGATTCGCGCGAACTTCGGTGCGCTACAAAATCGTCTGCAATCAACATCGAATAACTTGTTGATCGCTGATGAAAACTTGTCAGCCGCGAATTCCCGAATCAGAGACACTGACGTGGCGGCAGAAACGTCCGAGATGACAAGAAATAACATCTTGTTGCAGGCGGGTGTGTCAGTCCTGGGTCAGGCGAACCAGTCACAACAATTGGCTTTGAAGCTTTTGGGCTAAGGCTGAATTATAACCAAAACTAAAAAACGGCTCCCTTCGGGGGGCCGTTTTTATTTGTTCCCATCATCGCCCGCGATCATTTGCATTTTCAACGCGTTTTCATTTAGACATTTCCAACCCCGGCTAGAGCGAATATTGTTGAATCAAAAGCATCTCCAAGGAACAACCAATCCTATGAAATTGCTAATGATTCTTCTGACCAGCATGGCTTTGCACGCTCAAGCGGCGTGGGACTTGAACGATGTCACTTACCTGATGCCTTTGCCCCAAACCGTGGGCGGGGATGGTCTGCTTAGACTTGAAAGTCCGGCTCGCGGGGGCGCTTTGCTTCCGGTGGCCATGGTCAATCAACTGCCAGTTTTGGCGATTGATCGCACTCGTCCGGAAGTGAACAGCACTCTGCGTGTGATGGCTGTTCGTATTGATCCGTGTTTCCCGCTTCCGACTCCACAATCATGTCAGCGTCAGATCCGTCTTGCGTGGCAGCCGATTGAAATGAACCGTCGCAATGAAGTTGAAACCGTCGATGCAGCCCTGCACAGCTTCTATGTTCTGCAGGACTGGGAGTTTGCGAATCTTTTGAAAGAGATCGACGCCTGGAAAGCCAGACACTCCGTGAACACCAAGTACATGCCTTTGCAGGTGCATCCGGCGTGGGCGGCAGAAAAAGATTCTTCTCCGGCACTGGCGGACTTCCAAAAGATTATTCTTAAATATGCCGGGGTTCAGAACTTCAGCCGGGTGACGGCGATGGTTCTGCGCGGTAACGGTGACATGTGGGCTTTTGCCGGGTTTGAACCTCGTAATAACAAACTGGAACTTTTGCCAATCCCACGTTTGAACCGTCTGTCCCAGTCCTTTATCAACATGGCGGTGCCGGCGGATCATTTCTCTGGCGGCGGGATTTCTCCGATTCCAAAGGGTGCAGACACTTTCAACAATATCGCTGCGGAATCCATCCGCATGGGTGAGGGCACCGAAGACACCATCCGCGAGGAAGTGCGTGCGGCTTTTCGCATCGAAAATCCCAAGTTCTTCAACCCGGAAAACATGGACTGCGTCAGCTGCCATGTGGCCCAGCCAGCCATTCACTGGGTTTTGAACAAACGTCCGGATTTACAGGTTGAAAAACTGTGGAGCCAGGAAATTTACGGCAATCCAAAATATGATCTGAAAAATACGAGTGTTGAGATCTGGAATACCCAGCAGATTCGGGCTTTGGGCTATTTCGGGAAGAACGTGGCCATCAGCCAGCGTGTGATTAATGAGTCCGCCGAGGTGGCGGACTTCATCAACAGAATTACTGCGCCAAAGTAAGAGGAATAAGGTCTACTGCGAAGCGGGCCTTGTCCTGATACTTGTACTCGATATCACCCGGAAGCAACACAGAGTTGTTCTCCGGATCGTAAGTCCAGCCACCATTGGCTTTATTCGGAATCACCTGACCGCGACCGGTGTTCAGTTGTTCCGGAGTTCCGTAACGAACGCGGATCTGCAAAGAGCCGTCAGCCGTTGCGCGTGGACGCTGGGTCAGGAAGATCTCTTTAGACAGAGTTTTTTTAGTGATGTCCGAACCGATGCGAGCCAGATCCTCACCAAATTTTTTGTTCACGATACCCACGATGTATTTGGATTTGATTGCGTCAGGGGCACCTTTGTCTTCGTTGGCGCGCACAATCAGCTCTTCCAGTTTCTCAGGGCCAAAACCAGTGCAAGTGCCGTTGTTTTTCGGCGTCTTCTGAGTCATGTCGAAGCACTGTTCGTTGTACTTATGGTGAATGCGCAAAGCCCAGTCTTTGTACTGATCAGAATCAGACGCTTTCACCAAAGCACCGTATACAGCCAATTTGTTGGCTTTGCCTTTTTTGAAATCCAGCAGAGTACGGGCCATTTGTTCCGGATTGATGCGGGATTGTTTGAATTCGTCAGCATCCGTCAGGAATACAACAACCAACTGGGCGTCTTCACGGAAGAAGCCTTCATTCACGCCACCACGGCCGGATTTTTCCAAAGCTGCGGTCAATGGAGCAAAGAATTCTTCATCTTCAGGACCGCCCTGGTCATACGGTGCAACACCTAAATCAAGAGTCGAAGCCAGCAGGTGCTTTTCCTTTTTGGTCACAAAACGTTTGTTGTAGTTCTGGGACTTGCCGTCTTTGATATGGCGAAGTTCACCAATACCGTATTTGTCTTTCTTCGTTTTCAGGAAACGGTCCGAGTTGTCCCACGTCGAGATCACGCCGATCTGATAGTCGATCATGGCGTTTTTGTTGATCCCGTTGGTGAAACGATCCAGATTGCGCACCAGATTTTCCTGGGCGGACTTCATGGATTCAGAGTTGTCAGTCACAAACAGAATGTCCACTTGCGGATTGAAATCCAGCTGGCTTTGGCCGCCGTCTTCCGTGATCCACTTGAATTCCTGCTGAGCCGGCATTTCATACTGCGGGATCTCAACTGGTGTTTCAGGGATTGGATCCTGCTGGGCCATAAGTGCCGGGGACTCAGGACTGCAGGCAGTGGCCAGCATCAATGCGGATGTATAAATGCAAAGAGCGATGATCTGTTTCACATTTTCCTCCTGATGTTCTGCGGGCAGGATTTGGCTGCCACGTCGTACTTATCAAGTTCATCAATCCATGGGCGACCGTCGTCCATGAACACCAGCTGATCTTCACCGGACTTTTTGAAATCGCCCTTGGAGTAAAGCTCCTGAGCCAGTTTCATGTCGGTGTGGATTCTTTGAATCGCTTCAACTTCAATCAGGTTCAGTTTCTGCACGATGCGGAAGTTTGCATCGGTTTCATCCTGCGCCAGTTTTTTCAGACGGGATTTCATCTTATCCAGGCTGTCCTGTTGAATTTTACTGACCTGGGACTGCAAAGTCGGGTGAGTGCCGCGGTTTTGCAGAACTTCCAGAGCTTTTTCAGCCACTTTAAAGCGCAGCATCTGTCCCTGAAGCTCGGTGTCTTTATAGTAAAGAACCGGAAGATCCAGAAGGGATTCTGCCACGTCAGAAGCTTTAACCGGGAAGCTTGTCACTTTGGTCAAAGCTTTAACAAAGGCCGCATTCATGCCGGTCTTGGAAAGGTTTTGAACTTCCAAAATACGGGCTTTTTGTCTTTCTTTGAAGATCTCATGAGTTTCAAAGACACCTTTGTAATCACAAATACGCAGCTGAGTCAGGGAGCGCAGGAAGTACGCTTCCGAGTTCACGACTTCACCAAACTGCGGGCTGACCAGAGTTTTAGTCTGAGCCAGGGCTTTTTCAGAATCGTTTTGGCGGAAGTAAGCCCAGCCTTTTTCTTCGACAGCCTGGAACCAGTAGTCGCTGCCTTTAGGGATCTGGTTGTAAAGCTTCAGGGATTCGTCAAAGTTGCCTTTGGCGAAAAGACCGCGGGCTTTTTTCATTGCGTCTTTGCTGGAGCAATCCACGCACTTTGGCAGAGCGTCTGTCTCCAGATTTTTGAAGTCCAGCATCTTCAGGGCTTCAGAGGAATTTTTGGCATCCAGGGCCGTCTCGAAAGATTTGCCCCAGTCCTTGATGGACAGCTTGTCAGCCGCACCTGCTACAGAAGCAGAGCTGACCAAGGCCATCATCAAAATGTTTTTCAGGAACAAATTGCCAGAGATCATAAAATCCATCCAAGTCCCAAAGAACCAGTCACAGTGTCCAGAGTTCTGGAGCCCGTCACGGGTTGATCTTTGTAAGTCTGGTATCTCATCTCTGCGCGAGCAGAAAGATTTTTGGTGATCCAGGCACCCACACCAGCACCCGCGGTCATCAAAGCCGTCGTGCCGCTGGAAAGAGTCATCTGACCGCCACCTGCCAGCAGGTAAAGGTCGAACTGAGTCACGCCCATATCAAGGAAGCTGGTTTTGCCATAGATCGGGTACCAATTCACAACTGCCAAAGCGGCATTTTCAGGATAGTCGATATCCACTGCGTAAGCGCGACCGCCAGCTTCGTAGTTCTTACGAGCTTGTTCGAACACACGTTTACCTTCATCAGTCAGGTTGTTGCCAAAGTCCATGTAGCGAACACCCAAAGACCAGCGTGGTGTGATGTGATAGTCCATCGCCAGGCTCAGGGATTGAGTTTTCACGTAAGAGTCACCACCGAAAGTGGAACCATAAGCCAAGCCGAACTCAACACGGTTTCTGCGCTCAACGATACGGTCTTGCACGATGCGAGTGCGAGTCTGGGATTTGATATTCTGAGCCATCTCTGCCAGCTCTTTGTTGCCACCCAAAGAATCAATGTCGTCAGCCAGTGTCGCTTTTTTAGCAGACGCTTTGCCTTGAGCCATTGCTGGAGAAGCCATAAATGTTGCAGCGATTACAGACAGGGAAAGCAGTTTAAGTGTTTTCATGACTATTGTGCTCCTGTGGGAGTTTGCGGGGCCGCAGGAGGAGTTGTTGGCTCCTGGGACACGAAACGGATCTTCAGCTTGTTCAGAGCTTCCGGAGTGGACAGACTGTTCGGGCTGTAAGCCTTAAAGCTCAGACGTACACGCAGGCCGTTGGCGTTGACCATGAATGAACCGTCTTTCGCCAATTGTGGTTGAACCGAGATATTCTTGGTGTCAAACACCAAAGAGAACTTCCATTTGGAATCACCCAGGTACTCGGGGTCTTTTTTGTTTTTGTCTGCAACAACGTGACGGGAACCATCCAGTTCCAGGAAGTCATTGCCCGTCGTGTAGCTAACACCGTCATAGCTGATCACCAGACGTGGCTTTTGAGCTGAACGACCGTCGATGCCCGGAACTTTCACTGTCACCGAGAATGGAATTTCCTGACCTTGCGCCACTTCCGAAGCCAAGCCATCGACTTTAAGGTCGGAAGGAGCTTCCTGGTTTTTGAACAGGAACAGATTCACTTCACGCTCGCGAACCAGACCTTTGAGTTTGTCTGCGTTCTGCTGGCTGGAAACAGAAGTGATTTCGGCCACCAGTTTCACGTTGAAGGTTTTCATGTTTTCATTGGAGGAAACGGTGTAAAGAGCCGGATTCCATTTCAACAGATAAAGATCTTTTTCAGCCTGGGATGCTGTCAGGGTTGCGCCTTCCGGAAGGTTTTTTGCCGTCAGGGAGATCTGCACACCCGGCACCAGAACGCGGGCATAAACTTTAAACACACCTTCCTGGCCTTCGTTGAAAGTCATCTGCGCATCAGGAGTGATGACGATGAATTTCTGGTCGATGGTGGATTCTTCTTTTACCACCACAACCGGTTTTTCAACGATCACGGTGTTGGTGATTTCACGGGGTTTGTCCTGGCCGTGAGTGATCACGTCCTTGGAATGCTTTCTCAAAGTATCCAGATCGAAAGCCTCACCTGTGGCAGTCTTTGATTCAGGAACCGGATTTTTATTCCAGTCACCGCAGCCAGACAGTACCAAAGTGACAGGGACAGCTAGAAGAGTGGTTTTAAGAAAGTTCATATTCTACCTCGCTTAGCGACTGCTTACGCGCATGAGTTCGAATGGATAAAGAACATCTACATTTACATTTCCAACCGGACGGGGGAACTGCCATGTTTTCATGCGTTGAAGCATGCAGTTTTCCACCATGCGGGATCCCAAAGAGGATTGCGCCACTTTGGCTGTGGTGATGCGACCTGCAGGGCCGATCACAAAGTCCACCGCCACACGACCACCGATGGATGGCTGGGCTTGCAGACCTTTTTCATAGCAATAAACGATTTGACCTCTGTTTTTGTTGATCACGGCGATGATCTGATCGCGATCCAGACCGCCTTCAACACTTGCTTCGTCATCCAAAGGCAGACTTACTGCGGAAGTGCCGCCGACCAAAGAGATCTTGCCGTTGCCAGCCCGGCCACCGCCGATGCCTGCTGTGCCGTAACCGCCAGCGCTGACAGCTTTGCCGCTGCCTTCACCTGCAGAACCGGCAATAAGACCATTGCCTGGCATATAACCTTTGATACCACCGCGACCTGCAGAACCGACACCACCACCGCCGCTGCCAACGCCGGCAGAACGAATGGCTTTCATGGAGTTGTTATCAAGACCCTCGTAACCACGAGTGCCCTTTGGAGTTCCACCCAAAGCAGCCAAGGCGCCGAAACGGGAAACGTCTTTGGCCTTCGCCGTGTTTACTTTGTAAGGTTTGGTTTTCAATTTCGCCTGAGCTTTCGGGCGATAGACTTTGTTGGTCTGTTTGATTTTCTTCTGGGAAACCTGAACGTGCTGGCGAGGTTCCGCTTTTTGAACTGGTTTTTCCTGTGGAAGTTCAATGGTCACCAGCATTGGTTCTTCCGCTTTGGTGAAATAGGACGCCCAGATCCAGGCGCCCATCATCAGGCTCAGCACCGCTGCCAGGTGAGCCAGTGAGGTTTTCTTGAGCATGATTTTAAGTTGTTCATCGTCTTGTTCATCTGCCAGCTGGTAAGTCGGGCTGTTTTGAGCAGAGGCGTCTGCCAAGCGCAGACGGCCCAGGCCTTCAAGCGCCACGCCCTGGTCACCCATCTGGGAAAGATCCACGGTTTGCAGCAGACGGTATTCAATGTCGTTGGAGTCAAGGGACTGCAGGTTGGAAACAGCCTCAATGCGACGGCTGTTTTTCAGGTAAACGATGTTCAGCGATTCGGAGTCCACAGCAAAGGTGCGGACTTTTTGTCCTAACCTGTTTTCGAGAATTAACAACTTTGCAGTACTCATATTTACGTCCTAGTTTCTTTTCTCGTCTTGGTCGATTTTGTCATCGAACCGGTTTCGGCCACCCAGGAGATCTTCAAGAAGCTTGTCGTTCTCTACGGTGGCTTTCGTATTCAGTGAGCTCTGGTACTTACCTCTGAGCGCACTGCCATCAAATTTGAACGAGGTGCCGAGTTTGGGCCTGTGGCTTTGCTCTTTTTTCACCTTATTCGATCCCGTCGCTTTTTGAGACGCCAGGGAAGGTACCGCTAGTAGACTAAGCAAAAGGGGGGCCACAACAATCAGGGATTTCATAGGCTCTTTCCTCTCTGAATTTGATTTAAACGGGCTTCCAGGTAGGACGGCATCAGAGGGTGGCCCATTTTTGTCTCTAGGTACTTCAGGTTTTCCAAATCACGCACATTGGATGGGTTTTCAGACACGGATTTACGTGCAGAAACCAGGTCACGGCTAGAGAAGGAAGAAGAACCCAAAGCATCAGACACGGCAGTTTTCATACGGCCACGGCCTGGAAGGTCTTCCAGAATCTGCATTTCACGCAGAAGCAGCTTCTGGATTTCAGGGCGGGCGTTTTTGTATTCGGAAGCCAGTTGACCCAAAGCTGGGGACTGAGCCCACAGTTCATCCATCTTCTGCTTCGCTGTGCGAGCCTTCAGCAGGTACGGCTTAGAGCGGCCTTTCAGCAGGTCCACATACTGACGCTGTTCTGCCGGGCTCAAACCTTTTGGCATTGGCAAAGAAGCAAGGTCTTTCACCAGACGTTCATTTTCAGATGCCACGATGTTCAGCGTGATCAACTGAGCCGTGATGTCTTTCAGTGCCAAAGATTCCTTCAGCAAGCCATCTGCTTTTGCTGTCAGGCTCATGCGTTCTTGAATGGATTTTTGCACAGTGCGGTCGTTCTTGCCGTTCAGCTGATGGGAAGCAATCTTCGGATGGAAAATAGCCACCTTGTTATAGAAATCTTGCTTTTGGAAGAACTGCGCTGCAGATTTGCGACGAAGCTCTTTCATTTCAAATACGGATTTCAAACCGGATTTGTCCATTGTGCGGGCATAAACCAGCAACGCTGTTTCATTCAGCAAATCCGGTTTTTGTTTCAATTCAGGAGCTTGAGCTTTCAGCTCTTTCACCGGATTTGAAGACAACAACACCAGACGGGATCTCATGATCAGGGAACGCTCACCTTTAAGACCGGCTTTCAAAGCGGCCTTGTAGTGTCTTTCCGGATTCATTTCAGCCAAGTCAGCCAGGGTGCCCAGACGGAACTCGCGGTCTTTTTCAGACACTTTCGAGCTACGAACCTGAGAAGCCATGCGGTAAGCGTTTTTGAAATCCAGATGCTTTTCATAGTGAGCGGCCAGTTGTTCGCGCAGCTCATCTTTTTTCAAGTCAGAAACTTCGTTCATGGCAATCAAAGCCAGGACGGACTGCACATAGATACTGTCTTCACCGGTTTTCTGAGCCAGAACGCTGGCATTGGTATAGAACAGAACCTTTTCAGTGGGTTTTGCTGTCGCCACGTCCGTGCTCATCACTTTCTTCAGGGCTTTTTTCATGTCTGAAGAAGATGATTTTGGATTGTTGGCAACAGAAGCCACTTCGTTCATCAGAGATTTACGAGCCAGTGCTTCAAACTCTGCACGGTGAGCCGGGAAAATCTTTGCATAGTCCCAAGCCCATTTTTGCAGGGTCTCTTCGTTCTTCAGCTGAGCCGCTGAATCTAAAGAAAGGTCGGCGGCTTTTTTGCGAAGATCCGCTGAACCCTTTTTATCTTCAGTCAGGTCGTTGAAGGCCACAGCGGCCTCTTTCAGCTGTTTCTGCTGATAGCTCAGGTAAGCCAGCTGGTAACGAACCTCAAAAGATTTTGCATCGTTGTCAGAATACTTCAGATAGTGAAGATAAGCTTCACGACGCAGATTCAGATCCTGGGACTTTTCCGCTGCGGAAACTTCATTGTTCAAAGCCTCTTCGCGCTCTTTTGCAGAGAACTTGCGGCTTTCGCTGATGCTGCGATAGATCTGGATCGCCAGAGGATATTTCTTCATGTCCATCGCGATTTGAGAACCACGGTTGGCCATTTCGATGTCCGTCGGGAAGGTCTTGTTATAGATAACGTAAGCGTTCAGCAGATCCTGATCCGGATTCAGCTTTTTCAGACGGTGAAGCTCTGTTACATAACGCTTCATCGTTTTTTGCAGTTCTTCACACTTGGATTCATCATCACAATCGGTGTTTTTGAAGGCCGCGGCCGCTTTGGCGAAGTCTTGCGTGGACTGCGTGGTCTGACCACGGTCATAGTTCACTTGTGCCATGCGAACAAACGCAGACAGACGCTCTGATTTAGTCAGATCGGGCTGTTCCAGGTAGCGGTTCAGGATTTTATGCGCCGCTTGTTTTTGTCCCAGACGGTCGGCTTCACCAGCAAAATGGAACAGAAGTTCCTTGCGGTTTTGCGCCGGAGCGAGCGTTTCAAACTGGGCGATTTCCCTGTCATTGATGTTTTTGCGGGAATAGAAAGTGGCCAGATCACGCATGATATCGGCATGGAAAACAGGGTCGTACTTGGAACCTTCTTCCGTGTCGCGGGTGATCAGGTGTTTGTTCTTAAGAAGCGTTTCCAGAATTGTGATTGCAGAGGAAAGTTTGTCCTCGTTGAAATCACACCAAGCCATGTTGTAAGTCACCAGGGCGCGGTTTTCCAGTTTGTCGTCTTTAAGTGCGATTACATAGTGATAACGGGCATCTCTGAACTTGTTCTTTTGGAACAACAGATCACCCAGTGAGGCGTGGGAGCGGGAAACAATCGCCGGATTGATTTTTTTGGCTTTGGCTTCCTTGATGATTTGTTCAAACAGACGAATCGCATTGTCGTTCTGACCGGCCATTTCGTACAAATGCGCCAGTTGGAACAGGATAGGACCGTGTTCGTTCAGGCTGACCTGACGAAGCAGATCTTCGTAAATGCCAATGGCCTTCTGACGGTCGGCTTTAGAGCCTTTGCAGCCGTCACAGTTGGCTTCAACTTCCAGCATGAAGCGGTCACGGGCACGTTCTGCCAGCAAATCGGCCAGACGCTGCTGAGTCGGAACCCAGGATGGATCTTCCTTGCCAATGGCTGACAGGACCCGTTCCATTTTCTGGATAACCAGATCCTGCGTTCCGGCGTTCATCTTTTCTGCATTTGCCAGACGAACGTTCAAAGCGCCAACAAGGACAACACTGAGAAGGGTGATTCGTCTTAGATTTTTCATTGTCCTGGCACCACTGCAAATTTAAGTTTTTCGATTCCGGCCAGGGATCCCGCTTTCAGCAAAGGATCCAGGTCTGCGTATCTCATTTCGGTGTCGGCCTGAACCATCAGTTCAAGGTCTTTTTCCTGGGCGTTCTTTTTCAATTCCGCCAGTTTCTTTGTCAGATCATTGGCAGCAATCTTTTTGTCATCCAGGAAGTAGTTGCCCTTTTCAATGCGCAGAATCGGGGTCACCTTTTCCACACTTTGACTGTGATGAGCCGTTGGCAGATTCAGCTGATTTGGAATTTCAGTCTCCATACCGCTGTTCTGAGTACCGATCAGCAGATAGATCACGATGATGGAAAAGGCGTCGATCAGCGAGGTCAGTGGCAGGGCAATTGCCAGCTCACGACCCACGCCGCGTTTCTTTTTACCACCACTCAATGCCAGAGCTTCTGTCATCGGAGATCGTTTAGGAGATGTTTCCAGGAAAGTCTTAACCATAAAATCCTACCCCAGCGGGGACAAGCCCACGCCTTCAAAGGCACTTTGTTTCAGGCGGTCCATCACGCGAATCACATCACCATAGGATGTGTTCGCTTCCGGGCGCACAACACTTGTTTTAAGGTCCGGCCATTGAGTGCGAAGATCCTTCAGCTTTCCTTCCAGCATTTCCCAATTCACTCCTTTGGAGGATCGGGCAATACGGGATTCAAGAACTTTAGCCTGAGGAAGATCACGCAAAGAGAGCTGAACGCCACCGTCAGCAGCCATCGTCACCCACAGGGAAGGGGGATTCTTGGCGCCGGCTGTGGAGTTGTCTCCAATAGCCTGCTTGGTATCCAGAGTCCCGATCTGAACCCACACCGCAGTCAGAAGCAGAAAGCAGATCATGACTGAAAGGATGTCCAGAATGGGAAGGATATTGATTTCGAAGTTCAACTCTTTGTTACTCATACCAGGGATCTTTCTTTTTTGTCAGAAACCGGTGCGTAGTGGAAACCCAGCTGGATGAACAGATTCAAAGCCGCTTTGTTCAGGTCTTCGTTCAGACGGGAAGCGCGGTTTTGAAGAACGGCATACATGATCAAAGCAGGAACTGCCACGATCAGACCGTAAGCTGTCGTATTCATCGCCAAAGAGATACCGTTGGAAAGAATCGCCGCTTTTTCAACCGGGTTCGCATTCGCGATACCAGCAAAAGAATGAATCAGACCGGTGATGGTACCCAACAGACCCACCAGGGTCGCAACGTTGGCGAACATCGCCAGGAAGCCGATGCGTTTTTCAACGCGTGTGTTTTCCTCAAGAAGGATTTCATCCATTTTAAGCTGGATTTCTTCTTTGCCGCCCATATCAATGGCAGCCTGGATGCCTGCAGAAGCAACAACACCAAGCGGCTCTTTGGCGCTCATTTGCAGGGAGCGGCGCAAAGCCTTGTCCAGATTGCCGTTTTTGATGTCTTCAGCAATTGTTTTGGACAGGTCTTTTTGGTTCACCTTGCGGTTTACAAATAGAGCGATAGAGCGTTCTGCGATAATTGCGACGGACACAACCTGAGCAGCCAAAATAGCCCACATCCAGAAAGCGTCAGAAGAAGTGAAAGCGCGACCAAGTGACAATAGGAATTCCATAAGTCCTCCGTTAAAAGAATCCGGAATCCTTATGAGCAAGGGGGGTGCCACAGCCCAGTGTCTCAATACGAGGCCCCCACAGAACCTTGTGTGAATAATTTCAACACCAGTGACGTTTTATGGCGTCACCGGTCCGTCACTGTAGGGGAATGTGGAATCACTCCTCGATAGCGGAAATGATGTTTTCCCAGAGCATGGGATTAAGCAGTTCAGAGCCGATCATCATCACCGGTTCAGCGTCTTTGGCGCGACCGCGTTTGGCTTCGGTGGGAAGATGCCCAGTGCCGCCGTGCTTATCAAACCAAGAGCGACGGATGGACAGGGAGTTGGAAACGAAAACATGAGGAAAGTGTTCCAGCTCTTTTTTATTGGCGCGACCGTATTCGAACGTGGAAAGAACATTGAATTTCTTCGAGGATTCAATGTGCTCCAGCTTCTGGAAGCCCAGCTCCATCAGATATTTGAACTTCTGACGGCCCGGCTGTTTGGAAGTGAAAATCAAATCCAGATTTCCGGAAAGGAAGTTTGCTTCCAGTTCATTCAGATCAAAGATGTCCAGCGTGATTTTTTTAACTCCGACCTCTTCAAAGCAAAGACGGGACGTGTTCAGCGCAAAATCTGAAAGTCCTTCCAGGGTGCCGATATGCAGTTCACCCACCATCTGGTTGTTGCTGATGCCCTGAAGTTCGGTTTCAAGACGGCGGATGGATTTTTCAAAGATTTCGGAAAGCTGGAAGGCCACGGTGGTCCATCCGGACTTTCTTTTCGCTGAACGATCCAGCAGGACGATTTTCAGTTCGTCCTCGATCTTGGCGATGATACGGGAAAGCTGGGGCTGGCTCAGGCCGACGTGCAGGGCGGCAGCAGAAAGATTTTTGAAGTTGACTGCTTTGGCCAGGACACTGAGTTCATAGTACAACTGTTGCATCTTGTCTCCGTATCAGGGTTTTCTAATATAATTGAGAAACGCAAACATACCCAGGAAGCCTGCGATGATATAGCCGATAAAGCTCACTGTCGGCATCCCGGCAATATGGCTGACGGTATCGTGCACATATACAAATGAAGCACTCATGATCAGGGCTGCGATGATCACACCCAGGAACAGCAGGTTGGAAGAACTTTCCACCGAGCGTTTCAGTTCTTTGATTTCAATCACATTCAGCTTGAAGGCATGATCCGGGCTGTTCACCTTGCGCAGGAAGAAGTTCAGCTGGCGGGGAAGGGCATTCAGGAATGTTTTGGATTCCCGGGCCATTTGCGACATGTCGTTCAGGATTCTTTCCGGGCCGAAGTGGGTTTTAGCCAGATCACCGGCAAATTCCAAAGAGTACTGAAGGAAGTCAAAGTCCTTATGAATCTTGCGACCCATGCCTTCGATGGAAACAATCGACTTGAAGAACAGCATCAGGTCGGTAGGCACCTGGATGTGGTGACGGGCGGCAATCCCGGAAGAGCGCATCAGCACTTTGCCCAGGTTTACGTTTTTTAGTGTCAGTCCAAAATAGGGCGCAATCAGTTCGCGCAGGTCCTTGGCAAAGATATCAATGTTCACGCGGTCAGTGAACGGCGCCAGGTCCACGTATTCATAGGCCAGACGTTCATAGTCTTCACGCGAAAGGGCCAAAAGCATATTGGCAATGGAAGCTTGCGTGCGCGTGTTCAAGCGGCCCACAACACCAAAATCAATCAAGCCGATTTTGTTTTCAGGCAGAACAAAGAAGTTTCCAGCATGCAAGTCACCGTGGAACAAGCCGTCTTCAAAGACCATCTTCAGATAGGCCTTCAAACCCCGGCGAATGACTTCCTGGGGATCAATGCCGGCTTGTTGCAATGAAGCTTCCTGGCTTAGTGGGACTCCCGGCAGGGCTTCCATAACCAGAACCCGCTCGGTGGTCAGATCCAGATAGACCTTGGGGATTTTGACGTTTTCATCGTCGGCGAAGTTTTCCTGGAAGCGACGGATGTTGTTGGCTTCAACAACAAAGTTGGTTTCCAGCTCCAGAGTGCGGAAGTATTCATCCACGATGCCCACAGGATTGTATGTGCGGGTTTCAGGGATATAAGTGACCAGCAATTCAGCCAGCAGATAAAGGACATTCAGGTCGTCGTTGATGGTCTGAATGATTCCCGGGCGCTGAACCTTGATGACAACGCTTTCGCCGGTGCTAAGGCGGGCGCGGTGCACTTGCGCAATGCTGGCAGAACCCAGAGGCTCTTGTTCGATGGTTTCAAATTTTTGGTAAAGGGAGTTTCCGAATTCCTCGCGCAGAACGGTTTCAACCGTTTCGAAGGACAGGGGCTGCACGCGATCATGCAGCTTTTCAAATTCAGTGACATATTCATCCGGAACCAGATCCGGACGGGTGGCAAGCAGTTGTCCCAGTTTTACGAAAGTGGGACCCAGTTCCTCAAAACTCATTCTCATCCGCTCTGGCGTCGAAAGTTGTTCGACGTCAGAGCTTGCGTTCAAACGCTGGATGATGAACTTACCGAGTTTTACCTTTTCCGCGACCTGGTGAAACCCGTGTTTTGCGAACACCCCCACGATCGTTCTCAGTCTTGCCGCGTTTTTTAGGGTCTTTCCGATCTGGCGTCCGGTGTTTAAGGCTGTCACTATTCTTCTCCGAATAGCCGTCATTATCCCGGAGTTTAGACTGTTCGGCAAACATCAATTTTTTACTGAGCTTTGGTTTGTCTGCAGCGTCCCCGTTGGCTTGTTCGCGGTATCTCTCTGGACCAAGGATCATCTCGAGCAAAGTCTTGTCAGGTCCGCGCTTTTCGCCTTCGTCGGAACGAGGTTTAAAGCTTTGGGCTTTTTCCACTTTGCGCAGCTTTTCTGCCGGGCCTTCCGGGGAATCCTTGCGGGCATCACCAAAGAAACGGGATTTGCCGGGCTTTTGCTTGAACCTGTCCGGACCTTCCTCGCGGAAGTTTTTCTTGCCGAACTCTTTCTTTTTGCCAAAGTCCTTTTTCTCGCCGTCTTTTGCGCCTTTTTTACTGACGTATTTTTCGGAACGATCGAACTCGCGATCCTGATGTTTCTTTTTGCCGTGGGCAATATGATCTTTCGGTCGTTTTTCACCATGCAGGCGTTTTAGAACCGCAGATGCAGATCTTTCCGCCGGGGTTCTGGTGTCGTCGTCGTGCTCTTCTTTTTCAAGTCCGGCCACGGCAAAGTTAATCTGGCCTTGCTCCGGATCAGCAGCAACCACCTGAATACGGATGCTGTCGCCGATCGAATAAGCAAAACCAGAACGTTTCGCCACCAGACGCAGATTTTCTTCATCGAATTCAAAGCGTTCACCACCCAGATCGTCCAGGCGCACCAGACCATCGATGTCGTATTCACGAAGCAATACAAACACACCGAACTTCGCCACGGAGCTGATCATGCCGTCGAATTCCTGGCCCACGAACTTCTGCATGAAGCGGGCTTTCTTGATGGACTGTACCTGACGTTCTGCTTTGGTGGAGCGTTGTTCAGCTGCGGAAAGAATGGTTCCGGCGGTAGCCAGATCATCTTCGCTCATCAGGCGGTACCGTGAATTTGGCATCACCTGGGTTTTAAGCAGGCGATGCACGATCAGGTCCGGATAACGACGAATCGGGGATGTGAAGTGAGTATAAAACTCAAAGCCCAGACCGAAGTGGCCGAGGTTATTCATGCTGTACTTGGCCTGACTCATGGATCGCAGGGTCAGGATGTTCAGGATCTGTGCTTCCGGACGGCCTTCAAACTCTTCCAGCGCTTTGGTCAGGCGCTTTTGCAGTTTTCCACTGCCCAGTTTGGTTTTGCCACCGAAATTCGCCAGATACTTTTCCAAAGTGCGAATCGCCATTTCATTTGGCGGTTCGTGGATGCGGTACAAAGCGGGGACTTCACGACCGTGCAGGAATTTTGCGACAGCGACGTTCGCTGCCAGCATCATTTCCTCAATCAGGCGATGGGCAAACAGACGCTCAGAGCGCTGAATGTCCACGGGAACGCCGGCCCCGTCGATAACCAGTTCGGTTTCCGGGATTTCCAGATCCAGGGATCCTTCTTTAAAGCGTTTGGCCATCAGAATCTTTGCAAGATCAGAAAGGCGCAGGATGTGCTCTTTAACGTGTTGGTGTTTTTCAACCTCGTTGCCGTCAATGATTTCCTGAGCTTCACCGTAGGTGACACGCGCTTTGCTTTCCATCACGGCTTCATAGAAGTCGGACTTAACAAGCTCGCCCGTGAAATCAAACAGCATCTCTGCAACCAGGCACAGGCGTGGCACATGAGGATTCAGGGAGCAAAGTCCGTTACTCAGGACTTCCGGCAGCATCGGCACCACAAAGTTCGGCATGTACACAGACGTGCCGCGCTCATAGGCGTCTTTGTCGATGGCGGTGCCGACTTTTACGTAGTGACTGACGTCAGCGATCGCGACGTAAAGCAGGAAGCCCTCGTTCAGAGTTTCCACATAAACGGCATCGTCAAAGTCTTTGGCGGTGGCGCCGTCAATTGTGATCAGGGCTTTGTCGCGCAGATCGCGGCGCCCTTTGAAGTCTTTTTCGTCAGGAACTTCGGTGAAGTGTTCGGCCTCTTCCAAAGTGGCTTTTGAAAACTCCAGTGGAATGTTGTTGGCGCGAATCACACGTTTCAGGTCAGTCAGGGGATCCATGGCATCACCGATGATTTCGGTGACTTTGCCCGTGAACGGTTTGCCGTCGTCGGGATAGCTGGTGATTTCGGCAGCGACAAGTTCCTTGTCTTTGGCTTGCATGGAGTCTTCGATCTTGATTTTCAGATCCTGACCCCAGCCCTTGCCTTCATCGCGAATCAGGCCGGTGCGCTCGTTCATTTTGAAGAAGCGGCCCACCACAGTTTTGGTTCCACGATGCAGAACACTGACCAGCTCGCCACGGAATCTTTCACCACCTTTTTCAGGGGTGACCTCCACCGAGACCTTATCATTGGTCATGATGCCTTCCATGGAGTGGCGGGGAATATAGACGTCGGGGTGTTCTTTGTCGTCGGGGATGAAAAATCCAAATCCGTCAGGATGTCTTTTGATGGTGCCGTTGAGGATTTTTTTCTTTTGCATTACAGGCTGTATTTCCTTTTATTTGAGATTAGCACAAGTTGCGCAGGCTTAAAGTAGAATTCTTTAGGCGACAAAATCGTCGTCGAAGTCCTGTTAATGTCAGCAATACTTGTGAATGAACAGATTGGTAAGATTCTCTGAGATTTATGAAGAGGTCAGAGAAAAGATTGGTACTTCATTTATAGCTGAGTTTTTCTAATAAGACAAATCTCGAAATTGTCCGCCGGACGTATCTCTTAAGTTGCCGATTATATTTAACTTATTTCTGAATATGGTGCCGGTCTTGCAGCCCTCTTGGCGAAAGGGTTGATATATGGTATATACAGAAATAGAGGGGTTTGAATGGGACCAAAAAAAGGCTCAGGCGAACTTTGAAAAGCACCGGCTTCGATTTGAAGAGGCTATTAAGGCCTTTGACGATCCCTATGCTTTGATTGATGAAAGTTTAAAAAGAAGTGTGGGTTCAGAAAGCCGGGCGGTTTTGATTGGTGAAGCCGACGGTCGTATTGTCGTAGTCGTGGTTTTCACTCTGCGAAGGCGAGGCAAATCGTTGCGAGTTATTAGTGCGAGGCGTGCCAGCAGAAAAGAAAGGAAACTTTATGAAGAAGCAAAAAGATTTTCGTTTTGATAAGGCCCGTCGAGTCAGCCCGAAGGAGACCGAGGTCTTTAAAAAGGCGATTGAGACTACTTTGGGAGTCAAACGACCGGCTCGCGGTCGTCCCGAAAAAGCTGTCGGTGAAAAGTTCCAGCCGATTTCAATTCGACTGCATCCTATGATTATTGCTTGGGCAAAAAAGGAAGGGAAGCGTCGGGGTGTGGGCTATCAGACTATTATTAATGAAGTATTAATGGCCAAAGCTGCTGCGTAGTTGGGGGAGGCCCCCAACTACGAGTTGTGCGGGTACTAGAAGTGCGCCAGTGCGCCCAGGGTCACAACGCTGGCTTTGTCAGTCGCTGCGCCATCGCCATCCACGAAGGCATCTTCGTTGGACATGTCTTGACGGTATTCCACATACAGATTGAAGTTGTCGTTCAGGATAAATTTGTCGGTCACACTGATAGAGTTCACAGTGTCAGCCGCGCCATAACCGATTTCGTTGGCACCGCGGACCATCTCATAACGCAGACCCAGGTTGTTGCGACCTAGACCATAAGTCAGTAGAACGGTGGTAGCGTCAGACCAGTGCAGGCGGTCGCCATCGGGTTTTGTCGTCAATGAATCATAGATCAATGCTGCCAGGAAGTTTTCGGTGATCTGATAAGAGGCCCACACGCTGGAAGACGATCTTTCAGTTTTCACACCTGCTGGGTCATCAGTTCCCAGATAGTAACCTGCAAACCAGGTCAGACCTGCCGCTTTACCTGTTGCAGACAGTTCCGTTGTTTTGGTCGGGGAATAATCTTCACCGAACGCACCGTAAGCAGCTTGGTTATAAGTGGACAGGGTTGCAGTCAGCCAGTCACCGGCAACATACTTCGCGCGCAAACCTTCACCGTAACCAGGTACGATGCTTTGGTAGGCGATGGTTGTGCTGTAGAAAGCATTTTCATACTTCATCAGGGACTCATAGCCCATGGTGGTCAGGAAGCGACCGAAGCCTATATATAGATTAGGCATGGCTTTATAAAAGATCTCTGCTTGGTCCAGCATACCAAAGTTCGCTGTTTTGTTGTCTTCAACACCCGGAGAAGATTCTGCTCTATAAGATGTCGGTGCATAATTCAGGCGGGTCAGGAAGTAAACTTGTTCGGTTTCCTTACTGATCAGCACTTGAGCGTTGCGCAGACGGTACGCTTCATTTGAAACACCATCTGTGTTTTGCATGGCTGTATCTTTAGTGGAAATGAAGCTGTAATCGAAAGCGACCTCTCCATTAACTGTTAAGCCGGAGATTTCTGCGGCTTGCGCATTGAAACTGCCAAGCACCAGCAAAGCGGACAATAGCATTGGGATCTTCACATGAACTCCTTATATATAAGTTCAAAAGTTGGTTAAGTTTGGCTGAAAGGTTAAGACCGAGGTCCGGTTGTGTAACGTAAAATGTTTGTAAAGCTAGACCTTGATCCAGCATTCCAGACCTAAATGGAGCTTTTGCGTCAATTGTCATTTCCACATTTTATTTTGGACCAACAAACAGCAGACAATTCACAACTATGCATCTTTCCCGAGGAAAAATTCGTGGTTTTACTTTTTCAATGAAAGCCGCTACTGGCGCGAGTTTGATTGGAATAAAAACTTTATAAAACGGGATTTTTAAGCGCTGGTACTTGGTAACAAAGTCCTGTGGAGTTGAAGTCACAGTCTTGATGCGTCTTTCGACTTTTTTGGTGGGTTGAAAACTTACCGAAAATTTTTGTTGTTGATCTTGGACTTGGTCCTCATTAGCATTTTTTCTGTAAACGATTAAAGCTTTTAATGGATTTAAAAGTTCATACGATTGCAACGAAACGAAAGGATGCAACAATGAAAAAGATTCTAGTAGCAGCAGCTTTGACTATGGCAGCAGCTCCAGCAGCAATGGCTTCTAAAGCACGTGTAGAGGCTTTGGCTAACTCACGTCACGTTTTGGATTTCCAAACTGCGTTTGACAGACCTTACCAATTCATGGCGCTTTCTGAACAAGCGACTATCGAATGGGGTCAAACTGGCGATACAGTTCCAGCAAACCCACACGCTGAAGGTGGTTTCGTAAAACGTCACGGTGACGATTCTGCATTCGGTCTTTACTTCGGTCGTCGTTCTGCTGACTTCTCTGAAGTTATCGACACTGTAAACGCTGGTGGCGCGGGCTTGTTGAAAGAACAAAACGGTCTGAACTTCTTCTACGCTTCCAAATTGAACGATTGGACTTGGGGTGCGACTCTGAAATACTCCAACGGTAAAGATGATGCTAACGACGCAAAAGTTTCTTCCATGGGTGTTGCAGTTGCAGCTTCCAATGGCACTTGGGACTTCGAATTGGTTCAAGGCTTCACTGGCAAATCTGAGAACGCAGCGGCTGAAGTTGAATCCAAAGGTTTGACTAACATCACTGTTGGCTACCACATGTCTCCAGAAATGGAATTCTACGCTAACGCTAAAATGGTTAAAGTTGAAGGCGATGGCGCATTGGCTGGTCAAGAAATCGAGAAGAACTCTTATAAATTGGGTATGGTTAACACTCTATCCAAGTCTGAAGAAGGTAACTTCTTCTACGGTGTAGAAGTAGCTTCCGTTAAAACTAAAGACGTTTCTGAGTCTCTGTTGCTTCCAGTTTACATGGGTGTTGAGCACAACGCAGCTTCTTGGTTGGTTCTTCGTGCATCCGTTGCTCAAAACGTGATCCTGAACGAAACTAAAGACGATGCCTCTGGTGACAAAACAGATCTTGATTCAACTGCAATGGCAGCTGGCGTAGGTATCAAATTCGGTAAATCTCTTATCGATGCTACCTTCACTCAAACTGATGCAGGTACAATCAACTCTGACAACTTGTTCTCTCAAGTTGCTTACACTTACACTTTCTAAGACCTAGTCTTAAAGTATAAGAACTCAAAGCCCAGGTAACCCCTGGGCTTTTTGTTTTTTAAGAGTCCTTAATCCATTCTTTTCCGCTCCTGATCGCCCATTCGGACGATATCTTTCTGTTATTAATTCTGAAAAACTCAAGAAAAACTCAAATAGATTGGCGAGACAAACTCTTATAATGTCTGCTGACTAAGTTGATGTTAGTTTACTTTTTAACATAGCTTTAACAACTAAAGCGTATAACAGATTTCTTTATTGGTAATATTGAACGTTGGAAGGAGCCATGGAGAAAAAGATACTTCTTGTTGATGACAACAAGGATTTCGCCCTGCTTTTTCAGGCTAAATTCAGTCATTTGGGAAAGATTGAGTGTGCTTCCACTTTCGCGGAAGCAAAGCGATTGATCGAAGATCAGTCCTGGGATCTGTTTTTCCTGGATCACACGCTGGATGAACAGACTTGCTTTGAGCTTATTCCGCCGATTCGTGAGCGCAGTCCTCGCGCCTTTATCATGATTGTTTCCGGGAATGCTGACAAGGACATGGCTATTCGTGCGGTTAACAGCGGCGTCAGCGGTTTCCTGGAAAAACCTATCAATGAAGGGGACCTGCAAAGCCGCCTTGCCGCTATTGGCTGGTATGAAGCGCACATCTCGTTGGATGATAAAAACCGCAGCATCTATGTGTCCGGCAACAGTCATGCCCTGACAAAAGTGGAATACATGATTCTACGAATTCTAATGGATAAAAAGAATCAACTGGTCACGCGTATTGAACTGGAAGAAAACATCTGGGGCGGACGCCACATCGTGAAGAACTCTCTGGACACTCACTTGTATAATCTGAAGCGAAAGGTGCCGGAGCTTAAAGGACGGCTGTCCTCGATTCATGGGACTGGATACCTGCTGAAGATCTGATGAAAAACCCCACTCCGAAAGAGCGGGGTTTTTTTGATTTTATTTGCTTGCTTGTTGAGTGAAGCAAATGTCTTTCGCCGTAGGGCCGGCGGCGGTAGAGCCATCAGCATATTTCAGCGTGATCGAGCCACCTTTCAAGCAGCGGTCCGCTTCATCAAAGTTGTAACCTGAAGAGGCAATGCTCAAAGTGACCAGGCCTTTTCCTTCTTTATAGATCTGGACGTAGCCTGTTGCAGTCGATGCTGCGCTGGTTTCCGGATCAGTTACTGCCAGGGTCAACCAGAAGGCCATATAACCATTTTCAATTTTAGGTTCAACGGCATTGTTGTAGCCACCATTTTTGTAGTTCATGACCATTGTAGCTTTGGCGATATCAAGGGTCAGGCTTCCGGCTGCATAGCCTTTCGCAATCACAGTTCCAGAGCCGTTTTTCCAGGTGGTGTCGCCTTTGCCTGTCATTGAACCATTGGATTCTGGTGAAGAATCATTGGCATCGGTGGAAGTCAGGCTGGAGTTTTCAATCCAGGTCAAACCTGCAAAGTCGCCATCGGTCTCGGTTTCGGTGCAGTTAACGAATTTCACGCTCAGGTTCTTTTTGAAGCCATCCTGATCCTGATCGACCCAGTCAGATTCAGGAGTGATCGCCTGCATGCAAGAGTCGCCACCACGTGGTTTGTGGAATGCCGGAAGCTGGCTTGTAAATGTGCTGATATCAAATGAGCTCACCGCATTGTTAAGCAAAGTGGTTGTTTGAGCGCCACTGCCGGAGATGGTGTCCATTTCAGCGGAAGTTCCTTTCGCCGCCGTTGGAGGTGCTGTGATACTGGAACTTGGGGCTGCAACATCTCCACTTGCAGAACCGCCACCACCGCCGCCGCCACCCGAGCAAGCTGCCAAAGAAAGAAGGGCCACAGACAACGAACACTTCAAGATTTGAGTCTTCATCAAATTAATCTCCTATATGTTTGATGGAATACTCATGTTAGGGCGCAGTGATTTGAATTGGCCATTCAAGAGGATTTCAATCGAAGACCAGTGGTCCAGAAAAGGGAAAACCCAAGCCCTGGGGGGAAGGCTTGGGTTTGGGGGAACTTGAATTAAATTAGCTAATTACTGAATGCCAGAGTTTGTAGTAGTCTTAACAACCTTCACAGTCGGGGAAAACTTGGACTGAGAAGCTGTGTGAGCGTGACGGCCCATGTTTGCTTTGTCTGCACATTTAGTAGCACCGAAAGAAGCTGTAGCTGACATTGTGATGATTGCTGCTGTGATGATTTTAGTGAATGTCATTTTGAACTCCTTTGTAACAAGCGGTATACATACACCTATTGCTATGATCGTGCCATGGTGGGTGTTTAAAGATGAGAATCCATCGACCTGCTGTCAGGCACTTAGCAAGCGCGATTCTCAGTGTGAGACCGGCCTGACACTTTCGGCCCAAGAGCGCGCGCACCTGTTAGAAAAGTGACGGAGAACCCTTGAGTGCAACCGCTGTATAAATCCATCTATCTTATTTTGATCGCCATGATTTCCATTCAGTTTGGCGCTTCGGTGGCCAAGGGGCTTTTCCCGGTGGCGGGACCAGCAGGAACCACAGCGTTGCGGGTTTTCATTTCGGCATTGATTCTTGTTTTGGTGATGCGCCCATGGAAAGAAAAATTCACAGCACTCGGTCTGCGCAGAATCGCAGCTTATGGTATTTCCCTGGGGCTGATGAATCTTCTGTTCTATTTTGCTCTTGAACGTATTCCTCTGGGAATCGCCGTGGCGTTGGAGTTCACGGGACCCCTGACAGTGGCGCTGTTTTCTTCAAAGCGCATTTTGGATTTGGTGTGGGCGGTGCTGGCGGGTTTGGGTATTTATCTGATTCTGCCTTTGTCTGAAGTCAGTCAGGCGTTGGATATGGTCGGAGTTTTGCTGGCGCTGGCGGCGGGATTCTTCTGGGCTCTTTACATTGTCTTTGGCAAGTCGACGGGGAAAGAAAATTCCTCTTCCGCAACTGCGGCGGTGGGAATGTGTTTTGCGGCGGCGGTGACTTTCCCGGTGGGTCTGTATACGAACTTTGATCAGGTGGTGAATCCATCGTTGTGGATGATGGGGTTTGTAATTGCGATTCTTTCCAGTGCCTTGCCGTATTCACTTGAAATGAAGGCCATGCAAAACATGCCGGCAAAAACCTTTGGAATTCTGATGAGTCTGGAACCGGCGTTTGCGACGATGATCGGAATTTTGTTCCTGAGCGAATCGCTGATGCCTTCGCAGTGGGTGGCCATCGGTTGTATTATGGCGGCTTCGGCGGGAAGCACACTCACAGCACGTTAAGCGGTCTTTGCGGGAAAGCGCATGGACACGTGCAGCCCTGAAGATTCAAAGCTGATGCGGGCTGAAATACCAAGGTCATGCAAGTCGGCATGAATAATTTCAAGCCCAATTCCAGAGTTTCCACCTTCGTCCCTGACGTCGGAAGAAAGTGTGCCCGCGTTGTCCTGATAGATCAAAGTTTCATTCTTCCAGAAAACCTTAATGGCTGGTGATACAGTTTTCTTTCTTTCGAAAGCTTCCATGGAATTGAGCAGCAGATTAAAGAAGACGGACCTTAGCACGTCTTCATCAGACTGAACCATTCGGCTGGGTAATGAGCTGGTTTCAATATTTTTCAGACGACGCTCTAGAATCTGACAGGCATTGCCAAAGGCCTGGGAAACACAGACTTCACGGATGTCTTTTTGCGGTTTGGACATCAGATTTACCGAGCGCAGAACATCCCGCACATGCTTCATCTCACTGTTAAGGTTCTGCACCTGGGCTTTGTAGCCCTCAAAGGTCCACTGGCTGGCATCGGCGTTGATGGATTCAAAAAGAAGGATGGGCGAAGACAGCATGCCCTTTACGTCATGAAGCAGGCGCTGGGTTTCATGCCCAATGCGACTAAGGCGCATCAGACGTTCTTTTTCTCTTCTGGAGGTATTGATGGCGTACTTTTGAATAATCCAGGTCAGAATGAAGAAGAACAGAATAATCGTGATCCAGTCCTTGCGGGAAGGCGGTGGCACTGTCCAGTTCAATTGATCCTGAAGTTCGTACATCGCAAGGAAACCCAGCATCCCAAAGCCAAAGACGGAAGGAAACAGCCATTGTCGTTTGGTTTTGATGAAGGCACAGCCGATGGCACATTGAAGATAGGCCGCTTCGTACAAAGGCAGAAACCACATCATCGAAAGGCAGTACGCAATGCAGGCCACAAAAAGAATGAAACGGGGAGTGTCTGCTTCGAGTCGCCGACTGAAGAAAAAGAAGGCCGATATTCCCAGGGTCAGCAGGATAAAGCCCAGCTTGCTTGCTAGAAAAATGCTTTGCAGGTGGGGTTCCACTCTGAAGACATCCGGATAAATGGTGACCGAAGTCAGCAAAGCCGCGACAAGGGAAACTGCCGCAGGAAAGCTGAATGAATTAATCTTCATAGCAATAGCCGCGTCCGTGAATCACCTGAAGGCTGGTGCGGAATGGAGGAAGCTTGTTTTTTATATTCAGCAGATGCGTATCAAGTGCATTGCGGCTGACGTGGCTTTCACCCCATAAATGCTGGATCAGCTGTTCACGTTCAACCGTGGTTCCGCGATGGCGGATAAAGAAGCTGACAATCTGGGACTGAGTTTGGGTCAGAACGATATCTTCACCGTTGTAACGGACTGTGCGTTTTTTCAGATCCAGTTCGAAGTGACGTCCTTTAATGATATCGCTTTGAGTTCCGGTAGAGACCGCGCTTTCAAGCAGACGCAAAAGATCCGCCAGGGACAGCGGCTTTTCCAGGAAACCAAAGACCTGCAGATTCAAAAATCCAATGGCCATTTTTACGGTGACTTCACCGGTCACCACAATAACCGGTGGCCGCTGTGGATCGGCGTTCAGGGCTTTCAGGATTTCGTGCCCGGTTTCATTTCCCAAATTGAAGTCCAGTAAAATGGCCTGGATGCTTTGTTCTTTCAGGATCTGCTGCGCTTGTTCCAGATTGGCAGCACAGTGCAAACGATAACGCGCCTGAAGAGCCGTAGAAAGGCCTTTCAGGAAAGAGATGTCACCATCGATAGCAAGAATAGGGACCGGGCTGTTCATCAAATTAAAGTATTGAACGTGCCGTAAACGGTTTCAAGTATAATGGACAGCAAAAGCCTGACTGGACGAGATTTGAACTTTTCTTGAATGATTTTCCGCTTAAGCCCGTACGCACTCTGGACGCATTCAATTCTTTTTCAAGCGCATCAAGTTCAAAACGGGAAACTCCGAAAAAATAGGGGCTTCAAACATAGGAGGACGTTTATGTCTTTGGTTATCAAAAGTTGGAAAGTAAATCACAACCCTGCACCGAATGAACCCATGATCTCTATTCAAGGCCGTCAGGCGGGCTTGATTGGCTTTATGCTAAGTCTGGTGGGCATGGACCCCACAGTGAAATTCACCCTGAGCAACGGAAAGGTGACATACACCGCGTCTTCCTGGGGCGGCACGCGCCGTGTGGTGATTCCGGTTTCAAAAGTCTGCACAGGCTATTTTGGCTACACTCGCCCGTGGAAAGAGGCATTGGTGATCGGCATGTGTCTGCTGCCGGTGTTTGGTATCGGCCTTATTGCCGGTCCATTGTATTATTTCCTTAATAAACGACTGGAATTCGGCGTGCGTGCGACTTCCGGTGAAGGATTCCCATTCGCCTTTCAGCGCAGCGTGATTGAGGGGCAGAATATTGATGAACAGGCCGGTCATACTATTTTGGACATGATTGAAAAGCACGTCCAAGAACACAACCAGATGCCGATGGCCCGAGCGGCTTAAAAAACAAAAGACCCGGTTCGCACCGGGTCTTTTTCTTTATCCTTTTACTTTCATTCTATTTACATTCGGCAGCGTTTTCGCCTTTAACAATTTTGCAGGCCAGGATTCTCAGGTTTGATACTTCCAGCCAGGCTTCGTTCACTTCGTCGCTGGATTCTGAAAGGTCCGCAGACTCTCTTAGCATTTCTGCTTCAACGATGATCTTGCCCAGTTGGCCCACGCGTTCGATGCCATCTTGTTCGTAGGCGATATCGGCCTGATCCTGCAGATTCGCTATTTCGTGAACCATCTCGGTCATTTGGCGAACTTGCGCCGCCATAATTCGAGTGTCTTCCAGACTTTCTTCCGCCATGACAGACATTGGAGTCAGCAGGCAGAAAATCAACAGGGGCTTCAACATGATTTTCTTCACGGGATCTCCTTAGTATCTCAGTTCAGGGTGTACACGCAGACCCTGAATTTGGTTTCTTTCGTCCATTTCGTTCAGAGACTGCCATCTTTCATCCAGGTCACCGGAAAGCTTCTGCAGCATTTTGGAGTTGTGTTTGTTCATGTCGCGCAGTTTTTTAGCTTCGCCGACAGTTCTAAGAATTTCTTTGTTCAGCTGTGGCTGGCTTGCGTCTTTCAATCTTTCGATTTTAGAGATCTTTACGCTGACTTCGCTGATGAGCTGTCTTTCTTTCATGTCTTCTTCTGCGGCGTAAGTTTTGGTGAGCTGATTCAGATTGTCGAATTCCACGGCATCAAGCTTGCCATCAGTATTCAGGGCGCACTCTTCGCAGCCGTTGGCGGCTTCAGTGGCGTCAATTTTTCCCAATTGGATTTCACGGTAGATTTCATCCTGTTCGTAATCCTCTGCCATCGCTTTAACAGAACCCAGAACCATAATGATAGCCATCGCCAATACAATCTTCTTTTTCATGCTCTCTCTCCTTAATAAAAGTTTTTCTCCAACTTTGAAGAGTGCGAGCTTTGTGCCCCGGTCAAACCAAGCCTGGAAGAACTGGGCGTCTAAAGATATGACAGAGGCCTTGCAACGGCATACAGCTGTAAACGAGGGTTTCAGAATGAGACAATAAGAAAAGCCCGCTTTTGGCGGGCTTTTAGGGGAGCTTAGTTCTGGTAGTTTCTTTGAATATCAAAGTCTCTTTCGTCATACTTCCGGATGTCCTTGTTCGGATCGCCAAAGACTTTTCGCATGCTGTATTCAGCCGCTTTGTAAGCAACTGTTCCGGCGACAGCAGTTCCCACAGCAGCCGGTGTCAGCGCTACGGGGCCGATGTCGCGTCCGCCAACTTTCGGTTGATCGGCCGGCAATACGGGTACAGTGCCGGGACGAATATCAAAATATTCTTCCTGAATATAACGATCACTCGGGCCGTTACCAACATAGCGATCCCAAACATACTCCACAACGGAAGCGGCGGCTCCGGCTGCTGCGGCGGCAACAAAGGCATTGGCGTTAATGCCTTTGGGGTCCATCTCAGAATACTTGTCCAGTGAAACCAAGACAGGTCTTCCTAAAATTTCTTCCAGTTTGCGGTCGCCCAGTTCCTGCCGGAGTTCTTTAAGTCGTTCTTTCACGACAATGGGTGGAACAAAGCCGCCTGCAGGGCGGGTGACCGGGCTGCACAATTGAGCGTGCGCGGTTGAAGAGACAAGAACCAAGCCGGCCAGTGCCCCAGTGATAAACTTTTTCATTTTTTCCTCCTTAGTAAAGGTATTGTTCAAATACTTCGGCCCTGTCGGACCAGTGTTTTATAAATTTATAGTTGTCAGTCAGAATCACGATCTTCAAATCTGATTCAGGAATCACCGCGACCAGCGAGTAAAACCCCGGTGTCGCCCCATTGTGCCAGTAAGCCTGATAAGACTGCTTTTCAGAGCGCACCCAGCCCAGTGAGTAGTGCTTGTCCTTGTTCAGCAGTGGCAGCGTCTGTCGCTGTTGTCCCAGCCACCGCATAAGATCCAGGGCGGAAGACTTGATGCCTCCGGCACCAGCGGATTTATACAAAGAACTTTCCTTGTTCAGATGCCACTGTATTGAGCTTCCCGGTATCAGTGCATATGCCGGAAGTCTGTCACCTTTTTGAATCGCGGCCGTTGTGGAAGTGGGCACGTGATTCTGCAGGATTTGGGAAAAGTTTTTCTGCTCAATGATTTCCAGAACCCGGGACAGAACCAGATATCCAAAGTTGGAATATCCGAATTCTTCCCCGGGTGCTGAATTCAGGTCCTTGTCTTCCAGAACCAGTGTGTCGATATCCTGCAAGTTCCAGTCAGCACTCATGGAGCGTTTTAAAAAGCTTACCAGGCTCAGATCCCGGCCAAAGCCGGACTTATGATCCAACAGCTGTTGAAGAGTGATCTTCTGCAAGTCTCCGGCGCAGAAGTTTTTCAGCCAGTGGCAGACCGGGGTGTCGAGTTTTAAACCCTGCTGCGATTTATGAAAGTAAATCAAACCCACAAAGGACTTCGATATGCTGGCGATGGGATAAACCTTATTCAGGTCCCCGTCGGCAAATAGCACGTCAGAGCCTTTTTGGATCAGAATGCTTCCGTGAATCAGATTGTCTTTCTTTAGCTCCTGCCAAGTGTTCTGCAGGTGGGTGGCTAATTCATTTTCCTTCACTTTCTGAACGTCAGGGCTGCACGAAAAGAACTGCAGGCCCACCCAGGAATAGATCAGGACGGTGAAAGTATGGCTCAAAATTTTTCTGACTTTCATGCCCGCACCTTTTTCAGTAAGGATCCAAACAGTCCTTTTTCTTCGTCTTCATAGAAAAAGAAGTAACTTACGCACATGGCAAATCCGAACATGAACAGACCCATCACCAAAGAAATCGAAAGATGCAAAACCGTTCCCATCAGCACGATGTAGGGTCTCCAGTTGCGCTGCCAGATCAGATAAGGCAGCGAGATTTGAAACAGAACAGTTCCCAACGTCATTGCTGCCAGCAGCAGGGGATAGTTGGAAAGGGTGTTAAAGATCCCGTGGTTGCCGTATTCACTGACCCCCATGGTGTAGTAAAGGGCGACCCCTTTGTTCCACAAAGGCCCCATGACCTTCAAAAGACCGGCGGTAGCGTAGACCAGAGTGACCTGGATTTTGATCATCAGTGCTGCAAGATTCGTCAGGGTGATTGAAAACGCGGATTGTGTTTCTTTGGTGTTGATGAAGATCAGATAGAATGTCACCAGATGCATCAGGTTGTTACCTCCATCCAAAGTCACATAAGCCTTGTTATCCAGATTCATCATCAGAAAGTAAACCACCGCCGCAGAGGTGCGGGGGGCCTTTTCAAAGAAGGCAATAGCAGTCACTACCAGAGTTAGCGTCAGAAAAACGGGATAAGCGTCGGCGAAGGGCCCCCAGTGCAGAAGATTCAGGGATTTTTCCAACAGATTCAGACTGTCGAAATCCTTGGCCGGAATGTAAGCACTGCTGGAATAGAAATAGGCGGCCTTTGTCGCAAGAATGCCGTAGTTGATAAAGGCCCAGGCATACACCAGGCGGCGGGCAAAGCGCAGTGCCTGCAGGGATTTTACTTCCAGATGCAGCTTTAGATAGAATTCTTTCAGTTGCTGAATCAGTTCCATGCGAAGGACTCCTGTTTGATACCGAAGGTGAAGGTTTCGGTGCGCACTTCGGTGTTAGAGAAGCGCTTGGAATAGTCTTGAGTGAACACGCGCTGAAGTCGCACTTCGGCGGCGGCTTGTTCGCCGCACTGGTCTTGCAAGTATCTTTGCAGGATGTGCAGTTCATCCATGGCAGCGTCTGTTTTTTTTAGAATCTTGCTGTTAAAAATTTCGCGGGCTAAATGTTGCAGAACGTAGGTCTGCTTTCCTTTGGCTGTCACGGGAAGGGACTTGTGGGAATCAAGTAGGTCGTTCAAAGGAAACTTCCAGGCTTGCAGACTGTCGCAGCGATAGGACAATTGCAGGCTTGAGGTGGCCGGTTCTGGTGCGAACAGGTGCCAGTTCTGGGTGAAGAACGTTCCCATGTAAGTGTCGACAAAGTTCATATATTGAGGTGTCGCAGGGTTGTTGGGCGCCAGATACAGGGCATGGACTGCCAGATGCAGGCCCAGAATGCCCAGCAAAGTCAGTTTCAATGTGTGAAGAGTGAATGCTTTCATTTGAACTCCGTTACTGACTGGAACATTAAGCAGTGGCTGTGCCGGGCTCAGTTTCAATAGGTTCTTTATGAAGGGTCTTTGGTGTGGTTCTGATCTTAAATGCGGGACCTGGTCCAAGAATCTGGAAGAATGCAAACGGGTCTCGGCCAGTGGCGTCCGGCATGGGGTTAGGTCGGAGATTTGAGGGGCTAAGCACTCGGGAGTAGAATGTGTCTACAGGAGGTTATTATGGCTACACAACAAACTTCCGATTCGACCCAGAAACCGAATTCTTCGGCGGGATTTGCGAAGGTCAGCGGAACGCTTTCTTCATTGAATTTTGATTCCGCCGATGAAGTTCGGGAATTTCCAAACGGGCGTCTGGAGCTGGTTCGTTTCGGTGAGGCCGTGGTGGGACGTGCCACCTTGCAGCCAGGCTGGCGCTGGTCCAAATCAGTGAAAGAGATCGCGCAAACCGACAGCTGTGAAGCTCCGCACTTTCAGTACCATGTTTCAGGAGTACTCAGAATCAAGATGGATGATGGCACAGAAATAGACTGTAAACCCGGAGATGTATCTTTGGTTCCACCGGGACATGATGCCTGGGTGGTGGGTGATGAGCCTGTTGTGATTGTGGATTTCCAGGGAATGGTGGACTACGCGATTCAAGCCCACAAACATTAAAAGGAAATGTCCACCGCCAGAAAAGCAGTGGACATTTTTTTGAACTATTTTTTATCTTCTGTTTTCGGAACTTCGATATAGTCCGGAGTCACGAAATCAACCGTGAACGGATATTTGTAGGACTTGTAAGCCCCGATTTTTGGTTTGCCAGCAGAAGCATAGGCTTCATCCCAAAGCGCTGCCAAAAGAACCGCACCACGAGCCATTTCAGTGACGATCATTGGCTTCATTTTTTTGAAGGCCACAGAGGACGGTTGGCGTTCTGCCGCGGTTTTAAGTTCCATGCCTTTTTCTTTCACCAAAGTGGATTTTTTGGTGACCGGATCCATTTTCAGGATTTTAGGAATCTCTTTGTTTGAGATCACGCTAAGGACTTTCATTTTCTCAATGGCTGTTTTCGGCTTCATGAATTCCGGATTCTTCATTCCGCGAGCCGCCTTCAGTACCAGATAGTCAAGGTCCCCATCAAACTGACCGACAACCTGATCTTCAAAGTAAGCATGGATGCCACCGTGGCCGGCGGCATAGCCGTCATAGTCGGCTGTGGTGTGGAATGGCTGACAGTTGTCGCCGACAAAGTGACCCATCAGACCCATGGATACAACCATATCGTAAGCCAGCTTGTTGTAAGGAAGCTCGTTGTCCTGTTCTTCTTTGAAGTTCGTTGGCGCTTTGGCTTTCGCGAAGTCTTCTTTCAGGCCGGCGATATGGCGCATGAACTGGTCAGCTCTCCACCAGGAAGATCCGAATTCCTGAGGGATGGACTTGATCGTGGAGCCGTCATTTTTGAATTTGTTCGGTTTGCCGGTGAAGTCAGTCATCAGTTGTTTGTAATCAACAGTGATGTCTTTTACATCCAGGCCAATAACTTCGATGTCGATGAAGTGGGTGGAATTACCCAGCTTTGCAGCATCGCCACCAAGGCTTTTCCAGTAAAAATCCGGCATGTTGCACAGGTGTCCCATCATCTGGGGTTTGTGCTGCAGGTATTCTTTCAGGCCCGGTTCTTTCACCAGGAAAGTGGCAACACGGCAAATGGTGTCGTGACCACGGCCACCCCAGGCAAACGCCTGTGAAGATCCAAGAAGAAGCAATGCCAACAGAATATTTCTCATAGAGACCTCGTAAATTATTGGTGACCCAGTGCTTTTGGAGCCCGGCTTTTGCCGATAAAGCCCGCAAGAGCAATGACAGTCACGATGTAAGGTAAAATCTGAACAAACTGAACTGGAATTTCCACACCGCCGATTTGCACGCCCTGCAGACGGATTTGCACGGCATCTGCAAAGGCGAACAACAAACAGGCCGCAAAGGCCGGAACCGGCTTCCATTTGCCGAAGATCAGCGCCGCCAAGGCCATGAAGCCTCGGCCGCCCGTCATCATCGGCGAATAAGACGAAGCCAGGAACAACGAAAGGCTGGCGCCACCCATCGCCGCGAACGCCCCGCTCAAGGTCACCGCCGACCAGCGGACTTTACGAACACTGACACCACTGGCAGTCAGTGCCTCAGGATTTTCACCGGCAAACAGAATCCACAGGCCAGAACGCGTGCGGAACATCCAGAAGCTGATTGCGGCAACCAAAAGGCCCGCCATCAATAACGGCTCAAAGGTAAAACGGTCTTCCACCAACAAGGCTGGGGTCGATCCCGTGGAGCTGAAAAGAATCTTTGTCACAAACGGGATAAAGCCCATCACAAAAAGATTCACGGCCATACCGGTGATGATCTGATCGGCTTTGAGTTCGATCACAAAAAAAGCATAAACGGCGCCAATAGCAAGACCGGCCAATAAGGCAAAGCCCCAGCCCATCCACGCTGACGCAAAATACTGACCGGCGATCGCACCGGCGAAGGCGCCGATCAGCATGAAGCCCTCAAGGGCGACATTGACCACGCCCGAGCGTTCACTCATCAATCCACCCATAGAGGCAAACACCAGCGGAGTCGCCAGGCGCAGGGTGGCCAAAGTCAAAGACAGAATCCAGGTCATTGTTTCCATTTAACCTTTTCTCCTTTTGATTTTGATCCATTCCCAATAGCCCTGAGCCACCACTCCCAAGATCACCAAAGCCTGGATGATACGAGAAAAGTCGCGGGTGATCGTGGTCGTTTCAAGATCCAGATCTGAAGCGCCCTTATGAAGCGCGCCCATCAGGAAGGCCGCCACGATAATCCCCAACGGATTGTTGCTGGCAAGCAGGGCGACGGCGATGCCGATAAAGCCATAGTCCGGAGAAAAGCCAATACGATATTGTCCGGCACTGCCCAGAACTTCAGACAAAGCAACGAAGCCTGCCATCACTCCGGCCAAGGTCATTGCCAGAATGCGCACTTTCTTTTCCGAAATTCCCGCGCGGTGGGCGGCTTCGGGATTGGAGCCCACTGCCCGCAATTCAAAGCCCCATGTGGTTTTCCAGAGGAATATCCACATCAAAACCGCCAGCACAACCGCAAAACCCAAAGAGGCATTCGCCGGGGTGTCCGGGAACAGACGGGCAATCAGATCATAGTCCTTGAACATGTACTGAGGCGCCACCATGGCCGTTTCAGGATTCTGGGATTCAGGATTGGGAATGATCTTCAGAGTGAACCAGCTGGCAAGGCCTGCGGCGATAAAGTTCATCATGATGGTGATGATGACTTCGTGACTGCCACGCACGGCGCGCAGCCAACCCGCAATCCAGCCCCACAGACCGGCAGCCACAAGACCCGCCAGCAGCGCAATGACTGGAGCCAGCGGGAAAGGAATTTGTGGGAACAGCACACCGATAGCTGCGGTCGTGACCACGGCCATGGTCAACTGACCTTCAGCGCCGATATTGAAAAGACCGGCATGGAAGCCGATGGCAACGGAAAGGCCACAGAAAATCAAAGGCGTGGTGTAAGAAAGGGTCAGTCCCAGATCGTACATGGAGCCAAAAGCACTGCGCACCAGAATCATAAAGACATTCCACGGATTTTCACCTGCGAACAAAGTCAGCAGCAAAGCCAGTGTCAATCCCAGGAAGAAACCAAAGACCCGTTTCAATGTCCACCTCCCATGGCTTTACCAAGGGAAATTTCATTGAAGGCGGAGCGGGTGAACTCGGCCACCAGATGGCCTTTGTAAAGAACAACAATGCGATCAGAAAGGGCCATCAGTTCATCCAGCTCAGAAGAGATCAAAAGCACACCGGCGCCTTCATCACGGCAGCGGCGCAGTTCATTGTGAATAAATTCAATAGCCCCAATATCCACGCCACGGGTTGGTTGAGCGGCGACGATCACATCGGGTTTCTGAGTCAGAGCGCGGGCCACGACAAGTTTTTGCTGATTTCCACCGGACAGTTTTTCAAAAGGCAGATGTTCATCGTGAGGACGGACATCGTATTCCTTCATGATCTCGCGGGTGCGCTCAATCAAAGCGCGGGTTTTCAGCAGCAAGCCGGAATTGAACAGGCCGGAGCGCTGTTGCCCCAGCAGGAAGTTTTCATATACAGGGCGGGAAGGCAGTACGCCGAAACGCAGACGGTCTTCAGGGAAGGCCTGAAGTGTTCCTTCGCGAAGCACCTGCCCCTGAAGGGAATGTTTGTTCAGTGACTTTTGATCCAGCAAGGCGCGAATCAGAATGTCCTGGCCGTTGCCTTCAACACCGGCTACGCCGACGATTTCGCGGGCATGAACTTTTAAAGAGATATTTTCAATGCGATGGTTCCCCATGGCGGCCGAGAGGTTTTCAAAGTTCAGCAGCACATGGTTGTGGTCCACTGAGCTGGTGCGTTCCTGCGGATTTTGCAAACAGCGTCCGACCATCAGTTCTGCCAGCTCTTCCACGGAGGTTTCGCGGGTTGCTTTGTGTGCGACCATGCGGCCTGCGCGGAAGATGGTCACGGCATCAGACAGGGCCATCACTTCCTTCAGTTTGTGGGTGATGATCAGGATGGTTTTACCTTCAGCTTTCAGCTTGCGAAGATTGGTGAAGAGCTCCTGGACTTCCTGCGGAGTCAGAACCGCGGTGGGTTCATCCAGAATCAGAATCTTTGAATCCTGGGACAGGATCTTCAGGATTTCAATGCGCTGTTGTTCGCCGACGGACAGATCCTCGACTTTGGCATCCAGATCGACCTCAAAGCCATACCGTGCGGCAATGTCATTCAGGCGTTGTCTTTGTTCGGCGCGTGGAAGCAGGGAAAAGGCAGAGCCTTTTTGCTGCAGCAGAATGTTGTCCAGGGCCGTGAAGGGTTCGGCCAGCATGAAGTGCTGATGAACCATGCCGATACCGGCAGCCATGGCATCAATCGGGGTTTCAAATGTGACGGGGTTTCCGTGAATCAGAATGTCACCGCCATCAGGCTGATACATTCCAAAAAGGATTTTCATGGCGGTGGATTTGCCGGCCCCGTTTTCACCCACGATAGCATGGATGGAGCCGGAAGGTATTGCGAAAGAGATGTCCGAGTTGGCGCGAACGGAGCCAAAGTATTTGCTGATGCCTTTGAATTCAACCGCCATGGACATGTTAACAGGCACCTATTTCTTTTTGTAGTAATCAGGAACCTGGATCTGGCCAGCGATGATTTTCTTTTTGATCTCTTCGACCTTTTTCTTCATGTCGGCAGTGATCAGTTTTTCGTTGTGCTTGTCCAGAGTGTAGTTCACGCCCTGATTTTTCAGGCCGTAACGAATTTCACCCGCCGTGAATTTACCGGCTTGAGCTTCTTTGATGGTGTCATACACCGCCACATCGACGGCTTTCATCATGCTGGTCAGGATCACACCCGGCTTGATCCAGTTCTGGTTAGAATCAACCCCGATGGCAAATTTCTTTTTTTCTTCAGCGGCATCAAAGACGCCGGTGTTGGAAGCACCTGCTGCCACAAAGATCACGTCGCTGCCTTTGGCAATTTGTGCCAGGGCAAGTTCTTTGGCCTTGGCCGGATTGTTCCAGGCCTCGCCGGTCACACCCACGTAGTTTTCAGTGATATTGATTTTCGGGTTTACATATTTGGCACCTGCCACATAACCCATAGAGAATCTGCGGATCAGCGGAATATCCATCCCGCCAACAAAGCCCACCGAGTTGGACTTGGAAGCCATCGCCGCCAGCGCACCCACCAGGAACGAGCCTTCATGTTCTTCAAAAAGCAGTGAGCGCACATTCGGTGCTTTGACATCACTGTCGATAACCGCGAACTTAATTTTCGGGAATTGCGCGGCTACTTTTTTAACCGCTTCCTGCTGGGCAAAGCCCACGCCGATGATCAGATCAAAATTTTTGCGAGCAAAAGCACGGTGCAGATTTTCAATGGCATTGGTGTCAGTGGCTTCAACGTACTTCAGGTCGATCTTCAGATCCTGCTCTGCTTTTTTTGCTCCAAGATACGCAGCGGAGTTGAAAGACTTGTCGTCTTTGCCGCCTTTATCGAGAACCAAACCAACTTTTAGGGAATTTGCGTGGGAAAATGTGCCGATTGACAGGAATAACAGCATCGTAACGAAGCTTTTTGCCATTTTTGGACTCCACTAAAACCACTCTTACAGCGATGTCATATGCTGAATAAGAGCATGAAATTACGAAAAAATTCCATTTTTGAATTGGGCTGAAAGTAGGGGAGGCCCCTGTATGAGTCAAGTCATAAGTATGTTTGTGCGTAAACAGGAGGCCGTTACAAGAGTGTTATGTCGAAATTTCAATTAGGAGGCTGTATAATACCAGTTTAGGATGACCTCAACAATTAACCCAACGAAGAAAGCTCGGAGGTAAAAGAGTATGGAATCTCAGACAATACTCAACGGCGGAGTAAACTCCCTTGGTTTTATGGGTGGTCAAAACCTAAGTATTCCGAATACTTCAAACGTTCCCTATGAAGTCATTCATCTCAAAGAAGAGGAGATGATCTTCAAAGAAGGGGAGCCGGCGAAGGGTCTGTATTACGTTCAGTCGGGATGTGTTAAAGTTGTTGTAAATCGATCCCACGCGCGCGGCCGCACCACGACTAACGAATACGTGACGAAGCTTGTATCACCAGGTGAATACTTTGGCTATAAGTCACTTGTGAAAGGTGCTGTAACACAAAGTCACGCCAAAGCTGTGAAATCCACAGTTCTTTGGTTGTATCCACGTGAACTTATTCAAGTGGCGATGGCACAATCCAGCCCCCTGATTAAGTTGCTTTTGAATCAGGCTGTTAACGATCTTGAATCTTTCGAAACCATCAGTCAGCTTCACTACCTGGCATCTGTTCAGGAACGTATTGCTTATCAACTGGTGCTTTTGGCTGACAGATTCGGGGTTCAGACACCGAATGGTATTTCTTTGAATTTGAAACTGACAAGAAATGAGTTCGCTCAGCTTGCCAGCACGATCAATGAGTCCTTGTCTCGTCATTTGACAGAGTTTAAAAATGAAGGCCTTATCGACCTCAATGGTAAAGAAATCATCATCAAGAATAAAGACGGTCTGATGAGAAGATCTGGCAATTTCTAGTCGCAACGCTACTGCTGACGAAATTGTGAAGACCCCGGGGTGAAAACTCGGGGTTTTTTTATGCCCTACAACCAGGATTCAGGAACGAACACGGAGCAAAATCCGGCTTTAAAGCGTTTCCACCAGCTGGTCTCTGGATCTTTGGTAAATATTTGCTCGTGCCCCTGTTCATCGGTGGTTTTCCAGATCAGGTTCTTTTTGGCGTTCAGTAAAACTTGATAGCTGTCTTCGCGAAGATTGGCGATCAGATTCTTACTGATTATTTCGGCCAGTTCCGGGCTGTCAACCACCACGCCCATTTCGCTGTTTAAAGTGGCGGAACGAGGATCCAGGTTCATAGAGCCTACAAAAACTTTCTTTCGGTCAAAAATAAAGACTTTCCCGTGCAAACCGGCGCTGGAAAAGCTCGAGCCGACACGATTTTTCTTGGGCATGGTTTTCTGGGGAGTGGGTTTTAGTTCATACAGACTGACACCGTGACCCAGCAAGTCCTTGCGATAGCCCTTGTAACCGGAAAAGACGGTGGCCACATCACTGGAAGCCAGCGAGTTGGTCAGAACCAGCGATTGAACTCCGCGGTCGTTCAGATTTTTGAAGAACTTCACTCCTTTTTTTCCTGGAATGAAATAAGGCGAAACCAGAATCAGCTCTTTCTCGGTTTTTTCAATCAAAGGATAAAGCTGATGGGCCAGGTTGCTGGTTTGTTCCGTGGAATCCTGGCGGAATTTTTCCGGCGGATCAATCACCACTTCGGCTTTGCCCCAGTAAAGGGTCAAAGGTTCGCGGGTGAATTTTTTCACCATCGGAGTTTCCTTCAAGGCGGCGGCGTACTGGGTCTTTTCCGCTTCCTCGACGGCGGCTGCGGCATCGGCTTTCAGTTTTTGCAGATCTTCGGCGGTGGGCTGGAATCCATTTACCAACACAGAAATAGGATAGGCGATTTCGCTGTTCCAGTAAGAATCAAATTCCCTCGAAAGATCCTGCACCACCGGACCGATGGCCCACAGATCGAAATCACCAAAGTTCATTTCTTCGCTGGCCCAGAAGTATTCATTGCCAATATTGCGCCCACCCACGATCGCGGTTTGATTGTCGACGACAAAGACCTTGTTGTGCATGCGACGGTTGACGGTGGAAAATCTCATCGCATCCAGGATGCGCCAGCTTCTTCCCGCGAAAGGATTTGCCATGCGAACTTCGATGTTGGGGTGCGAATCCAAAATGGCAAGGCCTCGTTCATAGCGGCCTTGATTCAGATCGTCCAGCAGAACGCGCACGCGCACACCCCGATCGGCGGCCAGCAGCACTTCGTGCACCAGCATTCTTCCGGTCAGGTCATTTTCCCAAATATAGTATTGCAGATCGATGCTGCGATCAGAAACTGCGACCGCCGCCATGCGAGCGACTAACGCCTCGAGGCCGGAAGCCAGCGGGTAAAAGCCCGACTGTCCGGGATGTTTTTTAAGCTGATCTTCTGTGGCCTGTGCCAGCTGGGTCTTTGGATCTGGCGGCAGGGCTTCAGAATAAGGACGATTTGTATTGGGTGGGAGCGAGGCGCACCCCAGATAGAAACCAAGAACAATGGGAATGGGTAAAAGTTTTTTTATCACAAATAAAAACCCCGTACTTAAAAGGGTACGGGGTTTTGGTGGCAGTCTCAAATTGTAAGTGAGCAGGTGTTTAGTACTTCACGCTGCAGCCATAAGGCTTGCTGGTTTCTTTGGCGATCTTTTCGCCTTTTTCGGCACTGGCCACGGCACGGATGATGTAATTTTCAGAAGAAGCGATTGTCGCCGGGTCCGCAGAATCATTGCTGTCAATCGCACCGTTGTAGCGAAGCACGCCCTGTGGATCAATCAGGTACATGTGCGGAGTCGTTTTTGCGCCGTAGGCTTTGCCCATTTTACCGTTTTCATCGACCAGGATGGCCGTGGCTTTCGAGGATTCTTTGGTTCCGTTTTTAACCACATCAGCAGCTGGCATATAGCCTTGTTTGCCCTTGGCAGACGAGATCACCGACAGCCATACGATGCCTTTGCCGGTCATTTCAGTCTGGATGTTTTGCATATTTTTGCTGTCATAGTGTTTACGCACATACGGACAGTCTTTGTTGTACCACTCAAGCACCACGTATTTTCCTTTATAGTCGGAAAGTTTGTGGGTCTTTCCGTTGGCGTCAGTTACAGAAAAGTCCGGGGCTGGCGCGCCGATTTTTGCGTCAGCAAATGCAAGGGTTCCGGTGAAGGTCAAAGCCAGTGCAAGTATCAGTTTTTTCATGGTTCATTCTCCTTGTTGAATAATTCGAGCACGATACTTTTGGTTAAAATTTCAGGCAGCAGCAATGCCTTGCGGCTGCCTGCTTGGTAATAGACATACAGAGGCAGTGAATTGCGACCATCCTGGGCCAGAGCTTCCGTGATTTTCGGATCCTTGTCAGTCCAGTCGGCTTTGTAAAGCTGCACGTTGTTTTCGGTGAAGGCCTTTTGGATGTCAGTGGTGTGCAGGACCAGCTTTTTATTCACCTGACAGGTGATGCACCAAGCTGCGGTGAAGTCGATGAAAACGGCTTTGCCTTCGTCCACATCCTTTTGCACTTGTTCCACGCTGAAGGGCTTCCACACATCCACGGCGGCAGAGCTTGGCGTGGATGCGGAGGCAGGATCCCTTGGCAGGAACGACAAAATGACAAAGGAAAGAACGAAACCGGCAAGCAGCATCAGCTGGCGCAGTTTTTCGTGGCGAATGGTGTGAACAAACCAGATCCACAGCGCAACCAGCAGGAAGACGCCCAGCAGATACAATAGTGAATCCACGACGACCTGATGGGAAAGGACCCACATCAGCCACAGCACAGTGGCGAACAGTGGGAACGCCAAAAACTCTTTCAGCTTTTGCATCCACATTCCGGGCTTGGGCAGAAACTTCAAGGCCTGGGGTGCATAAGATAAAATCAAAAACGGCAAAGCCATTCCCAATCCCAGTCCTGCAAACACCATCAGCGTGTTCATGGCAGGCATGGCAAGTGAGGCCCCCAGGGCGGCGCCCATGAACGGGGCAGTGCACGGAGTAGCCACCACCGTCGCCAGCACTCCGGTCATGAAGGAACCCCACAATGACTGCGAGGTTTTCTTCGCCCCCAAGTAACTTAAGGACTGACCGATTTCAAAAGTCCCCAAAAAATTCAGTCCCAGCCAGAAGAAGAGCAAGGCAATTGCGGCGGCTATAAGTGGTGACTGCAGCTGGAAACCCCAGCCGATCTGCTCGCCACCCGCACGCAATGCCAGCAGCAGTCCACCCAAGGCAAGGAATGAACACATCACACCCATGGTGTAGTAAAGACCCGAGGTGCGAAGCTTCTGTTTGTCCTGATCCGGTCCCAGGAAGCTTAAGACTTTGATGGAAAGAACCGGGAACACACACGGCATAAAGTTCAGAATGAACCCACCCAACAAAGCCCAGATCAGAATGGCTGCCAAGGCCGTGGGAGCGGCTTTTTCAAGGGCCATCTCATAGCCCTTTTTATTGCCTGCGCTGTCTTCCGTGACCAGTAAAAAACGGGATCCGGCAAAATCTGTTTTGGAAGTGTCCTGCAGTGGCAGTTGAATCAGATACTGCGATCCTTGCGGTTCCAGAGCGGGAACGCTGCTTTTGAATGTTTCGCCATCTTCGGGGAAAACTTCGAGATTCTTAAGCTGAATCTCTGCTGGCAGGGACAGGGTGGTTTTCAGGATCTGGTCGGTGCGACCATCCACGGACCAGCGGAAAGAAGAGGGGGCGTTTTCAGGATAAATGAACGTGGAAAAGATCGCCGCGGGCGGGCCGGTTTGGGCGGCGAAAGGAATTTCTTTACGAAGTTCGGTGAAGTAGGGAATGCATTCGACTTTGCAGATCAGGAACTCCAGATTCAAAACCACGCTGATGGGTTTTGCCGGATCCTGGGGGGCCAGGTCAAAGATGAAAAGACTTTCGTGGGAATAGCCCAGATTGGTCAGGCCCTCGATGTTGATTCGTTCAGGCAGGGGCCATTGTTCGCCAGTTATCTTGGCATTTTCAACGGTCCACTTCCACTTGGGTGCGGCGCCAGAATCACCGGAGTTCTTCCAGTAGATATGCCAGTGTTCATTCATTTTGAAATGCAGACCCAGTGAATTTTTCTGCGCAGGATTCCAGCCCGCGTGCGAGCTGATCAGTTCCAATGTTCCTTGCGGGAATTTAAACGAAGAAGAGCCCGCTGCAAATGCAGGGGAGACTCCGATGCAGATCAAAAGAAGAAAGCTCATCAGAAATGTCATTCCCGGATTATATGGAAAAAATCCGGGAAGTTAAAAACATAAGTGCTTAGGCCTGCATCGTATGGTGACGAACAGCAATTACAGACGGAAGTTTTTGCCGTTGACCGGAGTCGGACGGCAAAGACCTGCTTCCAGCGGACGCTGGAAGATTTCCACCGCACCCGGAGGAATCATCGCACGGCGATTGAAGATGCCGTATCCGCCCTGAGGCAAAGCCACGATCATGTCATTCAAAAGCTGACGCTGCAGATGTGGAGCAAGCAAGATGGGATCAAATGCAACCATCACACGAATCGCCGCCGTGGTTTGCACGGGCACACCACCACGAGCAACGACATCACGGATTTGTTCTGGAATTGGATTGAAAGAGACATCAAGGAAGCAATTCGGACCTGTCGGACCAAAGCCCAACAAGTTCAAAGACAGACCACGCTGTTCCCAGTTGTGTTTGGAGCTGACAGCATCCAGTAAATCTTTGCGAGTCATGCGAGGTTCACGGGATTTTAAAATTCCCAAACCCGCAGCCACAATCGCCGCCGAATTGGAGCTGCCACGATATTCAGTTCCATCAGAAAGCTTTATGGAAGAAGGCGCCAGCAAATCCGGTTTGTCCTTGAAGAAAGAAGTCGAAGAACGATCTGAATCACTCGCTCCCACCGTAATTACCGTTGGGTTGTCAGCTGGATTCAAGATGCTTTCGCCGCGGGAATGGGAAGGCATCACCAAACCATCACCATCAGCCGTGATTCGCAATTGATCGCGGTTGGTGAAATTGTTGGATCTGTTTTTCACACGCAGGAAATAAAGCCCCGGAGAAAGTTCAGCAGAGATGATTTCACGCGGGTATTTGGAAAAACCCGGTCGGCCTTCATTGCGGTCGGCGGATTGTTTTAAGGCACTGTTCTGAATTACATTCAGCATGTCATCAGTAAGGGCCAGATCCAGATCCTTGGTGGTGCCTTCTTCAACATCATCTTTGAAGTCATTCCAGGAAAGAACAATCTTAGCCGAACATTTTTTCCCAGCCGCAGCCTGACAGCGCAAAGCCAAAGCATTGTTCTGATCCGGCAGCAAAACCCAATTGTCCTGAACTGTCGTCAGCGGACCATTGTAAGTGGTCAAGGCAAAGTTACCAGCCGCATTCACCCAGATCACACCCGCACGAGTCGCACGGTTGACCTCTGCATTGATAAAGCCACCCCCATCGCCATTGCCCCCGTATTCCCAAACTTCAGAATAAAGAACCAGGTCATATTGGCGGGCAATCACATCATCAATAGCCGCTTTGAAATTGGAATACCCAAAAGCATTATACAAAGTCAGCTCAGGCATCCACTGCGAAGCCCGCATATCATTGGTCATCATGGCCGTCAGAATCTGCGCCATCTTCAACCCATGCACGACCTTCAAATTTTCAGGATTAGCCACCGGCCCGGCAACATAACGAGTCCCCGCGGGCAAAGTACGCCCAATTTCTTTTTCATACCCAAAGAAACCTTTATCAAGAACCGCAACCTTCAACTTGCGCCCAGGATTCTGCGAAGAATAGTAGGGAGTGAACCCCAATGAATTTTTCAATGAATCCGTATTAGTGAATGGAGACGCCACGCTGACTGTTGTCAGACCAAGCATCAAAGCGCAAAACACGAAAATTTTCATAAAAATGACTCCTATCACTTTCTTCGAAGTGCAAGAACAAGGACTTGCTTAAGCCCTTAGGAATGGGGATCTCCGCTGGAATCGACCTCCAGCCAGCGGATGCGTTGGCCGCCAAAGGCGGACAGGCTGGCGAGGGCAGGAGCCCGTGTCGATGCAAGCGGAGATCCCCATTCCTAAGGGCGGCCCGGAAGGCCGCCGTTAGTTTCTACCAGTAGTAATTAGAGTAATAGTAGTAGGAATAGTACCCGTAGTTGTACGTGTAGCATGGTGTGTACCAGTTCCCGTACCAGTAGACGTAGCTGTAGTAGTTGTAACCGCTGTAGAAGTACCAGCTGGAAGCCCCACCATCCTGATCAAGTTCGTTGCGAACGTGTGCAGACTGGTCGAAGGAACCGGTTTGTGCCAGAACCTGCGCCTGAGCGTCACTGGTCACAGCTTGTTCAGATGCCAGAACCGCCGTTTGGTTGTTGCGGTTATCAACACGGATCACCACAGTGCCGTTCATGGACTGATTGGTTACGGAAGATTCGTTGTCCAGCTCGCCCGCAAACGCAGAGCCAGTGCCCAAAACAAGGGCTGCGACCAAAATAAGGTGTTTCATCAATGCCTCCTAAAATGGCTGTTAAATGTGCCTTCGTTTTATGCTTTCAGGGGCTCATGTCATCTGAAAAAGCCTTGTTATTCGAAAGTCCTTGACGCAGGAAGACCGCGAGCGGTACGGGCTAGCATATGGAACCTATTGGCTACTTGGAGTCTTGCTTTAAAGATAAATTTGGAACGCCGCGACAGCCTGGGCTTGTTAAGCGGGCCGAAGCACGTCTGAAAATCCGCGCGGATCTTCAGCCTGAAGAATCTTTGCAGGGCCTTGAGGGTTTCAGTCATGTGTGGCTGATTTGGGTCTTCCATCAAAACAAAGTGGCGCGCTTCCATGCGAAAGTGCATCCGCCACGTTTGGGTGGGGAAAGCATGGGTCTTTTTGCGACCCGCACTCCGCATCGTCCGAATCCGATCGGGCTGTCTTTGGTGGAACTGGTGCGCGTGGAAAAAGACGGCATCGTGGTCGCTGGAGCAGATCTGGTGGATGGCACTCCGATTCTGGACATCAAACCTTATTTGCCGGAAGTGGAATCCATTCCCAATGCCCGTACTGGCTGGCCGGCAGAGATTGCCAAGAACCCGATCACGGTGACTTTTGACGACAAGGCCGAGCAACTTTTACAAGAGTGGCAGGTGCGAAACCCTGACAAAGCTTTGCGTGAAGTCATCGAAGAAACCCTGAAGCAGGATCCGCGTCCTGTCGTTTATCGTGGTTTTGAAGAGGGCGATTCCCCTTATAGAAGCTCTCACGCGGTTCGCCTGTACGACGTGGATGTCCATTTCAAATTTGAAAGCCCCACCCAGGTGCGCGTATTCGATATTCTTTTTATGCATAATTAGTTGCAGTTGCCTTTTAATTGCGCAGCAGGCTACTCTCCGGATGAACCAATACAAGGGAGGATTCGTGAGAACACTGGAAACTGCTTCTCATTCTGAAAACAGCACTCTTCGCAAAGTGCCAACATTGAGCCTTGCAAGTTACACCAAAGGGACTGCCGGTGAACGCTCAGAGTTCATCGACAAACTTTTCACTGGTCTGAAAGAATATGGCTTCATCATTCTTAAAGATCACAACGTCCAAGCCGCAGATCTGCACAAAGCTTACGACATCCTTAAGAACTTCTACGCACTTCCGACAGAAGTTAAAAAATCCTATATTTCTCCAAAAGCCGGCTTCCAGCGCGGTTACACTCCATTCGGTCAGGAACACGCCAAAGATTCTCCAGTGATGGACTTGAAAGAGTTCTGGCACGTGGGTCGTGAGCTTGCTGAGGGCAGCGCCCTGAAAGCGGTTTACCCAGCCAACGTATGGCCGTCTGAACTGCCAGAGTTCCAGGCGCATTTCTCCAAGTTGTTTGCGGCTTTGGAAGAAGCGGGCGATGTGATGCTGGAAGCACTGACGATGCCTTTGGAAGTTGAAAAAGACTTCTTCGCAAAAATGACCAAAGATGGAAACTCCATCCTAAGACTTTTGCATTACCCACCAATCCCTGAAGGTGTTGATCCTCGTTGTGTTCGCGCAGCGGCTCACGAAGACATCAACTTCATTACAATTCTTCCAGCTGCAACCGCTTCCGGTCTGCAATTGAAAGATCGTGATGGCACTTGGTTGGATATCGACTCTGAACCAGACACTTTGATCGTGGACGTGGGTGATATGCTGGCTCGCCTGACGAATGACGTTTTGCCATCCACTACACACCGTGTGATCAATCCACAGGATGGTACAAATCAAAGCCGTTATTCCATGCCGTTCTTCATGCACCCGCATCCGGATGCAATGCTAAGCTGCTTGCCATCTTGTAAAGGGACAGGCGCGAAGTACGCTGATATTACTGGACAGGATTTCTTGATGCAGCGACTGCGCGAGATTGGCTTGCTGAAGTAAGCCCAAACTTGTCACCACAGTTGAAATGACTTCAAGGAAGGGATCCACACGGATCCCTTTCTTGCGTTTTAGCCCTGAGGGCCACTAGAACAAAGTCACCTGCGAATTTCACATGAGGGGGAATCATGCGATATTTGATGTTTGTGGTGATGGTCCTGACGGTTCTGTGGTCGGCGTATGGCCAGGCGATGGAATCCATGGAGGCCAACCGTATGAGCTTCCGCATTCAACCTTTGGGTGGCAAGGGTTATGACTATTCGTCGATCTGGAATCCGCTCAGCGAAACCGCGATGTTGCGCATCGGTCTGGTGCTGAATACGGCGGATGCATTCCTGGTGAACAAATCCATTTCTTTTGCCTCTGCCAGTGAGGTTGATTTTGAAACCAACCGTGGCTCGTCCGTGCGGGGGTACTGCGAAGTGAATCAGTGGTATTTGGAATACGAGCCTGGTTTGCCGAATTATCTGATGTATGTCGGCATGAAGGGCCCGGGGTGCGAAGACGTGGCCAGAAAATTTGATATCATGCAGGTTCGCTTTAACTTTAAAGGAATTTCCCTGCCGCAGTTTGTACCCATTGACGTCGCTGTTGATATCAGTCGATAAATAAGGGATGAGCAAGAAATCAGCCTTGATTCTATCCCTTGTTGTTGCCGTTCTTTTAATTGTCTCTTTCTGTCATTTCTATCAGTCAGCGCCTCCAGATAATGCCGGGACTGATTCTGAAGCCATGGGTGTTCCGGCTCAGCCGGAACAAACGGCGACAGTTTCGTCAAAGGCCGAACCTCCTCCGGTGGATGTGGCGGCGGCTCCAGCGGCGACGGGCTTTTTGCCGACGGAAATGGAAGATCCTGCCAAGTTCGCAGCTTACCAGCAAAAATTAAAAGAGATGGCGGTTTGTCTGAACATGCAGATGAACGCTCTGGATCCCAATGTTGAAATCAACTTTGAAACTTTCAATCAGGTGATCAATCCGGATTTGGGTGACGTGGTCACGCAGTCGGAAGAATGGGTCGCGACGGATCTGCGCACGAAGTCCGGTGAAATGCGCCGTATTTATATAGAAAATGCTCCCAGTATTGAAATGGAGTCTTCTCGCACGCTGAAATATTATTCCTTTGATGCGGGCGGGGCACAGAAAGAGATTTCTTTGTCCAAAGAACAGATGGCCAATCCATCCGACACCCTGGTGGCAAGCCTTGAGGCAGACGGGGAAGTGGTGGGTCGCTCTATTTCCCGTAAGATTTTCTATTCCAATGGGGATGATCTTTTGCTGGTGGAAAGAAACGGAAAGATCTTTTCCTTTGAGCTGGCTCATGATGGGGCGGTCTTCCGCTGCACGGGGGCCGACAAGTCCGCGACCTTCCAGTGTCAGTGCAAGTAGCCAATTACGGTAAAGATATACCTGCTGTTGGTGGGATTAAACTGGTTATAAATTTCTTCAGGAGGAATCATGGAAACAAATGAATTGCACCGTGGACGTTTGATTGATCACCTGCAACTGGTGGTTCAGGATTTGGAAAAGACCAAAAAGTTTTATTCGGCGGTTTTTGAAACCCTGGGTGTTCCCATGGGCGGCGAGGGGCCCGGATTTTTCTGGTGTGATGAACTGTTTATTTCTTCGACGGACAGTCCGGCCAGCGCAGGCAAGTTGACCGGCAGAACTCATCTGGCATTTCAGGCCAAAGACCGCGACATGGTAAAAAAGTTTTATGAAGTCGCGTTGAAGTCCGGTGGTCAGGATAACGGAGCTCCCGGAGAGCGTCCTTATCATCCGGGATATTTTGCAGCCTTTGTGCTGGATCCGGATGGAAACAACATCGAAGCCGTCTTCCATGGTCCGGCGAAAAAGTCGGCAGATTCGGTGAAGATCACCTTCTAACTGACAGTAACATGTTGAAATGCATGAAAGGCTCTTTGCTTTGGCAAAGGGCCTTTTGCTTTCTTGAGGGTGACTTCGGCGGCCCTTAAAATAAGTCGTTCACCCCAAGGAGGATTTCATGGAAAGAAATCGACACAGAGATCAGGATGAGTACCGTCGGCGTCCCGAGCGCGAGCCTGACTATAGCGAGTTTATTGATGAATACGACCGCTATCAGCCGCCACCTCAGTCTTCTGACGAACGCGGCCGCTATCGTCGCGAAGCCCAGGTGCCGGATGATTATGTGGATTATCGCAGCCGCAGTCGTGGTGACAGCCGAGAGTACCGCGACGAGCGTGAGTATCGCCTGCGTCGCCGGGATAACTATGACAATCGCGACTTTGCGATGAATCGTGACTATGAGCGCGGCACCGAGATGGACTATCGTGATTATGAACCTCATCGCGAAAGACATCCCGATGAAAGAGCTTATGGCCAGTCCGACTGGACGCCGCGGGATTCGTATGAAGCTGAGCGCATTCGCAATGGCTATCGTCATTCTTATGAGGCGCGCCATCCCGAGCTGGACCGGCACTATGACCGTCATTTTGATTATCGGTATGGCAGTGATGATATTGATTTCGACAGCCGGGAAGAACGGCCTTTGCGCCGCCCTCGTCGTCATCCGCGCCATCGCTCGGGTTACTGAATTTCGAGCATAAAAAAAGCCTCCGTGATTTGTGGCACGGAGGCTTTTGATTTTTCAGATTACTGGAAGCGGGTCAAAGCATCACGCAATGAATCCAGCTGAACCTTGGACTGTGCCAGCAAGACACGGTCGGCGGCGACAACTTCTTCATCTGCGTTGGCGACAAACTTTTCATTGGAAAGCTTGCCGGAAAGCATGCCGATATCGCGAGTCAGTTTTTCAATGGACTTGTTGATACGTTTTACTTCCTCGTCGAAGTCCACCAGGCCTTCAAGCGGGATGATCACTTTCACGCTGGCGTCTTTCACCACCACCGGAGCCACGGCACATTTCATCATGTCGCCTTCAGGTCCGATTTCCATGTTTTCCAGACGACCCATGGTCATCAAAGCCGTGCGGTTGTTGCCAAGGATCTTTTGCGTTTGATCGTTGGTCACACCCAGGCGCACGTTCAATTTGACAGCCGGGCTGATGCGGTTTTCACCACGGATATTGCGGATCGCGGTGATCACTTCCTTCACGATGTCGATTTCCAAAGCGGCTTGGGCAGAACCTAGGCTGAGGAATTCTTTGTCGTTACGGGTGTTCGGATACTGATCCACGATACATGCGGCGCCTTTGATCGGAAGCTTCTGGTAAATCTCTTCAGAGATAAACGGAGCAAACGGGTGCAGCAGGCGCATGATACGGTTCAGAACCTGAGCGATCACCAGCTGAGTTGCGGCTTTTTCTTCTGCGTTGTTGCCGTTCAGAATCGGTTTGGTGAACTCGATGTACCAGTCACAGAACTGATTCCAGATAAACTGGTACAGAGCTGTGGATGCATCAGAGAATCGGTCCTGTTCCATCGCTTCTTCAACAGTTTTGGTCACTTCCTCAAGTTTGGAGATGATCCATTGGTCAAAGACGCTGATGTGGGCTTTATTCGGCAAAGCTTTCACGCCTTCAGCCGGAGCCTTGAAATCAGACAGATTGGAAAGCGCGAAACGAGCCGCATTCCACACTTTGTTCATGAAGTTACGGTAGCCTTCAAGACGCTGTTCGCTGAACTTGAAGTCTTTGCCTGAATACAGGTGCGCCGCAAAGGTGAAGCGCAAAGCATCGGCACCGTGTTTTTCAATCATTTCAACCGGGTCAATGGAGTTACCCAAAGACTTGGACATCTTGCGCCCTTGAGAATCACGTACCAGACCGTGGATGTAGACCGTGCGGAATGGAACGTCTCTTTGGAACTCAAGACCCATCATGATCATACGAGCCACCCAGAAGAAGATGATATCGTGACCAGTCACCAGATAGCTGGTTGGGTAGAATGTTTTCAGTGTTTCAGATTCATTCGGCCAGCCCATTGTTGAGAACGGCCACAAAGCAGAACTGAACCATGTATCCAGAACGTCATCGTCCTGGTGAAGTTTTGTGCTGCCGCACTTTTCACAGGCGGTAACATCTGCTTCAGCCACTGTCTGATGGTTGCAGTCTTCACAGTACCAAACTGGAATACGGTGACCCCACCACAATTGACGGGAAATACACCAGTCTTCGATGTTGTTCAGCCAGTGCAGGTAAACTTTTGTCCAGGATTCCGGTTCAAAGCGGATCGTACCGTTTTCAGCAACACGTTTTGCCGGAACTGCCAAAGCTTCCATTTTCACGAACCATTGTTCAGAAAGGAACGGTTCTACCACCGCACCCGAACGCGAGCAGTGACCTACGGAGTGAACGTGGGGTTCTTCTTTTTCCAGAAGGTCCTGGGCTTTCAGGTCTTCAAGGATGCGCTTGCGTGCTTCTTGAACTTTCAAGCCGGCATAAGCGCCGCCGTTTTCGTTGATTTCGGCTTTTTTCGTCAGGATGTTAATGAACTCAAGATTGTGGGTTTTCCCGATCTTGTAGTCATTGAAGTCATGCGCCGGAGTGATTTTCACCACGCCAGAACCGAATTCCTTGTCCACGTATGTGTCAGCAATGATCTTGATTTTTCTGTTGGTCAAAGGCAGCAGAACGTTTTGGCCAATCAGGTGTTTGTAGCGTTCATCTTCAGGATGCACACACACTGCAGAGTCACCCAGCATGGTTTCTGGACGAGTCGTCGCCACAATCAGGAAGCCGGAACCGTCTTCCAGTGGGTACTTCACGTGATACAAAGAACCCTTGATCTGCTTGTGTTCGACTTCCAGGTCGGAAATCGCTGTTTCCAAAGGACCTGACCAGTTCACCAGACGCTGACCACGATAGATCAGGCCTTTTTTGTGAAGGGATACGAACACCTTGCGAACAGCTTTGGAAACACCTTCGTCCAAAGTGAACACGGCGCGATCCCAGTCACAGGAATCACCCAGGCGGCGCATTTGTCCATAGATGCGGTTTCCGTACTGGTGTTTCCAGTCCCAAACTTTTTCCACGAATTTTTCACGACCCAGATCGTGACGAGTGACACCGTCTTTTTTCAATTCACGCTCTACCACGGATTGAGTGGCGATACCGGCGTGATCTGTTCCCGGCAGCCACATGGTGTTGTAGCCGTTCATTCTTTTCCAGCGGATCATCATGTCCTGGATTGTGTGATCCAGAGCGTGACCCATGTGCAGGAAACCCGTGACGTTCGGAGGCGGAAGGATGATGGAGAATGGAGGTTTTGTGGATTGATCCTGGGCTTTGAAGTACCCGTTCTTTTCCCACCATTCATACGTGCGCGATTCAACATCTGTGGGATTATAACGATCTGATAACTGTTCTGACATTTTCAACGACCTCTAAAGGTTTTAAGGATATGAAATTCTTAAGTTTTTAACCCCTAGAGGCTAACAAATTCAAGCACTTTGGGATAGGCCAAATCGGCAGAAGTTCAGGTGAAAATAGACGAGGGAAGGTGCTGGGGTGGGGAGCGGTGCGAAATAAAAAAGGGAGGCTTGGGGCCTCCCTTGATCTAAGTCTGTGTGAACAGTGCTTATTTTCCTTATTTTAGGAAGTCCGCCATCAAGCGGGCACCTAGAACGATTTCCTGGCTTGTGATGTCGTCGCCAGTTTCTGGCTCTTCTTTCACGTTGTTGTAGGAAAGGTGATAGCGGAAGTTCGTGTCAGTGTACGGTTTGTACTCAACAACTACACCGTAACCGATGAATTTGTTGGTTTCTTCAACGCCAATTTCGCGCTTTTCTTCAGAAGTCTGGAATTCCAAACGTGGAGTCCATTGTTCCATGCCAGTGTAAGCGAATTTCGCCACGATGGAAGTCACAGTGTCTTTGTCGCCAGCATCCAGTTTGTTCTCAGACATCAAATAGTCCAAAGAGAACATCATTGGTTTTGCATTCCACATCACACCCGCAGTCATGAACTGGTTTTTGTCGCCGCTCGCAACGCCGTTCATGGTGTGGTAAGAAAGGTTTGTCATCAGGGCTTTTTCCATCCAGCCACCTCTCCACACGATACCCATCATGGAAGTGTTTTGGTCGAATGCAGCTCCCGCAGCACCTTCATCAGCTTTTTCGTTGGTCGCCATGATGTACACATTCTGATCGCCAAAGGTCAAAGTTCCTTTAACACCAGTCATGTACAACAGATTCGCTGTGCCGAAGTTGTCGCCAGCAAGAGCACCAGCAGGGCCGGACATTGTGTAGAATTGGGAAGTCAGGTACAAATCCGCACCGCTCGTAGCGCCTTCGAAGCCACCGAATTCAGTGTTGAAGCGACCAACGGACAAAGCGAACATTTCAGACATTTTGTGAGTCAGGAAAGCATACTCAACCGCAGTTTGTGCGCTGTCGGTGGCAAGCTGGGTTGCACTCTTGTTGAATGCAAGACGAACGCGGAAGGAAAGATCTTCCGTAGCTTTGCCTTGATAATCCAAGCGACCCGTCTTGAAGTAGAACTTGGAGAAATCCTGCAAAGGGGATTCATCGTAAGAGGTTGAGTTGTAGTCTGCACGCAGGTCCAAATTCAAAGTTCCGGCCTGAGCTGCAGAAGTCATCGTTGTTGTAGCAAGAGCTGCAATCAAAAACTTTTTCATGTTACTTCCTTGTTTAAAGTTCTAAGTTTTGATGTAGCCAGTATGGTATAAAGTCTTGCCTTCAACAACAATGCTTTAAAATTTTGTGTTGGTTCTGTGTCAAATTATTGTTGGCGTTCTTTCAAGAGGCCTTCAAGACCACCTTTAACATAGAAACTATTGATGAATCCGGCTTGTTCCAACATGGCCGCAACCTGCGGCGCTGACTTTTCATCACGATCCAGAACCACGACGGCAAAGTGCGGAGGCAGACTTTTTCCTTTTACCGCCTCCAACGCCCCCTCGGGGGTGGATGGCAAACTGATGTTGTCCAAATGCATTTTGGTCACGCTTTTGTACCAGTCATTCAGATCCACATTGTCCAGTATAACCAGTAAAAAAGGCGTGCGGGTTTGAATCAGATTGTCGAATTGAAAATAACCGATTGAATTAAAGTCCATGATTTATCCTACGCGCCCGTGTTCCGGGATGAATTTGTAAATGATAAGGACGATGGCAAGTCCAAGGAACGCCATCAGACCTGATGCCCAGAATGGAGCGGTGATCGCCACGGCTCCGTAAAGTGCGCCACCCAGTGCGGGGCCGATGATGCGCCCCAGGGAGGCCATGCTTTGAGTGACACCCATTGCGGCTCCTTGTTCGTTGGAGTCTGAAAGCAAACTGACGCTTCCCATGATTGATGGGTTGGTCAGGCCATTACCCAGTGATAACAAAGTCATGGTGATCGCCATACCGGTGATGGAATCCACCACGGCAATGCCGGTCAGCCCCAGGGCAAAAAGCAAAATACCCAGACGCAGAACCTTGCGCTCGCCCCATTTTGGCAACAGACGACGGACCAGGAAGCCTTGGGTGAAGATGATGATCACACCAATGTATGCAAAACCGAAACTAACCTGTTTCACATCCCACTGATACTTTTCACCCATGAACAAAATCAAAGTCGCTTCCATCGAGGACATGGCCAGTGACGAAAGCATGAACACGGTCACCAGGGCACCGACTGTTTTTTTGTTCAGATACTGCCACATGACCGAGAAACGTCTTTTCTTGGCGGCAGATTCGCTTTTTTCGCTCAGGGATTCTTTCAGGAACTTCAAGCCGAACAGGAAGTTCGCAAAGCACAAAGCCGCCACCCAGTAAGAGGCAAACGAAGTGTCAAAGTGCGGGGCTGGATTGATGTGGTGACCCCACACTGCTAAACCGCCACCCAAAGCCGGGCCGACAACAAAGCCCAAACCAAATGCGGCACCGATCAGAGCCATGCCTTTGGAGCGCTCATGTTTTGGGGTGATGTCTGAAATGTAAGCCGATGCGGTGGAAAGGCTGGCGCCAAAGAAGCCCGCAAGGATGCGTGCAACAAAAAGCCATTCTAAGGACCTTGCCCAGGCAAACATGATGTAAGACAGAGTTTCGCCGACCAAGCAGAACAGCAGAATCGGGCGACGACCCAGGCGATCGCTGAGGCGGCCCCAGAACGGAGCAAACAGGAATTGCATCAGGGAATAAACTGAAAGCAGCAAGCCTGTTTCAAGCGCCGTGGCGCCGAAGTTGCGACTTAGGATGGGGAGGATTGGGATAACCACACCAAAGCCCACTAAATACAGGAAAACAGTGAAAAAGATGATGGCCAGCTGTGATTTGTTTGATGTCGCAGTCATAGGGTTGTTAATATTAGGAAGTTATGAAAATGGCAAATAATCTTCCGCGTTGGGCGTGTGTCGCTCTGTCTATTTTTTCGATCTCATTGCCAGCTCTGGCTGTGGATAACTACAAGGAATTTCGCCGGGATCACTGGGATTTCGAGGTGAATGCCAACTATTTCTATTCTGAGGCCAATTATCCGGCTTCAGGGGGCGGCAGTCAGAGCCTGGTAAGCGGCAACAGTTACTCATTGATCGATACTTCTTTTGGGACTCGCTATGTTCCGAAAAGAAACTGGTCGATTTTGGGCTGGGGAACGATCAGTAATGCCGAAAGCAAGGACTCGGTCGCAAGCCGTTCCAACAGCTCGATCAGCGAAGCGGCTGTAGGTTTTGATTTCCTGATGTATTCCGATGCGTTTCAGCTGATTCCGGAAGTCATCGCGGTCATGCCTTTTGAAGAGGTCAACCCTGCTTCGGATACCGTATTGAATTCTGAAGGGGTTTTTGAGGTTCGCTCCCGTTTGATTGCACAGAAAGATTTCGGAACCATGCGGGGCTATGGCTGGCTGGGTTTCAACTATCGCGGCAGCGGTCGTTCATTCCTGATGCCTTGGGGCGTGGGGGCGCAGATGAAACTGCAGCGCCTGCGTTTGGGGGCCGAGCTTTTCGGCTATCAAAGTGTTTCTGATGACACAACCGATGTGACTGAAGCTTTGCGGACTTCCTACATAAACAGCGTCAATGCCGGATCCATGAAGTTCTATTCTGTGAAGCCAAACCTGATGGACAGCCAGCTGTATGCAACCTGGCTGATCAGTCCGAAGCTGAGTGTGCAGGCCAACGGGGGTATGACCCTGACTGGTTCTAACTCGGCGGCGGGATTCCATGTGGGCGGATTCATTCGCTACAGCTTTGATATGAGTGAGGGCTATTCAGAACCTGAATATGTTGCGCCGGTTGAAAATCCGGTGCCGAACTATCGCTCCAATATGTATGAAGAAAGCGATCTGAGTTCTGAAAAGAAAGTCCGTCGCTTCAAAGAACAGACGGGTGACGGTGTGGATCAGAATCTGTTCAAAGCCCGTCCCACGCAGCCGAAGAAGCGACCGCCAGTGGATGATGGCTTGCAACAGCAGCTGGATGATACGGAATTCCAGATCGAGCTGAAAACCAACAAAAAGAAACGTCGTTAGTTTTTGGGAAGCCTGAGGGCTTCCCTTATTTTTTCCGCGTCCAGGCCTGTCAGCTCCACCACTTTGTGGCGCCCGGTTTCACCTTTGATCAAATGCACATCACGCTTGGGAATATCGAACAAATCCGAAAGAAATTCGATCAGGCATTCGTTGGCTTTTCCGTCGACAGGCGGGGCGGTCAGTTTGATTTTGATTTCGCCGTTGTGGGGACCCACAACTTCGTTCCTGGAGGACTTGGGCTGAATAAAAAGGTGGAGTCGAGCTCCACCTTTTGTTGCTTCAATCATGAAGATCTTTGTACTGATTATTCAGCAGAAAGAGGGGACACGTTTGGAGAACGGCCTGCGCCATTTCCATTCACGATATTGTGATTTGGAAGCTGAGCCTGTGGCATGTACTTTTCACCTTGTTCCAGCAAAGACAGATGCGCCTGTGCCAAAGCTTTCAGGTTGGCTTCAAACTGCATGCGTGCGCGCTTCAGTTCAGTCACTTCCTGGTACATTTTCTTCAAAGAGTCGCGGGAATCACGAGTGATGATTTCGGCCTTTTGCTGAGCATCGGCGATGATCAATTTCGCTTCACGGTCTGCATCCTGACGAAGGCGGTCTGCCATCTGAGTTGCAGTGGCGATAGTCTCTTTCAAAACCTGATCGCGCTCTTTGTATTCCATCAAAGAAAGTTCTTTTTCGCGAATGGCTTCTTTCAGGGTGTTTCTTTCCTGAATCAAGGACTCCATCTGGGCAGCGATTTGCTGAAGGAAATCCATAACCTCGTCAGCATCAAGACCCATCATCTTTTTACCAAAAGATTTGTGAGCGATATCGATAGGAGTAATTCTCATTTTGTTCCTCCTTGAACAATATGATTAAGGATAAAGGCCGAGTCTGTGCCTGGGCAAGGTTATTTGATTTCCCGGGCCATTTCTTTGTTTCTCATCGCCGCTTTCTCAAAGCTGATGCGAAGAGCGCGTTCAATCTCAAGCTCTCTCATGGACTGAAGTCCAGCCGCAGTGACACCTTTTTTGGAAGTGACTCGGGCCTGCAGGTCTTCAACCCCTTCGCGGGCTTGTGCTGCCAGCAAAGAAGCGCCAACAAAAGTTTCAATGGTCATCATGCGGGCCTCTTCGACCGAAAAGCCGTGCTCTTCGATCCAGTCCTGCCAGTACATCATCATTTCAAAGACAAATCCGGTGCCGCTGGAGCAGGAAACCATCAAAGCTTCAAACTGATCCTCGTCGTGAACCTGAATCACGCGACCCAGAGGTGCGAACAAATCTTCGACGGTGGCATCAAGTCCCCCGTCATCGTCATCGTTCAAAAGATAACCGATGACTCCGCGGCCGATCAGGGACGGGGTGTTGGGCATCACGCGCGCAAGGCGGGCCCCCTGAATGTAACGTTCCAGTTTTTCCATGCGGATGCCAGCAGCAACACTGATGACGATTTTGTGTTCGTCAAAGCTGCGGGTGACTGGTTCCAGCGCCAATAACAGATCCTGGGGTTTGATCGCCAGGATGATGATGTCGCAGGTGTCGACCAGTTCATCATTGCTGAAGACAGGGTTTATTTTGAATGTCTCAGCAAGTTTGTGAAGTTTTCCTTCGGAGCGGTTGGAAGCGAAGATGTTTTTGGCAGGAAAGCCTCCTTCGATGAGACCTTTGATCATGGCTTGCGCCATATTCCCTGCACCCAGAAAGCCGATTTTTTGCGATTTCAACAAGGGATTCATATAGTGATCCTACCCTTTGGCGGGACGTTCGCCAAATAAAATAGTCCCAAGGCGCACGATTGTGGCGCCTTCCTCAACGGCAACCGGATAATCGTGACTCGTGCCCATTGACAGCTCACTCAGTGGATGGACTGTCGTGTCCGTAGTCGCTTTCAGTCGGTCGCGCAGTTGGCGCAGCTCTGCAAAGTAAGGACGTACTTCGACCCCGGTTTCGGTTAATGGTGGCATGGTCATCAGGCCATAAATATGAAGATGGGGCAGGCTTGTCAGTTCAGCCCACTGGCTTTCGAGGGTTTCTGCGGAAAAGCCCTCTTTGCTGGCTTCGCCTGCCAGATTGACCTGAATCAGGATGTTCTGGGTGACGCCCTTTTGTTCACATTGGCGGCTGATCACATGAGCCAGTTCCAGGGAATCCACAGAGTGAATCAGATGGAACTTTCCGACGACCATTTTGGCTTTGTTCTTTTGAAGATGACCAATCAGGTGCCACTGGATGTCGGCAAGGTCAGAAAGCACACTTTGTTTTTCAAGGGCTTCCTGAACGTAATTTTCACCAAACAGGCGCTGACCCTCGGCGTGCAGGGCGCGCACCTTTTCAGCCGGCTGAAGTTTCGAAACGGCCAGGATCTTGGCGGGTTTTGCTTTTTCTATGATCTCTTTTAATGCCATGACGTGAAACCTATCATTCCGATTGCGAAAATGTCCAATAGAAATACCATCGCTACTTTTTTTGTTGACGACACCGGAAATGGTGGTAGAACATGGTTCATGAGACGCTCCTCCCGAAGAGCCACAACCCGTATAGATAACCCCCGTCTGCATCTTGCGAAGCAGTTCGGGGGTAAGCTTTTAAGAAACAGCCACGCCAAAACGGCGCGGCCGCTTTCTTTGAAGAAAACCATGCATGTTGTGTTGTCGTCAGAATCAGCCCGGGGCGAATGGGCCTTTGAAAAATCGAAGAACAAGAAAATCATCGAAACAGTTTTAAAAAGTCAGGCGCGCAAGTACGGCATTTCGCTGAATGAAATCGCCTGTGCGGGGGAAAGTCTGCATGTGCGGATTCGCCTGCGCAAGCGGCGCACCTTTGCGCCGTTCATTCGTGCGGTCAGTGGGATGCTGGCCCTGATGATCACGGGGGCGGGTAAAACACGAAAACTGAAAAAGAAGTTCTGGGATCAGCGCCCGTGGACCCGGATCTTGGAAGAAATTCGCGGTTATTCAGTCATTGCTGACCGCGAAATATTCGAATATCTAAAAAAAATAGGACTGCAATCACAGTCCTATCCTTTAAGAATCTAAAAGGTACCTGCTTACTTTTGCAGAAGCGCCGCGTTTTATGCAGGGCTTCTGCAAAAGTAAGCAGGTACCTTTTGGGGTTAGCGGCGGTTTAGTTTTGGGAAGATGTTGCGGTCGGTGAGGGACACGAAACGGTAGCCGTCTTGTTCCAGCATCGTCATCAGGCGATCCAGGCTTTGAGCGGTGTTGCGGTGAATGTCGTGCATCAGCAGAACGCCACCGTTTGTTTGTGCAACAGCGTTGGCGACATAGCCGGCATAGTCACGGCGCAGGCTTTGCGGAGCCTGGCAGGTTGCATTTTCTTTGTCGCTGACCTGGCCGTCAGCATAGGCCCAGTCACAAGTATCGATATCCCAACCCACGTTCACATAACCCAAAGAGCTGACCAGCTCGTTGCTGGAACATGTCGAGTTTCCGTAGGGATAACGGAAGAATCTTGGCGTGCCCACCGTGCGAAGCAGACGGTCGGTTTGCGAGATTTCAGAGTTCATGCGCGAAGAGCTCAACTCGTGGAAGTTCGGATGGCTGTAAGAATGATTCGCCAGTTGGTGACCTTCCGCCACCATACGGCGCAGGATTGCTTCGTTGCCTTTGATTTTGCTTCCCAAAATAAAGAATGTGGCTTTGGCGCCGTGAGCTTTCAGTACATCCAAAATCAAAGGCGTGGTTTCCGGGTTCGGGCCGTCATCGAAAGTCAGAGCGATCGTACCGCGAGTGACAGAGTCAGGAATCTGTATGGCGTACTTGCAGCGGTTCGGTTTGAATTTATCGAAGATGCCCCACTCAATGCCGTGCTGCTTGAGGATCTTTTCCATCGACTTGTTCATACCCTCAGTCGTCTGACGCTCGATCAGTTCTTCGTTGGAGGGTGCTTGTGGCAGAACTTCTTCCTGTGCGTGAGCCAGAGAAGCGGTCAATGTCAGAGCGGACAGGGCCAAAGCGATAGGGCGTTTCATGAATCAAGACCTCCGGTTAAAAGCTGAAAGGCGCACCATAACAGAGGATGCGCCGAAGGCCCCAGAGATCTTTCAGTGTTTAAAATTTGGACAGTAGATTTTTCACCAGCTCGATGGGAAGTCCCACGACGTTGTCGAAGGGGCCGTCGAAGCGTTCGATGAATTTTCCGCCCTGACCCTGAATCCCGTAAGCACCGGCCTTGTCCATCGGTTCGCCGGTGTCTATGTAGGTCCAGATTTCATCATCGGTCAGATTGCGGAAGTGAATTTTTGTGGTCTCAGTCTGAGACACTTCCTTGCCGGTGCTGGACTCGACCAGGCACACCGCCGTGATGACTTCATGATATTTACCCGACAAAAGTTTAAGAATCCGGTAGGCATCCTGACGATCGGCGGGCTTACCCAGGGGGGCCCCGTCGAAAATCACCTCTGTGTCCGCGCAAAGCACGATAAACGCGTCTGTACGGCTGGACTTTAGCAGGGGCAAAGCCGCACTCGCTTTTCGTCTGGCGATATCTAAAATCTGATCGTTTACATTCAGGTTTTTGTTAGGAATTTCCGATACTTTAACTGGAACCACGTCGAATGAAAAACCCGCTTCACTTAGAAGCTGTTTTCGGCGCGGTGACTCTGAGGCCAAGATCAATGCTGGTTTCATGAGGATACTTGAACACGAAGAGGCGAAAATGGGAAGTGCAGAGTTAATGCTGATTCTGGGATTGCTGCTCGCAGGAGTTGCGGTCTTCCTTTTTGTCAGTTCCATCTTTGCAAGTAACACGGACAAGCAGCAGCTTTCATGGGCGAACAATGATGAACCGGTAAAATCCAAAAACCCGGTGATCAATTTCTCGCGTCCGCTGGTGCATCAGTTCACCCTGCAGCACGCGATGAAAATTCGCAGTGAATCCTATCGCAAAAAAGTTCGCAAGTTCATCAAAACCTCGGGCCTGTCATCAGAGCTGAACGAGGATGAATTCATCGGGTTGCAGTTCCTGTGGGGGATCATGTTCCCGATCTTCCTGCTGGTCATGAACTTCTCGCTGCAGCTGGGTTTGTCCCCGATGGTTGTGGTGGGTATGGGTCTGATTGGTTTCTATCTGCCGCAGATTCACGCACGCGGTGAAAAGAAGCGCCGTGAGCTTTCAGTGCGCGCGGACCTGCCGTTCTTCATCGATCTGCTGGCGCTGTCGGTGGAAGCGGGTCTGGACTTTTTCTCGGCGATCCAGAAGATCGTGGATAAAGCCAACGGCACGGACAGTGTGCTGGCGGAAGAGTTTTCAATTGTTTTGAAAGATATCAAAATCGGTTCCTCCAAGGCGCAGGCTTTGAAGGAAATGGCCGAGCGCCTGGACATGAACGAGATCACAAGCTTTGTGGCGGTTCTGATCGATGCAGAGTCCACGGGTGCCAGTATTTCCCAGGTCCTGAAAGACCAGTCAGTGCAGATGCGTCTGGAAAGATTCGTCCGTGCCGAGAAAGCCGGTGCCCAGGCTTCCCAGACCATGCTGATTCCGCTGATGTTGTTCATTCTGCCGGCGGTTTTCATCATCGTTTTCGGTCCGGTGGCGGTTTCATTTATGTATGGTGGAAAGTAACAGTGATGGCTAAGTTGATGAATACAACCAACAACCAAACTTTGATTGCGGATCTGGAAGTGGCTTCCACTTTCATGAGCCGTGGCAAAGGTCTTTTGGGCCGCGAAAATCTGCCGGCTGAAAAGGCGTTGTGGATTCATCACTGCAACAGCATCCACACTTTCTTTATGAAGTTTGCGATTGATTGCGTGTTTGTGGATAAAAATCTTAAGGTGCGTGCGATCCGCAGGGACGTGCGTCCCTGGAGATTGGTGCTCCCGGTATGGGGAGCCGCTTCGGTGATAGAGATGGCATCAGGTACGGTCAGCAACGGGAATGTCAGCGTGGGAGATCAACTTTATGTGGGCGCTTAGAATCTTGTCCGGCCCGCAGGCGGGTTCAGTGCTGGAGCTGAAGATGGGGAGGAACCTCATCGGTCGGGCTCCTCAGTGTGACATAAAACTTATCAGTTCCGGTGTTTCCAAAGAACACACCGAGATTTCTGTATTCAAAGACAAAATTGTTGTGACGGATCTTCGTTCCAGCAACGGTACTTACCTGAATGGTGTCCGTGTGCAGAGCGGTGTGATGCGTTTGGGTGACAAGCTGGGCATTCACGATGTGATTGCCGATGTGATCCCGGCGCAGGAATCCCGTGCGCAGCGTCCGCAGGGACAGCCAAGTGCGCAGGCACCAATGCCATATTATGGGGGTGGGGCGGCTCCGCAGATGCCGCAACCTATGCACATGGGTATGCCACAGCAGAACATGGGCATGCCTCAGGGGATGCCGCAGCCAATGGCAGGTATGGGGATGCCGGGCGCAGGCCCCGCACCGACGCCAGCCCCGGCTTTCCAGCAGGGTGGCTTCAAAGGCCTGGTGGATAAATTCAATGAATATATGGACCGCGTGGCTTTGCCCGGGGTTTACAAGCTTCCACAGTTTGTGGAAATGAAAATGGTTCTGCTGGGCTTTGTGGTGATGTTCATCTTCTCCACAACGCTGCTTTCAATGATCCCGATGGTGCAGATCACCCGCGCCAGCATCATCAATGAAAGTAAACGTCGGGCCGCTTCCATTGCCCGCACCGTGGCGACATTGAATCAGGCAGCTCTTTTGCAAAACAGCTATTCATCCTTAAGCACCAACGCGGCGGAATCCGAAGACGGTGTGAAGCAGGTTCTGATTGTGCAGCAGTCTGACGGTATGATCCTGGCTCCGGCTTCGCGCGCGGGAACCACACCGGATCTGCCGTTTGTGCATTCAGCCCGCCGGGAAATGCGCCCACAGTCCGTTGAAGTGGATTCATCCACTATCGGCGCGAGCTTCCCCATTGGTCTGTTTGATCCGAACACGGGCGAGCAGTCGGTGAAGGCTCATGCGATTGTGCTTTATGATATCGGCAGTCTGGCCTTCGATGACGGCCGGGCGATCAGTCTGTTCATGCAGACGCTGGTGATTGCATCGTTGATTGGTCTGTTGTTGTTCTTCTTCATGTACAAGCTGATTGAATATCCGCTGGTCACGTTGAATGCGCAGCTGGACGCGGCGATGCGTGAAAAGACCGACAATACGGTGGTGGACTTCCAGTTCCCGCCATTGCAGGCCTTGATTGGCAATATCAACAGTCTGCTGACAAGATATATCAACGGTGACACCGACAAGGGCGGTGGTGCTGCAGGATTTGTGAACAAGGACGGCGAGGCTGAAAATCTGATGCAGATGATCGGCTACCCGTGTGTGGCGATCGCGAAGGAAGGCCGGATTATTTCCTGCAATCCGTCGTTCCTGCAGGTGGCTCGTGCGGAAATGGCGCAGATTCAGGGGCAGATGTACAAAGCAATCCCCGATGTGGCTTTGCAGCAGAACATCGAAGGTCTGGTGGCGCGTTCCCGTGAAAATCCACGCGGCATCCACACCGATCAGCTCGAGTTCAGCGGACATCTTTGTATTCTGAGCTGTCAGGCATTCTGCACAGGTCAGGAAGTGGACTATTATGTGATCACAGTGTCACCAACTGAAGGAGGCTCGTGATGAGCGCGGCCCCTCAGGTGAAGGATTCCATGAAGTTTGATATTGAGATTATCAAAGGCCCGCATATTGGTCAGAAGCTTTCTTTTGAAAAGGCTTCTGTATCCATGGGCCGTGGTCCGGAAAACGACATTGTCCTTTCCCAGGATCCGCGCGTCAGTCGTCAGCACGCGGAAATCAAACAGCGTGGCAATGAATTTGTGCTCGTCAATCTGAGTCAGAAAAACTTCGTTATGGTCAATGGCCAGAGCGTTCAATCCGAAGTTCTTACGAACGATTCGGTGATTCAGATTGGTGAGACAGAAATTCTGTTCAAAGTCGACATGCCAGTGGTGCAGGCGCCACCGCCAACACCAGCAGCGACTCCGTCTCCGCTATTGACGCCGAATCCATTCCCGGCGCCGACTCCGCCGCGTCCGCAGCAGATGCCGGCTTATCAACAGCCTCGTCCGATGCCGGCCATGCCGAATCCTTCAATGCCTCCGGCCCAGCCGATGGCTTATGGTGGGTATACTCCACCTCCGAATCACGGCATGCCCAACATGGGTGCGCCGATGGGTGGCCCCTCCGGTGGTGGCGGACTGCTTTCCAATCCGAAGGCAAGATTCTATGGAATCATCGCCATCGTGGGCTTGGCAGCGTGGTTCTTCCTGTCGGACTCCGGCAATAAGAACAAAAAAGACCCGAATGCTTTCAGAACTTCTGCTTTGTCCATGGCGGACGTGGCTGAAGCTGAAAAGCGGTCGCAGGAGCTTTTGACCATCAAGAAAGAAAAATACGACTCGGTTCAATACCGCCGGGCTCAGGAAAACTTCATCAAGGGCTTCCGCGACTTCCAGCAGGGCCAGTATGCCCGTGCGCGCGAGGCTTTCCAGGTTGTTTTGAATCTGGATCCGGACAACGAGCTGGCAAAACGGTATTTCCATCTTTCGAAGATCAAGTTTGACGAGCTGGTGAAATTCAACATGATTCAAGGCAACAGATACCGCGAGAAAAAGAACTGGAGAATGTGCCAGTCGAATTATTCCAACGTGATGACCATGCTTCAGCACCGCAAGGACGATCCTTCATTCAAGGAAGCCAAGCAGTTCTATGAAGAGTGCACGCTTAATCTGGAGGGCAGGTTCTAATGGCTCTTCTGCGCGTGCGCCTGCGTGGCAAAACAGTTTGTGAAGTGAATCTGACGGAGGACCGCTCTTATGTGGCTGGCCGCAAAGAGGACTGTGATATCGTTTTGCAGCCGGAAAAGGGCATTTCCCGCGAGCATTTCAAAGTTTTCTTCAATGGCAGCTGGAATGTCGAGGTTGTGTCCCGTTATGGTGAAGTGATCCATAACGGCGAACAGGTTCAGCAGTTCCAGCTTGAGCACGGGGCGATGTTCACCGTGCCTCCTTACGAATTTGACTTCCTGAATACCGTGGCGGAAGCGCCGGTGTATCAGGAAGCTCCCGTCATGAACAGTGGCGAAAACCTGCCCGCAGTCCTTGGTTCCGCACCGGAATCATTCGACGGCAGCGATGAAAAAACCATGATTGGGGTGGCGCCGACCGCGGCCTTCATCAAGATTGTTGATGCTCAGAATGACACCAAAGAGATGATCCGCCTTGATGCGGGTGACGCCTGGATTGCAGGACGGGATTCGACCTGTCACATCCAGATTCGCGATCAGCGAGTCAGCCGTCGTCAGTTTGAAATCCGCCGTGCCGGATCCCAGTTTGTGATTCTGGATCTGGGCAGCGTGAATGGGACGCTTTTAAACGGCAATCCGATTTCTTCCACGGACATGACGCCGATCAAGTCCGGGGACGCGATCAGTGTGCTGGAAAATTATCTTTATTTTGAATTGCACGATGCCAGTTTCCAGAGCCGTCTGGAAATGGTGAATGTGGCTCCGCCAAGTCCGCTGGTGCCAACCAGCTATGACAACGTACCCATGGAATATCAGCAGCAGTCCCATGAAATGATGCCGTATCAGGGGGCAATGCCGCCGATGCCGTATCAACAGCCGATGCAGTATCCGGGCATGGGGGCGCCGATGCCAGGGCAGATGCCGCAGGCTTCGGGTAAATTTGATTTCCAGAAACACCGTCCGAAGCTGATTGTGGGTGCGGTGGTGCTTTTGGCCGTGGCGTATCTGTTCAGCGGCGGGGAAAAGTCTGCTCCTCCTGCGCAGCCGGGTCAGGTGATGGCTCCGGGTTCGCCGCAAGAGCTGTTCTCGAAACTGAAGCCTGAACAGCAGGCCCTGGTTCGTCAGCGCTATAAAGACGCGAAGAATCTGTACATGCAGGGTAAATACCAGTTGGCCCAGGATGAAATCGTAAAGATCCAGGAGATCATCCCGGACTACGAGGACATCCGCGAGATCGAGCGTCTGTCCAAAGAGGCGATCTTCATTCAGGAACAGCAGCGTCGTCAGGATGAAATTGAAAAAGCCAAAGCCGAAGCTGAGGATAAAATCCAAAAGCAGGTTGTGGAATGTCAGAAGAAAATCAATCCAGCTATCACGGCCGCCGAGATGGAAGATTGTCTAAGTCCCGTTCTGCAGTTCAATCCAGAGCATCCACGCATTCTTGATCTGAAATCCCAGGTCGATATGCTCAATGCCCAGCGCGAGGCGAAAGAGGCTGAAAGAGCCGCTTACCAGTCCCTGGTGTCGAAGATGCGCGGACTGTATGGCTGGGCTGAAGGGGTGCACAAAAAAGGCAAACCGTTGGATGCCATTGCCGCTTATGAAAAGGTGCTGGAATCAAAACTTCCGGATCCAAGTGGCTATAAAGGTCAGGCTAAGCGCAATATCGCTTCAATTCGTCAGATGATGAATTCGAAAACGGCCAGCTTCCAGGCCGAGGCTGAAAAGAACTATCAGGCCCAGAATCTGAAAGGGGCGATTCAGGCTTTGCGTAAAGCGCGCAGTCTGGATCCTACAAATGATGAACTTCCGGACCGCATTGAACGATACACAACGGAACTGCGCAAGCAGATGATGACGCTGTATCAGGAGGGCATCCTGGAAGAAAGCTTTGGTAACGTCGATGGCGGCGAATCCAAGGCCGGCGCCAAGGACAAGTGGAAAAAGATCCTGGAGCTGGATATCCCGGATGGTGAGTACTACAAGAAGGCTTACATCAAGTTGAAAAAATACGGAGCATTGTAAAGTGAAACTGCAGGAGCGCTCGTACAGCACCAAGATTCTTCGTCCCAAACCGCTCATTCATCGTGAAGATGACGGCAGTCTGTTTGTGATTGCCACCTCATGGGGGCAGCCTGAACACGCCCAAAGAGCCCTGGATGAAGTGGTGAAGTATGTCAGCGCGGCGAAAGCGGACGTGGAAGTGACTTCCCCGTTTGAGTTTCTGACCTGTCTTTCGGATGAAGTGAACTATGTGCGCACCGGGATTCTGATCGCCAATGATCTGCTTTATCGCGGTGAAAACCGTGCAGAGTATTTTTCCGGCGTGGAGCTGATGGCGATCTTCAAACGCGGCCCGCAAGTCGCGTGGGCGCATGTGGGTTGTCCAAGTTTGTTCATTCAAAGAAGAAATCAAAGGCTGCAACCGCTGTCGATCGGACAGGATCTGTCCAGCGAACTGCCAAGACCGCAGGCTTTGCCACCTTTGCCTTCCCAGCTTTTGGGATTGGATCCGACCTGCTATATTCAGTGCGGACATACCTACGTGAACGAAGGGGATCGTCTGGTTCTGCTGGCAAGTTCCAGTGTGGCAACGACCCTGTGGACCCGTGACGGGGATTCCCTGGATCTGGGCTCTGTCACCACGGGCATGATTCAGGAAGATCCGGATTCGCCCTTCTGGCTGGGTCTGATCGACGTTTCCGCCGAATAATCCAGGAAATTAAAGTTCTTCGATCGTCAGGGACTTGTAAACCTGATTGCGCAGTTTTGAAAACTCCGGCAATGCCAGTGCCAGTTCCACGCGCGATGGGGCGAAGATATTGTCGCGGGATGTATCCCAGATCAGACCGGCGGCAATGTTATTACGCTGAATCTGCTGATCCATCATATAGTTGCGGAAGGATCTTTCAAAGCGCTTGCGCTGGGTTTCGCGTGAAAGTCCGCGGGCATCAGCGCGGATCCAGTCGATCCATTCCAAAAACAGTGCATCGTTGCAGTTTTTCAGATTGTCAGTGCCAATGGTCTTCACCGTCACCAGATCAAAGCAGGCATCGGTGACTTTCGCGGTTTTTATATTCAGATTTTTTTCCGCGACAAACTGCCAGGTTGAAATCTTATTTTTCTGACCCAGTTGCTTTAAAGTATCCCAGTCTTTGCGGTTCAAGGCGATCTGTGCTGTCCAGTTCAAAAGATCCAGACTGCCGGGTTGCTGGCTTTGCAGGCGTTTCAGATCTTTCAAAAGCAGATCTTCCTGATCGGCGCGCATCCAGCGGGAATAGGGCAGGCTCAGTTTGGTGGTCCATTCCGACAGCAGGGGCGGGAAGGACACGAACTGATTGCGATAAAGCAGGTTTTGCAGCTTTTGCGTGGTTGGCAAAATACTTTCCTGCAACAGCGGCAATGGGTTTGTTTCAAAGCGGTCCACCAGAGTGTTGTACAGGCGGGGCTTTTCATCGTTGATATAAAGAACGTGATTGGAAATCGCTGCTGTTTTTAAAGGACCGGCTTTGCGCCACAGACCCCACCCGGATTCCAATAGCAATGGACGGTCTTCCGGCCAAGTGGCCGTGGCACTTTTCATCACTTCAGTCAGTGACTGTGCCGGGAAGGATTGCGGTGCCTGATCCACGATGCTTTCACCCAATAGATGGAACAGCGTGCGCCCGACATCCACCAAGCTGACATTTTGATCGATCTTCCAGTGAATGGCTTCGTCGCGCTTTTTCTTTTGGGACGGTTTGATGAACAACGCCACCTGGGTATTTTCACCGTGCAAGTTCATGGAGCTGAGTTCTTTAGGGCGATCGTTGCCGGTGTGCCCGTTCAGGCCGACCAGGAAAATAGTGGTGCTGTCCCAGTGGCCGCTGGATTTCAGTTCCTGGAACAGTTCAAAAAGGCTTTCATCAAGTTCTTCGCGCTGACTTTCGAAGCTTAAGTTGCGGGCTTCGCCCAGATCCGTCAGGGTCTCAGTTGTGGTGAACAGCAAATCCGGAACATAGATCACGCTGAAAAAGGACATACCTCCGACATCCTGAGAAACCCATTGTCGAAAAGCATCGGCATTTTGTTTAAAAGGGCGAATCAGGCTGCGGAAGCTGGGAACTATATTGTCATCAAAAAGTTCAAAGCCCTGATTCAGCCCGGTACGACGAAAGACGGGGGCGCCCCCAGAAAAGAAGCTGGTTCGGTAGTCCTGATCCAAGGCGACCTCGGAAGCCAGCTCGACTTCGGCAGCCAAGCCCGGACCACCGTTGTGGCGAACCTTGTGTTGATAAGGATAAAGACCCGTCAGCAGGGAGGCCAACGCCGGAACTGATAACGGTGATGGGGAAAAGGCATGAGTGAAGCGGACCGATTCACTGCAAAGTAATTGAAAACCAGACCTCTCGGAAGGATCCTGACTGCAATTGACGTCGCTGATGGTCAATTCGTCCACCGCGATGATCAATATAGAGTTCCTGTCTTTTGTTTGGCACGAGAGCTGGACCAAACTCAGAAGGAAGAGTGTGAGAGTTAAAATGATTTTCCGCATACCTTGACCGTATGTAATGGTTTTAGTGATAATGGATCAATTAGACAGCGCAGTCAAAGATTTGGAGGAATCACCCATGCTCACGGAAAAGATATTTACTATTGCTCACTTGGCGGATCAGGTCGTTTTGTGGATCTTGCTTGTTCTCAGCGTATTGAGCATCGGCATGATTCTGGAGCGTTATTTTGCCCTGAAGAAAATCTCCGCAGAGTCGCAAAGAGTGCGCGCTCGCATCAAGCTGGCACTTCAAAGTAACAGCCTTGAAGACGTGGAGGATCTGGCGAAAGATCCAAACTCTATCGAAGGCCGTGCCGCAGGTTACGCTTTGAAGCACATGAGAGACGCTGGCAGCAAAGGTCTTTCTGAAATCTTCAACACCTTTGCTTTGACTGAGCGTCCAGAGCTGGAAAAATTCCTGGGTTTCCTGGCAACAGTTGGTTCCAATGCTCCGTATATCGGTTTGTTCGGTACGGTTTTGGGTATCATGAAAGCCTTTAACGATCTGGCGACAGCTCCTGAAGCGGGTCAACAGACGGTGATGGCGGGTATCTCTATGGCCCTTGTGGCAACGGCAGCGGGTCTGTTCGTGGCGATCCCGGCGGTGGCCGCGTACAACTATTACAGCAAACAGGTTCGTGGTGTGTTCCAGAATCTGGAAAGCGTGAAAGAGTTGTGCCTGGCTTACGCTAAGAAAAAAGGTGTTTAAAAATGGCATTTAATAACAGCGACAATAATGAAGCCATAGCGGACATTAACGTCGTTCCGCTCGTGGACATCATTCTTGTGGTTCTGATCATCTTCATGGTGACGGCACCCATGTTTATGAAGCCCACGATCAACGTGAATCTGCCAAAAGCAGCCAGCGGTGATCAGACAGCTCCGAGCAAGCTGAATATTGCTTTGACTGCTGACGGACGCATCAACCTGAATGGAACCTTCGTGACGGAAGAGGATGTTCGCGCCAAAGCCACGGAAGAAGTGGGCAAGAACGCGGATGTTCAGGCCATCATTTCAGCGGACAAAGATGTGCCGCACGGAAAAGTGGTCGGACTTCTGGATATCGTCAAAGGGTCCGGGGTCAAAAAGTTCGCGATCAGTATCGATAAAAAATAGAAATGAAAAAGGGCTCTTCAAGAGCCCTTTTTTTTATCTTCGCACCCATTTGCAGGTGTTTGAAATCATCTTCAGTTTCTTGTTGCGGCACTCAAAGGCGATATTGCCGTCATACTTCCATTCAGACGTATCATCATAGCGATCCCCGTAATCATAGTAATTCGGATTAACCGCTGGTGTGTGAATGCGCGGAATCGTTGAACGGCAGCTGATCCAGGTCTTGTCCAGATAGTTCAAGTTCGACGGAACGTTGAAGTAAGTCAGCTGACTGTAGCTGGGATACGGGAACAGCATATTGTAAATGTCATAGCTTTGATGCAGCAGGAATTTCCCGCGCGGACCATCAAAGAACTCAGTGAAATAGTTGTATCCCTGATCGTAGGTGCCGTTGGTGAAAGTGAAGTACTTGCCGGCAGTGCAACCCACGGTGGGCTCAAGAATCGTCACACGCGCCATCGTGCTTTGCAGGCTCTGTCCTTTGGAGTCTTTAATAATCACATAATAGGTGCCTTCGTTTTTCCAGCTGTCAGCACTGCCGGAATAGAACGCATAGTTGCCAAAGCCGCCGGAAATGGCCTTGCTGTTGACATACCATTGATAAGAATAAGGCTGAGTTCCCCCGGCAATCGTGACATCCAATTGGAAGTCGCCGTTTTCCTGGACACTGACGCCTTCAGGCTGACGGGTGATGCGGAAGGTGCCATCGGAAGAACCGCTGCCGCCGGAAGAGCTGCCTCCGCCAGTACTGATGCCGCCACCACTGGAGGAACCGCCACTGCCGCCACCACCAATATTGACGGCGCCACCGCCACCCGTGGAAGAGCTGGAACCAGAACCTGAAGAGTTGGAGCCGCCACCCATATTCACGCCACCAGAGCCGCCGGGACGGGAGCCCCAAATATCGGTGCGGCCGCCCGAGCTGCTGCCGCTGCCTTTGGAAGCCTCGGTGCTGGAGCCTTCTTCAGCGCATTCGCCACTGCAAAATGAATTTTGTGGAGCACAGTTTTGGAAACTGACAATAGTAAGGGAAGCGATGATCAACGCCGAAAGGACGCGAAAATTCCGAATTTTCCGAAGAATACGGCCATTCATAGTTACTTTCCCCCAAGTACCTGGACTTTAATACGGAAGAAATGTGGAAAAACTAAAGCAAATTGGCTGTTTTTTGATCGGTGGATCTCAAAATGACACAGCTAAAGTCCTGCGCCGGTATTCCGATGATTAAAAGGTATGTTTAAAGCACAACCTTCAGACACTCAGTTCATTATAGTCACTTTCGTGTTGGTTCTCCTTTTGGGAATTCCGACGTTTATGAATTTGACCGAGGATTCAGCTGTCGTGGCGGAAGAAGAGGTGTTTGAAACAGCCAATGCACCCGCACTTGCCGGGGGCCGAGAACCCGCCAGCATTCCGAGTGCTAAAGTGGCGGCGGTCAGCCGTCTGACGCAGTTTGATCTGAGCTGTGCAAAAAAAGCCCTGAGCCCGTTAAGCGTGGACAGCGGTTATGTCCAGTTCGAGGGTAAAAACTGTCTGCGTGGCTTCAAGGAAGGCGACGTAGAGATCATTAATAAGAGCAACGGTTACACGGCTTCTATTTTCCTGCGTGGTACTGACAAATATCAAACGGATCTGATCCAGCTTAAAAAGGGCGATAATGAAATCACGATTCGCTATCGTGAACGTTCCGGGAAGGCTGTCGAGGAAGTCCTTTTGGTTCACTCCAGCCAGATTTAGTCCTTTAAAATCAACATCTTAATGCATCCAGCTAGAGTAAGATCAATTAAATTGATCTTCAGTTACTCTGCCTTTAAGTTAGCCCCCGTCCCTGCGTTGAAGCGCGGACAATAAGTGGATTTATACTGATGCTAATTGAAGGATTGACCCAACCTGTGGATCTAAAAAAACGTTCGGACATTCATTATGCTCGAAAGATCTGGCATATGTCTGGAGTCTTCGCGATGTTCCTGGCTTATGTGTACATGCCACCGGCTGTTTCCATGACCGTGTTGATCGTCGCGTGGAGTCTGTTTGTTCCTTTTGATTTTCTTCGTTTGAAATACCCTGCTTTGAATGACTGGGCGATGCACGCATTTAAGCCCATCATGCGTCAAAGCGAAGTGAAAAAACTGGCGGGAACAACCTTCCTGCTCAGCGGTGTTTTGATTGTTAATATCCTGTTCCCTCGTCCGATCGTGGCGTTGACGCTGTTGTTCCTGGCTTTTGCCGATCCAATCGCGAGCTACTTCGGGATTCTTTACGGCAAAGACAAGATCTTCGGTCATAAATCCATTCAAGGATTCATGGCGGCGTTCTTTGTTTGCGCAGCTGTCACGTTCATTTATCTGATCTACCATAATTACCTTATGGATCGTCTGATTGTGGTCAGCTTGTTTGCCGGTTTGGTTGGGGCTTTTGCAGAATTGATTCCTATCGCCAAGCTTGATGACAATCTGACTTTGCCTCTGATGAGCGCTGTCGGATTGACTATCCTGTTTTATTTCTTTGGATTTTTCGCAGCCGTAAGCTAATGTCTTTGAGGCTGGAGCAGGGCCCATCCGCCTTTCCAGCCGCATACATTTTCTAGCTTAGGTGGACGAAAAATGGCTACTGATACTCATCTTGATAAAATTGATTCCGACGATGCCAAAGCTCAGCGTTTGGCGATGTACATTTATATTCTTCCAAACTTGATGACCACGGGGAATTTGTTTTCCGGTTTCTTTGCGGTCATCCAATCCATCAAAGGTAACTATCTTTACGCAGCTTACGCGATCGTTGTCGCAGCCGTGTTTGACCAGTTGGACGGCCGTCTGGCGCGTTTGACCCGCTCGACTTCCAAGTTTGGTGCGGAATACGATTCTTTGTGTGACCTGGTCAGCTTCGGTATGGCTCCGGGTGTGTTGTTGTTCTTGTGGGCTTTGCAACCGTTCGGCCGTTTGGGTTGGGTGGCGTGCTTCCTGTTCGTAGCCTGCGGTGCTCTTCGTTTGGCGCGTTTCAATGTTCAGGCGAACGTGGTTGAAAAGAACTACTTCCAGGGTCTGCCGATTCCAATGGCGGCGGGTATCGTGGCTTCCTCCGTTCTGGCATTCCAGGATCTGGAATTGGAGCCGCTGGGTAATTATGGTTTGTTGGTAATGACTATTTTGCTGGCGTTGGTGATGGTTTCCAACTTCCGCTTCCGCAGCTTTAAAGATCTGGATCTGAAAGAGCGTCTGCCGTTCCGTTACCTGATTCTGGGTGTCGGTGTTCTGGTTGTCGTGGCACTTCGTCCGGAAGTAATGCTGTTCGTTCTCTTCATGGCTTACGCGGTTTTGGGCGCTGTATTCGGTGTCTTCAAACTTGGAAAAAACATCCGTAAGATCAAGCCAAGCGTGTACGCTCCTGCATCTGTGCATGAAAGCGATCTGGTCCTCGAAGACGAGGAAGAAGAGGCGAAGAAAGATGAAAAGAAAACTTAAAGTCGGTGTGGTGGGCGCGACCGGAATGGTCGGCCAAACCTTCATGAACATCCTGTCAGAGCGCAGCTTCCCCATTGAAGAACTGCGCCCCTTTGCTTCAGAAAACTCCCTGGGTAAGAAAATTGAATTGCAAGGTCAGCAATGGCCTTGCCAGGTTTTGAAGGACGGCTGCTTTGACGGGCTGGATCTGGTTTTCTTTTCATCCGGAGACGACATCTCTGCTGAATGGGCCCCAAAGGCCGTGGCAGCAGGGGCTTTTGCCGTGGACAACTCGGCAGCCTTTCGCATGGATCCCAACACCGTGTTGATCGTTCCTGAAGTGAACGGCGATCTGGTGAACAAGGATTCCAAACCTCAGATCATTGCCAATCCAAACTGCTCCACAATTCAGTTGGTGGTGGCATTGAAACCTCTGCTTGAAAAATTCGGTCTGGAAGAAGTGCGTGTCAGCACGTACCAGGCGGTGAGCGGAGCAGGTCAGGGCGGTCATGATGAATTGATCGAACAGACGTCCAATCATCCAAAACCAACGGATCCAAAAACTTTCCCGCACACGATTTTGTTCAACTGCATCCCGCAAATTGGTTCCTTCAACGACGAAGGCTACAGCAGCGAAGAAGTAAAGATCATGAAAGAGACCCGTAAGATTTTGGGTCAAAAAGATCTTAAAGTGTCCGCATTCGCCGTGCGTATCCCTGCTTTGAATGCTCACAGTGAATCCGTTTGGGTGACTTTGAACAAATCCGTCAGCCGTGATGAAGTTCTGGCGGCATTGTCCGGGCAAGAAGGCATCGTCGTTCAGGATGAACCCAAGAAAAGCGTTTATCCTTTAGCCCGCGATGTTTCTGGCAAGGACCCGGTCTATGTGGGCCGTGTTCACCGTGATCCGGAAAATCCCAAGATGTGGCTGATGTGGGTCGTTTCTGACAACATCCGCAAAGGAGCTGCCTTGAACGGCATCCAGATCGCGGAAAAGATCTTCTTTAGCTGATAAAAAGGCCATCTGACGATGGCCTTTTTAATTTGAAGCTGCTTCAGCTTGCGCGCCTGCCGGCGCTCCAGCTCTGCCCGGCTGTGCCGACTTAGGTCGGGGCGGGGGGCAGTTTTTGACTTCCGGACCTTAGCATGGTTCGATTAAAGGATGAGACTTCCATGGACGGGATATCAGCATCACCTTAGAACTTTTGCACTTTCCACCTTGTTGGGGGGAATGCTGCTTTCCGCGCCGGCTTTAGCCACGATCACACTTGTTTCTGTGGATGGAGCCTCTCGCATTGACCTGGCAACAACTGAAACCAAGACCACGCTGTATGCGGGTTTTGCCGGAACTTGTACTGCCGATGCGAACTCGGCCGCGACTTGTGACAGCTGCAGCGGTGAAACGGTTTCCAGTTCCAAGCTATGGCCGTGCAATAAGAAAAATGCCTATAACAATCTTCGTATCACGATCCGCGTTCAATCCAGCAACACGTCAGCCGTACTGGCCGATGCGATTGTTAAAGTGGGTGAAGACACGCTGACCCCTTCCATCAATCCAACTCTGGCTGATGGTATTTTGAATGTGCAGGTCACCTGGGGTGAGCTGTGCCAGAAGCTGGGTCAAAGCGGTGGATGTGTTGCGGATTTCAGTGGTGAACTTTCTGTGGGCTTTAAAACCACGACCGATTCAACGACCACCAATGACCTGATGACTTTCAAAGTGATGGGTCGTGTGGCGAAAACCGATGGGTCAGACTGGGTTTACGCCAACTGTCCGACGGACGACGACACGGCTTTGGCAGGATCGGGTTATTGCTATTTCAGTTCTTATCGTGGGGATGAAAAGATTTACGCCGATCAGTTGCGCAGATCTCCGGATTATCCAGCAACGACGGCTCCGGGAATTGAATACGCAGGTCCGGTGTTCTTCTATGAACAACAGCTGGATGGTGAAGACGACAACACCACCATCGCGCGCATCTCAAATGCCTCTGGTTATATTCAGCTGGTCGATCCGGAAAGAGACAACCGCATCGATGGTTTAACAAATGACATCCGCTATTGCATGGTCATGGCCAATCAGGACAAGACCGGAATTGTCTCTTATTATTCCCCACTGCCAGGAACAACCGGTGGAGTGGATGCAATCAGCCTGTGTGCGACACCTTCTAAAGTTGTCGGCCTTCTGGATGACAAAAGCTGCTTTATCGCCACCGCAGCTTTTGGCAGCGACATGGCCCCGGAAGTTCAAAGCTTCCGTGACTTCCGCAACAAATACCTTCTGAGCAACAGTGTCGGTACCAAGTTTGTTAAACTTTATTACAAGCACAGTCCGTTCTATGCCAATTTGATCGCTGAAAATGAATTCGCAAAATCGGCGGTGCGCACAGCTTTGTGGCCGTTGCTGTTCTTTGCCCGCCTGAGTGTGACTTTCGGTTTATGGGCGACTTTGCTGTTTGCAGTTCTGACAGGTGTGTCCGTTTATGAAATGTACCGTCGTTTTGTCGTCGGTCGCAGAACACGGGGTGAAGCGTGAATGCCTGGCATAAATATTTTGTAGTTCTGCTGGCGGTTGTGTCTTTCCAGGCTGCCAAGGCCCAGGAACAGGGTCCTCCGCAAGAACCGCCGTTCGTTCAGGAAGAAACCGAATTTGAAGGTGAAGACCTGCAAATCGAGGACGAGATTCAAAGTGCCGCTCCAACCAAAGAATCCGGCACCGTGAATCTGAACGAACAGACCCCCAGTGATTCCAATATCGAAGAAGATCTGATGCTTGAGGAAGAAACCCCGGCAGTGGTTGAAGAAGCGGCTCCGGTTGTTATCCCGGAAGAACCAACTCAACAAGTGGCTCCGGTGAAGAAAACTCCGCAGGTCGAAGTGGTTCGCAAGTCCAAGAGCGGCGGGGTGGAATACATCCAGCATCCGCAGGCAGCCAAGGGTCTGATGACCATCACCAAAGATGGCGCCTACGTTTATCGTGTGAAGCCGCCTTCGGCATCCAAAGAGTCCGGCACTTTCCGTGTGGGGATGATGGATCCTCCGAAGATTGATTCGGCCGATGGCGTGACGAACTATGATTCCATGTACGGTGGATCGTCTCAGGCGATGTTCATGTTTGATTATGAATGGAAGCCGTTCAACGGCTATGGCAGTCTGGGTGTTCAAGTCGGTCTTGGATTGATGTATGCCACGGGCCAGGGACGCTTTATCACCCCGGATCCACAGTTCCCGAATCAGGAAGCGAAGGAAGAATATTCTTTCCTGGCGATTCCGATCAATGTGGGTGGGGTGTATCGTCTGGAGTGGAGTGATCGTCAGTGGATTGCGCCGTATGTTTCTGCCGGTGGCACTTATATCGGTGTGGCTGAAATTCGTGACGACGGAAAGTCGCCGTCCCTGGTGGGAACGCCGGGTGTGTACGGCGCGGGTGGCATGCTGTTTAATATCGCGGCGATGAGCGACGACACCGCTTTCACCCTGAGCTCTGAATACGGAATCAACAACCTGTGGCTGTCTTTGGAATACCGCCAGTTGCAGACGTTCAGCGAAGACGTCGATTTTTCAGGCGGAATCATCGGCGCCGGCGTAACCGTCGACTACTAGCGGCTGGTGAAAAGGGCCCATCTGACTGCGTTGTCGGCGGGCCTTCTCGCTTCGACGTGCTTGGAGCACGCCTGCGCTGCGAGGGCCCACCTCCGCCTTGCATATGGACCCTTTTGACCAGCCGCTGGCGCTCGGTTTGAGGGTTGGGATCGGGGAAATAAAAAAGGTGCCTCCTTCGGAGAGCACCTTTTTTTGTCTTCAATTTTGAAGAATCAGAACTATTTGTCAGAGCAAGCTGCGAAGTAAAGAGTTCTGTTGTGACGGTGAGTAACTGTCTGGCGGCAAGTTTGAGCGTACTCAGAGCAGTTGTATTTTACGTAAGTTTGGCCTTGGCTGTCCTGGCCCATTACGTTGTTGGAATCACACCAGCTGATGAAGTCTACATAGTACTCGTCAGAAATACGGGAAGAAACAACTTCAGATGGGGCTGCGAATGCGGAACCGGAAACAAGCATCAAAACTGCGAAAATAGCTTTCATGGAATAACTCCTTATTTTTTGATTTAAAAAAGTGGGACAGGGAATACGCCTTTCACCGGGGGCCGTCAATTCCCCGTGAATCTTGTGAAAAAAGGGTAATTACCAGATTTCAATCATTACGGACGGAAATTTGGCGGAACACAGATCCACCCGCTGGGCTTTGATTTCCAACAAGTAACTAGGGGTTTTTAAAACTATTTTGTATTTACTTATTTAATTCAGAGGAGCTTTGTTTGACCCGTCTGTGGTGGATTCTATCAATCCTGCTGGTTTGCGCTTGTGCGCAGGCCAAGAGCTATCGTGTCCTTGCCGAGGACAACTGGCCGCCGTTTTCCTATGTGGAAGGCGGACGTCTGCAGGGGGTGTCGGTGGATCTGGTGCGTGCGGCGCTTGAGCTTGAGTCTTCTGAAATAGAGCTGTTGCAGGTGCCTTATCTGCGCTGTCTGGCTTTGACCGCCATCGGGAAAGAACCGGCCTGTTTTAACTCGGCCAAAAATCAGGAGCTGGTTGAAAAGTATTCGTTCCCTGACGAGCACCTGTTCCGCAGCCGTGGACTGATTGTCACCAACCGCCATGTAAAAAAGACCAGGACAATCAGGACCGTTCGCGATCTTGAAGGCGAAACTGTGGCTCTGCCCAGTGGCTTTCCGTTCGGGAAGGAATTCGACGACAACAAAAAGATCCTGAAACACTTCACCGCCAACGACATGACTTCTTTGAAGTTGGTGGTGACTGGCCGGATAAATTACGCTGCCATTGATGAGATGGTTTTGTACTATTACCTGGAAAGAAACCCGCAGTTCCGCGGCAAAGTGGCGACAGTTTTAGAGCTGAGCAATGAGCCTATCTATGTTCACTTTTCCCGCTCTCATCCGCAAAGCCGCGAGCTGCGTGAAAAGCTGGATCGGGGTTTAAGAAAGCTGAAAGCCTCCGACGACTATGCCCGCATCATGTTGCGCTGGCTGGGAAAAGACATCCCTCTGGAAAACTTCCGATAGATCCCCCAGGTGCCTATTTTGGGTTTCCTGTCACAGGGCTGACTGGGGCCATCACCTGGCCGTGCCTTATAAGCAATTTAGCAGAGATAATGGACGTTTAAGGGCTTTTCTCTTATTTGGCAGCTGGTATGCTCGTTGCTCTTTTAAAGGGGAACAGGAGATCCCATGGCCATTCGTACCCTTTTCAAAAGCCTGCTTTTGATCGCTGCCGTTTCTTTGACCGGGGCTCATGCCTATGCCGAAGACGACGCCAATCTCCTGCTTTTTGAATCTGCTCCCAACCAAGCTGAATCCCAGAAAGCCCCGCGCACCGACATGCCTGATGAAGCGGTGATAAAGCTGGATTTGTCTGAAGTGGTGGAAGCTGACAAGGACTTCAACCGCAAGGCCTTTGTGGAAAGAGCCCGTGCTGCGATGACGGCTGAAATTCCCGCTGACAAGCTTTATGAATTTGAAGGCCCGCGCACTGAAGCGGAGCTGGAAAAACTGCTGGAACTTTCTGATGCCGACATCGCCAAGTTCCTGGCGAAGAAGTCAGCGTTTCTGGGTAAGTTCGCGCGCGTGCTGTCTTTCTTCCGTTTGAAACCAGGCAAGATCAACAAGGCTTTGAATGAACTGAACAATCGTTTCTATGAAAGTTCTCATGTCGTTTCCCGCAGTAATGTGAAAGGCGGGACGATGATGGTTTCTGTGGGGGCCGGCTTGGCACTGCCGCAGAAGGTGATGGAAGCGCTTCGTGGCAGAAGCATTGGCCGCTTCATTCCTGAATCCGGTGGATTCTTTTATATGCTGGGGCTTGGCGCTGGTGTTTCCCGCCAAGTGGGCGCAGACGGCAAATCCAAAATGGTCTTTGAAATTTTCATGGACGTTGAACGCCTGAAGAAAACCCTGACTGGTGTGGCCGAGATTTCTGCGGCGGGTACTTATGGCCTTGTGTTTGAAAAACGTGACGGTGCTTTCACTCATCAGAAAAACACCACCATGTATGGGGGCGCGACGGGTGTCTTCCGCCAGGGGCCGAGTCAGTTCGGTTGGGCGGCTTCGACGGGAATGTCCATGCCTCCGGGGATTGGTATTTTCCTCGTTTATCAGGATCATGCGACCCGATATTATCTTTTCCGTATGGAGGGCTTAAGAGCGTCTTTGCCGGCCTTGAAAGGATTTAAAGACGGTATTATCTCGGCCTTAAGAAACTATGCTTACTTCGGCGGCAAAGTCGTGACCTGTCAGGGAGCTTTGCTCTAGGCTGTTAAAAGTTCCCGCCATCTTGCGGCCTTAAGGGGAACCTGATAGGTTCCCGCCCATGATGACGAAAGTGCGTTTTACCGTTGCTTATGACGGAACAGGATTCTGCGGCTGGCAGAAACAAAAACCCGAGGACCAGATTTCGGTCGCTCAGGTGATCGAAGAGGCCTTGTCCAAGGTCTTCAATGAAAAAATCACCCTGTTTGCTTCCGGGCGCACAGACGCCGGGGTTCATGCCCTGAACCAAGTTTGCCACTTTTCTACGCATCGCAAGATTGATCCGAGTAAGAAATGGGACCTGTGCTGGGCTTTGAATTCCCACTTGCCCCCGAGCATCGTGGCTAAAAAAGCCTGGATTGCCCCGGATGATTTCCATGCGACTTTGTCGGCGACCCATAAAACGTATCGCTATCTAATAGTGAATAAACCCCGTCCCAGCGCTCATTTGAATCGCTATGCGGACTGGGTGCGCCTGCCCATTAATATCGAACATTTGCAGGAAAGTTCTAAATATCTCTTGGGAAATCAAGACTTTAAGAGCTTTCAATCGGTCGGAACCCCGGTTCCGGATACGGTTCGCGAGATTTACAGAGCGGATTGGGAGTGGCGTAAGCCCGGTGTCATGCAGTTCACGATCACCGGCAGCGGCTTTTTAAAGCAGATGGTGCGAAATATTGTGGGGACCTCAATGTTTTTGGAACGCAAAGGCCTGGCTCCGTCCACGATGAAGGACATTATTGCGGCTCAAGACCGCATGAAAGCCGGTCCGCCGGCCCCCGCGCAGGGCCTGTACTTGATGAAGGTTTATTATCCTCAGGACCTTGACATTAGGTGCCTAGAACTTTAAAACATCCCTTCCCGCAAAATAGTGTAAGAGCCCGTTGTTAAACTCAAACATATTTTTGCCGAGCAGACGGACGGTAAAACCGGCTGTTCAAAATGAAACTGGAGACTCTAATGAAGACTTTCAATGCTAAGGCAGATGAAGTTGAAAGAAAATGGTGGATTGTCGATGCCGCTGGCCAAAAAGTTGGTCGTGTAGCTACTCATGTTGCGACTATCCTTCGTGGTAAAAACAAAGCTATCTACACTCCGAACGTTGATACTGGCGATTTCGTAATCGTTATCAACACGGACAAGATGGAGCTTTCTGGAACTAAGTGGCAGGATAAGAAGTACTATTCTCACACTCGCTTCTTCGGTTCTATGAAAGAGATGACAGCAGCTCAAGCGAAAGAGAAAGATTCTACTTTCATCATTCACGAAGCTGTTCGCGGTATGCTTCCAACAAACAAGCTATCCCGTCATGTTATCATGAAAATGAAGACATACACTGGTGCTGAGCATCCTCATGCTGCTCAAAAGCCGGCTCTTTTCACCCTTCCATCTAAGAAATAATCGGAGATAGAAAATGGCAGCAGCTGATAAATTCTATTATGCAACTGGAAGAAGAAAAACAAGCGCAGCGCGTGTTTTCCTTAAGCCTGGTAAAGGCACTATCACAATCAACGGTAAAAAATCTGAAGATTATTTGACTCGTATGCAATCCCGCATGGTGATTGTACAGCCTCTTGATCTTTTGAACCAAATCGGCAAATTCGACGCAAAAATCACTGTAGCAGGTGGTGGTGAGTCTGGACAAGCTGGTGCGATCCGTTTGGGTATCACTCGTGCTTTGATCGCTTTCAATCCTGAATTCAAAGGGATCTTGAAGAAAGCTGGATTCGTTACACGTGATCCTCGTATGGTTGAGCGTAAAAAATACGGTAAAGCAGGTGCACGCCGTAGATTCCAATACTCCAAGCGTTAATTTGCTCGGACGCATTCTTTCGAGAATTGCGAATGGAAGAAAAAAGGGAGCTTTCGAGCTCCCTTTTTTTTATTCAAAATCTGTCTCTTTCAAGTTTCTTTGATCTTTCTAAATACTGCCTGTTTATAAGTCTCGTAGAATTGTAATTTTACTCTCATTGCAACGCTGTCATGCGGGTGCTAGTCCTCTATATGGGGGAGGGCGCTGCATGAAAAATGCTGTTGTCGGATTGTTGTTGTTCTTGGGATGTGTGGGGCATGCTCATCAGGCTTCCATGTATGTGGCGACTCCGAAAACTGTGGAAGAGCGTCTGGCCGAACTGGAAGCCAATCAAAACCTTCGATACTTCAATCTGTCGGGCTTTCTGATTTCCACTTACGATCATATTTCTGCTGAAGAAAAATATCCCGAAACTTTTGATAATCCGGATTTGCAGTATCTGCGTCTGCGTCTTTCGTTGAATGCGGATGCCGAGATCAATCCGCAGATTCGCGTCTATACACGACTGACCGCCACGAAGTTTATGAACAACTGGCGTTCCCAGGGCGGAGACCCCACATACATCCACGATGTGGAGGGTGTGTATTCCAATTCCGGTTCTTTGATATATCTGGAAAAAGCCTATGTCGATTTGTCCTGCCCTGAATCCGTTTGGACTTTGTCCGTGGGGCGATTGCCGACTGTGAACGGCAGCCCGGAGCATTTCTGGGACATGCTTCCAAGGCAGGGGACTTATCCGCTGCTGACCTTCGATGCGCCGTTGGACGGGGTTGCTGTCACCTTCCGCGCGGATCCTTATTTGCCCTTAAATCATGAGCTGGCGGTGCGTGTGCTGTACACGCCATTCACCGATGTCGTGTGGGGTGGAAACCGAAAATTCCTGCGTCCTCCAACGGATGATAGCAACGGCAGTATTCAAGTGGGCGACGACACCGAAACTTTGATTAACATGGGTTCGGTCCAGTTGGATTACACTTTGAAGAATCAGTCATGGACGGACGAGCTGGGCGCAATTCTTCAGTACTATAAAAGTGGACGCCTGCCTTTCTTCACGGGAACGGGGTCTTCTGATCTGAATATGCAGGGAGATGGCCTGACAGCACTGCTTGAGCTTAACAGCATTGCTCAGACCGCTGTGGATGTTTCGCTCAGTCACACTTACACCAACACGATCAGTGATGGATTGCTGGCTCCGGGTTTGGGCTTTGGAACAGATCAGGATTATGGAACGAACTACGGCAGCCTGACGTTGGTTTCCACGCGCTATCGTTTTTCAAATTGGGCGGTGGGTTTGGAATGGCTGACCAGTTCCGGTGTGCCGTTTTATTTTTCGGCCGCGCCCGAGGACCTGACAAGATTCTATTCAACCCCGGGTAACAGCGAACATCTGTATGTCACCACCAAGTGGATGAGTCTTGTGACTGTGCGTGCGGGCTATCGTCAGCAGAACTATTCGGCGATTCCGATCGGGTTTGGTCCGGTGCAAAGCACGGATCGTGTTTTGAAAACTTATTACCTCAGTCTAAGAACGGACTTCTGATGAGTGGGGTTATGATTTTCTTTTCAATGCTTGTGATGACATTCGTGGTTCTGGGGCCTGCGTCGGCCTATGCCGGCAAGGTCGAGTCCATTCAGGAAGTCATTGTCCAGGAGTGCAAGAAAAAGATCAGCTATGAAGAAGCGCTGTCTTTGATTCGTCCGTTGTATCTGACGTGTGTGCCGGGAACGAAAGTGACCGTGTACGACAGCTGTCAGGTCAAGTGTCTGAAGTCCAACGCCGGTGCCGTCATCGGACGATAAAAAAAACGCCTCTTGCGAGGCGCTTTTCATTTCATCTTGAAAGCTCTGTTAAGAACAGATTACTTCGTGCAAGACAATGGGTAGATGTTACCGTTAGCAGCCAGGAAGCCACCGAAAGTGCCATCAGACTCAAGGCTCAGACCCAAGAAACCAGTGTTAGTGATAACACCGTCAACTTGAGAGGACTTTTCAGTCAAAGCCAACAGGTTCAGGAAACCGTTCTGAAGTTGTTGAGCAATCGTGCCTTTGTCCATCTGAGAGAAGAACACAGCAGATTTAGTGCGCTCATTCAGGTTAACCATTACGAAGTCAGCGGACTGATCATCAGCCAAATCAACTGCCAAAGTAACAGCGTTAGTTTCGGAAGGAACAACACAAGTCATGATTCTTGAGTCTGCCATCGCGGAAGAACCCATCAGAATCATCGCAGCCATAACAAGCTTTTTCATTAAAACCTCCTATAAGGTGAACGGGGGGAGGCTATTTCAGTGTCCTAGACCATGCAATGCAAATGCATCGCACTATTTGTCTAGGCTCTGCGGGCAAAGTTCCACATTGGACGCAAGCTGGTCCTAGTACTAAGTCTTAAGTGCTCTGATTTAAAGGACTTATTCGTATTTATTAGATTATTCTTAGTGTTAACGAAATTTTGCATAAGGAACATCTGTGAAGAGCTTGATTTCATCTTTGGTCGTCATCTTAGGTTGCCAAACTGTTTTTGCACAAGAGGCAGCAAAACCCACCACTCCCGAAGCGGCTCCAGCCGCGGCTTCCGCGGAGACTCCTGAAAAAGCTGAGAAAAAAGAGACGGAGTTCACACGGCCTCTGTTCTTCTCAGTGATGGATCAAGAGCTGAAAATAAAAAATCCAGTGGTCGAATATGACCTGAAAAAGTCCAAGGGAAAACAGCTTGATGTGGGCGGCCTAGTTTTCGACAACCAATCCCTTGCTGCGAAGGTTGAAACGAACACCCTGAATCTGACATGGAATCATGAACTGGTTCCCGGCGGTGAAGTGTCGGTGATCAGCCAGCAGGGGAAAGAGCTGTGGAAACAGCCGGTAAAAGGAACAGGCACCTGGTCCTATGCCGGAATCAATGAAAGCAAAGGCCCTCAATGGAAAGACGGCGAACGTTTCCGTTTCTGTCTGCGTGCTGAAGCCGGCAAAGGTTATTCCAGCATCTGTTCCCAGTGGTACGGGGTGGAAATCAAAGAAGGCAACGTACAAATTGGTGTGACCAAATCTGAAGCCAGCCCGCGTGTGATCTTCCAAAATGAAGAAAAGAAACTGCAAGGGGCCGAAGAAGTTGCGGTGGGAACTCCGGTGCAGTTCCTGGCGACACTGGATTCTGATGCGACTTATGAATTCGTTTCTGAACCGGTGGCTCCGGTGATTCGTGACATGATCGAATCTGAAAAGAAAGCCGGTGATGTGACCCTGACTGGTGATCTGCCCAAGCCTTTGAAGCTGGAATCTGAAAACGTGCTTGGTGAAGACTATGGTTCTGTGACCAGGATGCTGGGCTTTGAAAGCACGATCGGGGCCCGCGCGGATATGTGGCAGGCTGATGTGACTCAGAAAAATGCCCGTCTGGTGTTGCCGGGGAAATCCGGCGGGGTGTTTGTCTATAATCTGGAGATCTCTGAACCGCCTCGACAGAAGGACCGCCGCTTTATTTCAACCCGTGCGCTGAAGGGCACTTATCTTTCAAAGGATCAGATGCCGGTTCGTGATGTTGAAGACAACGTGACGGTCTGGAATTTTGAAACTCCTCAGAAGTTTGCCATGAACACGGCGACTTTGGATGTGCCAGGTGAAAAAGCCACGCACAAATCTTATTTTGAAATCTATCGCGCTGGTGCCGGCGAAGCCAGCTTGCGTCTGACTGGCGTTGTGACCAGTGAATCTGACTATGTGGTTCTGGGTGAAGGTCACGTTTCCTGGTGGTTTAATGATTTGTTTGGCTGGCAGAACTACTGGCTGTCCAAACAGCGCTGGGGTGTCAGTGCGAAATACTTCACGTCCCTGACGAATCTGCCAGCATCCACTGCGGGCGGAAATTCTGAAGACGTGAAGCTGGCCGTGATGGATGCGGATCTGCGCTATCGCTTTACTCCGGGCCTGTGGGAAAAAGATGAAACCGTGGGTCTGATTGTGGCATACGAGGCGATGACTTTGGGGGACAACAATGTGCCGAAGATCGGTGCGGGTTTGTTCTGGGCGCGCTCCATGCCGCGCGCGATTGATTACTGGTTCTCGAAAATCCCGTTCATGAACTATCCAAAATGGGTGGACATGGAATTTATCAAGTATTTCTCTTCCACTGACAGCGATATCACTTTGGGTGATGACTATGTGCTGAACTTCCACGGGAAGGTGTTGTGGACTCCGCGCTTCTTCGGTGAAGCCGGATTTGGTTTGAAGAACTATTACTATGAAAAGAACTCTGACGGTTCCGGCGCAAAGCTAACCACTTTCTATGGAACTGTTGGATTGGGTGTGAACTTCTAATCTGCGGGAAGAATGAAAAAGAAGCTGACCTTTGTCCATTTATTCCTGCTGAATCAGCTGGTGACAACCCTGGTGCTTTTAACGGTACTGGGGGTCTATGGCACGCATCTTTTCATTCAAGAGCAGCGCGCGATCCGGGAGCGCATGGAGCCGGCTTCGGCCCGCGAAGTGGACCGGATCAACAATGACTTTGCCACGCTGGAAGCCAACGTTCAGCGCTTGAAAAGCATGGTTGAACTTTTCGATGTGATGCCCAAGGGCACGCGGGTTGAAAAGTTCCGCCAGTTCGCTTCGGCGACTATCGCCAGTCACAGTACACAGTTTAACGCCTGGGTCGCTTTAGGGCCCCGTCTGGCGCGGGAATACATGGGACGTGAATCCTATGTCTATGTTGTTCACCGCGATTATTCCCTGTTTGCCAATCCCAAATACAATGAACCCTCCACCTTCGTGGCGGAAGTGTTTACCGAACCCGGTTACGACAAGGATCCGGATGTTCAGTGGTGGTGGATGAACGAAAAGAATTCCGGGGTGAACTATTCGGATTTCTATTTCGACAAGGGCTACATGGAAAAGATCATGTTCAGCACCTCCACCGGAATTTTTAACAATGCCGGAAAACTTGAAGCCGTGGTGGGAATCGACACCCTGGCCGGGGACATCGCCCATCGCCTGGGGATCTTCAAGCTAGGTGAAACCGGGGGTGCTTTGATCGTGGATGAACACGGTCGCCCGGTGCTGCCGTTGATCGCCAAAGACACGCCGGTGCTGGGCTTTAAATATCTGCGTGCCATGAATCAGGATGAATTCAAGGCGATGCCCAAGATTTCGCAAAAAGTTTTTAATATTCAGAATCAGCGCCAGCTTCAGGATTTCCCCGGTTCGGACGGCAAGACTTATCTGACGTATTCCCGTTCGATCAAAGGCAAGCCATGGCATCTGGTGATCTATCAGGAAAAGTCCGAAGCTTATTCCGGCTTGTACTTCCGTTTGTTCTTCTTTGGTTTTGTGGCCTTGGTGGCCTATGTGGTTTTCACCCTGATGGTGTGGATGACCGGAAAGTACGTGATCGCGCAGGATAAAGAGGCGTTGGCCCGCCTGCAGGATTCACGTGACCGCGCCGAAGCCGCAACACGTGCCAAGTCCCTGTTCCTTTCAACCATGAGTCATGAAATCCGCACGCCGCTGAATGCGATGCTGGGTTCGGCGGAACTTTTGAATGAAACGCATTTGAATTTCGAACAAAAAGAACTTCTGATTTCCTTGCAAAGTGCGGGGGATACCCTGCTGAGCATGCTTAACAATATCCTGGACTTCTCGAAGTTTGAATCAGGCCGTATGCAGCTTGAAAGCCGGGAATTCCTGCTGAGTGATCTGGTGCGCGAAGTGCAGGCTTTGATCAGCACATCCATCCTGCGCAAAAATCTGCAGTTCACTTTTCATCCTCCCGAACATGACCGTTTGATTGTCGGGGATTCTTTGCGCCTGAAGCAGGTGTTGATGAATCTTCTGGGGAATGCGGTCAAGTTCACCGATCGGGGTGGGATTGAATTGACGGTGCAGCCTTATCCGGGAAAAGAGCCGGGTAAAGAAACCATCTTCTTTGAGGTGAAGGACACCGGCATCGGTATCGCCAAAGAAAACCTGAAAAAAGTCTTTGATGAATTCGGGCAGGAGGATTCATCGGTCACCCGTCGCTTCGGGGGCACCGGACTGGGGTTAAGCATTTCACAAAAGATTGTGCAGTTGATGGGTGGAGAGCTTTACTGTGAAAGCCGCCAGTTCGTGGGATCACGTTTTCATTTCTCGGTGCAAGTGACTTCGAGCCGGGCCGAGCTGTGGAGCACGCGCTTTAATCTGGAAATGACGCCGCCACCACAGGTCGTGCGCCAGGGGACCGACGCCGGTCGAAAAAGCATCCTGATTGTGGATGACATGGAAGAAAATCACACGCTGTTGAAGGCTTATATCAAGCGCCTGGATTATGTGACCACTGATTCAGCTTACAACGGCTATGAGTGCCTGGAGCTGTGGGAGGTGGGTCATTACGATATGATCTTTATGGATGTGCAGATGCCGAAGATGTCGGGTCTGGACACGATCCGAAAGCTGCGTGAAATCGAGCGGGCCCGGGGCCTGCGCCGTACGCCGGTGGTGGTGATTTCCGCCAACAGCTTTACTGAAGACATTGAAAAAAGCCTTATGGCCGGGGCGGACCAGCACTGTGGCAAGCCCGTGCGCAAACAGACCGTTCTGGAAATCGTTCAAAAATACTGCGCTGAAGACATCAAAACAGCCCCTGCAAACTCTTAAGACAGCGTTAAGTTTCTAACAGCTTATCCCGATATTACGAAGGTCCGAGCGCGGAACGGATCTTGCCTCTATTCATTATGAAACGGGCAAACAGGGGGAATTCATGACTAAACGTTTGGCACTGCTGACCGGGACTGTGTGTCTCATTCTGGGATTCCAGAACTGCAGTCAGAACTCGCTTCAGACATCTGAAATGGCATCATTGAATGATGTTTCTGTGGCGCTTCCTCCATCCGGTGGTGGTGATTCCGCAAACACTCCCGCCAAAGTCACTTATGTTGAAATTCCCAATGTGTCTGACACCGTGGTTGAAGGCGTTGCTGCCAAAGCCAGTGAGCTGGGTCAGTATCGACTGGTGATTGCGACCGATTCAGGCCGCATTCAGCTGGTGGATGAAGTGAACACGGTGATTCAGGAACGCTGCCTGTCTGCGGGCAGTCTGTCGGAACTGAAAACAATCCTGAGCGGTTCTTCCGTGTGCGCGGCACCGGTGAAATCAGCAGACATGTGCGCGATGAGATACAAGCCGGCGTATGCGTCTTTGTATGCCAATGAAACCCGTGTGAATCTGGGTGAAGAAAAGGATTCCTGCGGGACAGGCCTGAAGGATCTGTGTGGAGGCCTGGCAGATGTGTTCCAGGCCTATGTTTCCCACGTTCGTAACAACTGGACAGCGATGAACTGCGAATAAGTAGATAAAGAAAAAGGGCCCCAAGGGCCCTTTTTTTTGGTCTTAAAGACCCAGCATGGATTTCACTTTGCCGAAGGCTTCGTTCAGTTGCGCACGGTTTGGTGCCGCCCCTTGAGCAAAGTCCGGACGACCGCCACCTTTGCCACCCATAACACCAGCAACTTCCTTCAGAAGATCACCGGCTTTTGTTTCGCCGGAAATTTCTTTCGATACGCTGACGATGATTGGATGACTGCCGTCACCCTGGCCGACAACAACCACGATGCCGGACTGGATTTTATTTTTTAAGTGATCAGTGACTTCCGCCAGAACCTGACGGTCATCCAATGGAACATCCGCCAGAACCAGTTTCGCAGAAGCGCCGGCCTTGGTTTTGAAGGTCAGTGCGTTGGCTGCCAGGTCATCCACATTCACCTGACCGCCCTGAAGCTTCTTCATTTCCTTTTCAAGCTGCTTCACCTGATCTTTCAGGGACTCCACACGATTTGCCAAAGTGGCATTTTCACCGGTGGTTTCCAGATGCTTGATGTAGTGCGGGCTTTTTTGGAAGCCGGCAGCAGCCAAAGCATCATCCAGATGGCTCACAGCGCTCATCATGTAAGAAACAGCGTTGTCAGCCGTAATGGCCTCGATACGGCGAACACCCGAGCTGACGCCCGCTTCTGAAACGACTTTGAACAGACGGATTTCAGAAGTGTTCTTCACGTGAGTACCGCCGCAAAGCTCGCAAGAGAAATCACCCATGGTCAGTACACGCACGTCGCTCGCATATTTTTCACCGAACAATGCCATCGCGCCTTTTTCAAGGGCTGCCTTGTGGGACATCATCTCGGTTTGCACCGGATTGCCGCGGGCGATCTGTTCGTTCACCAGGTCTTCAATTTTTTTGATTTCTTCAGAAGAAACCGGTTTGTTGTGAGTAAAGTCGAAACGGGTTTTCTGGGAATCAACCAAAGAACCGGCCTGAGTCACGTGAGTGCCCAGAACCTTGCGCAAAGCCGCGTGCAACAAGTGAGTTGCAGAGTGGTTGGCCGCAGTGTTGCGTCTTTCGACTGGATCCACACCCGTGACAACCGCCGTGCCCACCTTGAAGGAACCGTGTTCGATTTCAACGTGGTGAAGGACGATATCGTCGATTTTAGTGGTGTTGATCACGCGGGCACGGTTGGTGTCCTGCATGATGTAACCCACGTCGCCGGACTGGCCGCCGCCTTCACCATAGAAAGTGGTCGCATTCAGAATCATCAGACCGGTGTCGCCGGTTTTCAGTTCCTGAACTTCGGCCTGACCATTTGAAAGACCCATGACTTTACCGTCGCCGATTGTTCCTTCATAGCCCAGGAAGGTCACAGATTTGCCGGACTGAAGATAGTCTTTCGCAAATTTGATCATGTGCGCTTCATCAGCACCCATGGATTTGCCTTTCCAGCTGGCTTTGGATTTTGCGCGGTTGTCTTCCATTTCCTTTTCAAACGCGGCCTCGTTCACTTCGATGCCTTGTTCGTTGGCGATCACGCGGGTCAAGTCCGCAGGGAAGCCGTAAGTGTCATACATGCGGAAGACAACTTCGCCCGAAAGCTCTTTGATGCCTTTGGATTTCGCTTTTTTCAGCTCGTCTTCGAGGATCGTGGTGCCTTTGTCCAAAGTGGCGATGAAGCGGTCTTCTTCGTCACGGATGGTGTTCAGGATATGATCGCGGCGGGTCTTAAGTTCCGGATAAATAGAGCCCATGCTTTCGATCAAAGCTTCCGCCATGCCGGGCAGGAAGGATTTGTCGGCAGAAAGCTTGCGACCGTAACGGATCGCACGTCGCATGATACGGCGAAGAACGTAACCACGGCCTTCATTGGACGGCAACGCGCCGTCTGCAATCAGGAAGGAAGTGGAGCGGCAGTGATCCGCAAGTACGCGAAGAGCAGAAGTGATTTCAGCTGCCGCCGGATTTTTCGCCAGAACTTCTTTGTCAGAGATGTATTCGATATTGCCGATCTTGCACGCCAGCTGAATCATCGGCTGGAACAGATCCGTGTCGTAGTTGTTGAACACGCCCTGCATGGCTGCGGACATACGCTCCAGACCACCACCGGTGTCGACAGATGGCTTTGGCAACGGAGTCAAAGTGCCCGGAGGATTTTCGAAGTACTGCATGAACACCAGATTCCAGATTTCCACGAAGCGGTCTTCACCGGCTTCGATGCCTTTGAATGGATCAGAAATGGTGCCGGCTTTCGGGCCGTGATCATAGAAGATCTCGGTGCAAGGGCCGCAAGGACCGGTGTCGCCCATTTTCCAGAAGTTGTCTTTGTCGAAACGGAAGATGCGATCGCGCGGAACGCCTTCCTGGTTGTGCCAGATGTCGGCGGCCTCATCGTCAGAGATGTGCACGGTCACATAAAGCTTTTCTTTTGGAATCGCCAGTTCCTTTGTCAGGAATTCCCATGCAAAGTGAATGGCGTCTTTTTTGAAATAGTCACCGAAAGAGAAATTCCCCACCATCTCAAAGAAAGTGTGGTGACGGGCTGTGAAGCCCACGTTTTCAAGGTCATTATGCTTGCCACCAGCGCGCACGCACTTTTGGGAGCTGACTGCACGGGTATAGTCACGCTTCTCAAGACCCAGGAACGTGTTCTTGAACTGATTCATGCCGGCGTTGGCGAAAAGCAACGTGGGATCATTTTCAGGAATCAGGGAAGAGGACGGAACCGCTTTGTGTCCGTTCTTCTCAAAGTATTTGATAAAGGCGTTTCTGATCTCAGAGCTTTTCATAAATAACCTTTCTTACGGTCTCAGAATCGAATCCACGGGAAGCCAGCAACCGGCCCACTCGGGCTTTTTCATCTCGGGAAAACTTGTGGTCTTCGTCGTACTTATTTTTGACAATCGCCAGCGCCTTTTCAAGCTCCAAAGCACGATCTGTCTCAACAGCGGGAAGACCTTTTTCCTTCAGGTAGTTGTTGATGTAATAGATGCCCTTGTTGCGGCGATGAAGCATGTCAGCCAAGCGATGGGCCAGGTCGACGGGGTCGCCCAGCCAGCGGTTGTCTTTGGCAAACTCAATCGCCTCGTCGATGATATCCCCCACGTCCTCTTCGTCCGAGAACTTCTCTTTCAGTTTGGTGCGAAGTTCTTTTTCGGAATGGTCCCGCCGCGCGATCATGTCCATGACCTTTTTCTTGGCGTACTGACGGGTTTTGAGGGGATCTTTCTCTCGGGACATAGGGGAAATTAATACCCCGTTTTTTAAGCCTTGCGAAGGATAATTTCAGTCAGTTCGCAATAAGTTCCCAGACGCAGTTGCGGCCCCCAGTAACCGGTTCCCTGATTGACATAGAGCTGCATATTTCCCAGGCGGTACAACCCCTTGGCATAGCGTTCAAAGAACACAATCAGCCAGTTCCACGGGAAGAACTGTCCGCCATGGGTGTGCCCGGAAAGCTGCAAGTCCACCCCCAGCTTTTCCACATGCGGGGCCAGTGAAGGCTGGTGGGACAGCAGAATCTTGAAAGCCCCCGGGCGCAGCTGGTGGGCGACCTTTTCCAGTTCCGGACCTTCCTGGCGGAAGTGCAGGGCGGCGGGGTCGGGAATGCCGGCGATCTGCAGTTCGGCTTTGCCAAAGTTCAGGGTGGCGGTCTGGTTGATCAGCACCTGGAACCCCAGGGACCGGAAAGCCTGAAGCCCTTTTGGGGCATCCCAATAGTATTCGTGATTTCCGGGGACATAAAAGATCCCATGGGTGGCGCGCATCTGTTTCAGGATTTCAAATTCGCGCTGATGTTTTTCAACGAAGCTGTCCAGAATGTCGCCGGTAAAGACGACCATATCCGGTTTCATTGCATTGACCTGATCGACCAGCTTTTGCACCAGACGCAGAGGCAGGCTGGGGCTGATGTGCAAGTCAGTGATGTGGACGATACGCAGACCTTCCAATTCATACGGCAGGTTGGCAAAACTGATCGGCATGACTTTGGCGCGGGCTCCACGGCGGACAATGGCGTTACCCACAGCAACCATCACCACCGGCAGTCCCATCAGGGCCGCAGTGGCTTGTGAGCTGTAAAGCACGTCCAGAGAAATCCAAGTGCCGGTCACCTTATCCGTAAAAGCCAGCAGGTCCCGCAAAATCACCAGCGTGATCAGAAAATTGATATAAGCCATGACGGTGAGGGAACCGTTCAAAAGACGATCCCGCCATGGATTGACGTCCAGCTTTTTTTCTTTCCAGAAGAACAGGAATGTTCCAATCACCAAAGCAAATAGGAATGCGAGGAGGCTAACAATCAAAGTTGTTCCCTGCCACGAAAAATCCGTAAAGCGGGTCAACTGATGAGAGACATAGACGAAGATCGCAAGAATGAGTGTGCTGGCAACAGTACGAAAAATTCCCATGCATTTTTTTATCATGGTTGGCTTGTGCTTGCACAGTCCAATGTAGAAACACAGATCGGCGAGTCGAGGAACAAATGCTAATCTTGGAAAGTCGCGGGAGGTTTGTATGAGTTTTCGTAATGAATTTGAGCAGGCGAGGGACTTTCTGATTCTGCACCGTTCAGACTATAAACACGCCTACAGCCAATTCCGCTGGCCCCGCTTTGATGATTTCAACTGGGCCCTGGATTATTTCGATCCCATGGCCGAGGGCAATTCCAAGATCGGTTTGTGGCTGGTCGACGAAGTGGGACATGAAAAGAAGTTCAGTTTCAGCGAAATTTCCAAACGCTCAAACCAGGTCGCAAACTTTATGCGGGCCCGGGGATTACAAAAGGGCGATTCGGTTTTTCTTTTGATAGAAAACGACGTGGCCCTGTGGGAGATCATGCTTGCCGCCATGAAAATCGGCGCGGTGATCGTTCCGAACAATCCCCTACTGTCCCAGCAGGAGCTTACGGATCGTTTGAACCGTGAAAAGATCAAGATGATTGCCACGACCAAATCCCATACGGAAAAATTTGATGTGACATCTTCCGGAGTGATTTCGGTCGTGGTGGATGCCGAGATGGAAGGCTGGCTCTTTTATCCGGAAGTTTATAAAGAAAGCGCCGAGTTCGAAGTCACTGAACGCACCAAAGCCATCGATCCGCTGTTTCGCTATTTCACATCTTCCAGCAGTGTGAAGCCCAAGCTGGTGGAACACAGTCATGCCGGTTTTACCGTTGGGCATCTGTCCACCATGTACTGGATGGGTTTGCATCCCGGTGATGTGCATCTGGGAATCAATTCGGCAGGCTGGGCCATGCATGACTGGAATTCATTTATCGCGCCTTGGAATGCCGAGGCCACCATCTTTGTCTTTAAGGAAAAACGCTTCAACGCCAGTTTGATTCTGGATGTGCTGGATGAATATCCGATCACGTCATTCTGTGCTCCGCCGACGGTGTGGCGTTTGTTATGTCAGGAGGATCTGAAATCCTATGACGTTCATTTACGGGAAGCTTTAAGCACCGGGGAGCCTTTGACCGCGGATCTGATTTCGAAAGTGCATCAGGCGTGGGGTCTTTTCATTCGCGATGGTTATGGTCAGACCGAATCGGCCACTTTGATTGGGGTGCCGCCGGAAGAAAAAGACAGCTTTGGAACTTCCGGGAAAGCCTTGCCAGGATTCAAAATCGCGCTGCTTAACGATAAGGGTGAAGAGACCGACAGCGGGGAAATCTGTGTGGATATCTCGGACAACCCCTGGGGGTTAATGTCAGGACTGGATTCTTCACAAAAGTACTATCACACCGGAGATTCCGCGTACCTGGACAACATGGGGAACTTTACCTATTGCGACCGTATAGATGGTTTGTTTAAGTCCTCGGATTATCGGATCAGTCCTTTTGAAATTGAATTTGTCTTGAAAGAATTTCCTGCCATTCGCGAGGCGGTGGTGATTCCGAGTCCGGACCCGATTCGCGAAAATGTTCCGAAAGCGCTGATCACGGTCAGTAAGGGTGTTGAACCCAGCAAAGAGCTGGCTTTGGACATTATGAACTTTGCACGCATGCGTCTGTCTCCGTTCAAACGTATACGCAGGGTGGAGTTCATGGAAATTCCCAAGAACACTTCCGGTGAAGTGCTCCGCTCCGATTTGGTGAATTTGGAGCGTGAAAAAAGAAAACGTGGCGACAAAGCGCCTTATGAATTCTGGGAAGAGGATGCAAAGATCGTCATCCCTGACACGTGGGCGCAAGAACTGCCTTGAGTTTAGTCTTGTTACAAGACTGAAAGGGTGAGGCCTTCTTGTTCGTTCTTTGTTGAATCGCTGTTATGATTACAGTGTGAAAACACGGTTATTTATTTTACCAATCTTGATTCTTTGTTTCTCTATAATGGCGTCAGCAAAAGACTGCGGACGTCGCTTCCGCATTATTGTGAATAACTATGCGCCGCTGTTTGATGTGAACAATGAAGGTCACATCCATGGTTTGACATTCGAGTTCATGAATGAACTGTCGCTTCGTTTGGGTTGTGTTGTTTCGCAAGCGCCGATGGATGCTCCTCGCATGCATGATGACTTTAAAAACTGGCGCGCGGACATTGTGGGGTTGGTGATTCCTTCTGAAAAATTCCGTTCTTCAGGTGAATATGTTCCGGTGTATTCGACCGTTCGCAAGCTTCTGGTAAACAAAGCGTTTTATGATCCTGCACGCAGCATCGGTGATTATATCAAAGATGCCCGTATCAAATTCGGTGATCAGATCGGGACCAGATTCTTTTTAAAGCCGGAAGAAAAGAAAGAGCTTTTCGGCGCCGGTCGCATTGTCGAGTATCCAAGCCCTGCCACGGGCTATCGTCAGGTCAGCTCGGGCCGGGTGCAGGCGATGTTTACTTCGCCGGCTGTGTACAACTATTACCAAAAGGCGATTCCTGATTTTAATCAAAACGTCGTGGCCGTCCCGGATCCCAACTATGCAATGGAAGGCGGAATTTATCTTTCTTTAAGAAGAATTTCGAAGTCCGAGGCAGAGCAAATCAAAAAGGCCATCAGTGACATGAGAAAAGACGGCACTCTTCGCCGGATCGTCGCAAAATACGCCGCTGCTGAAGATATGGTTTATTATAAAGACCTTTAGGTTGCCCGCGAATTGGTTCTCGTATTAACTGAAGTTAACTGGAGAACCACGATGAATCTTTCTGCATATTCCTCTTTGGATCTAAATGGCAAAACCGCTGTCGTGTGCGGAGCTTCCGGTGGCATTGGCGAAGCTGCGGCCCTGCTGCTGGCAAAGCGCGGAGCTCGCATTATTGCTGTGGCCCGCACAGAAGAAAAACTGCAAAAACTGCTGTCGTCGCTGCCGGGATCGGGTCACCGTTATTTGCTGGCGGATCTGGGTGACACAGAATCCTTGAAAGCCAATGTTCTGGCGCCCCTGGCATCTGAAACTGTGCACATTCTTTTAAATAACACCGGTGGCCCCAAAGGCGGGCCGCTTCACAAGGCTTCGATTGAAGAATTTGATCAGCCCTTGCGTGCTCATCTGAAAGCCGCGCATCTGCTGGTGCAGACCGTGCTGCCTTCCATGCAGAAAAGTCACTATGGCCGTATCATCAACGTGATCTCGACATCCGTGAAAACACCAATCCCGAATCTGGGTGTTTCCAACACCGTTCGTGGCGCAATGGCGAACTGGTCAAAAACTTTGGCCGGTGAACTGGCGGGCTTTGGTGTGACCGTGAACAACGTGCTTCCGGGATACATCCGCACGGACCGATTCAAAGGTCTGGTGGATGCTTCGGCGAAAAGTACAAATTCAAATGTGGATGAAGTGGAAGAGGCGTGGAAGAAAACAATCCCGGCAGGACGAATCGGGGAGCCTCAGGAAATGGCCGAGGCGATTGCCTTTTTAGCCAGTCCCGCCGCCGCTTACATCACCGGAATCAATCTTCCGGTGGATGGCGGCAGAACTCCGTCCCTTTAACGGAAAGGGGATTTAGATCCCCACTCCCATGATCGCTTTCATTTCTTTCAACGTCTGACGGGTTTTTTCCTGAGCTTTCAGGGAACCCTCTTTGCAGATTTTCAGAACCGCTTGCGGATCCTGAGCGTACTGTTCACGGCGTTCACGCATGGGCGCGATGATCGTGTTCAGAACTTCAGTCAGGCGCACTTTCAAGGTGCCATCACCCAGGCCGCCGCGCTGATAGTGTTCTTTCAATGCTGCGACTTCGTCTTTTCTTGGATCGAAAACATCCAGGAAGCTGAAGACCACGTTGCCTTCGACTTTGCCCGGATCCTCGATTTTCAGATGACCTGGGTCGGTGTACATCTTCTGAACTTTCTTTTTGATCACGTCAGCCGTGTCAGAAAGATAGATGGCATTCCCCAGGGATTTGCTCATCTTCGCTTTGCCATCGATGCCTGGCAGACGACCGGCAACACCAGCCATGCCCTTCACCGGCTTGAAGAAATCAGTTTTGTAGATGTGGTTGAAACGCTGGGCGATTTCATTGGTCTGCTCGATCATCGGATTTTGATCTTCACCGGCAGGAACCAGATTCGCTTTGAAGCCCAGAATATCGGCTGCCTGGCTTACTGGGTAAGTCAGGAAACCTGCAGGCAGGGATTTTTCCAGATTCTTCTGCTGGATTTCGGTTTTCACGGTTGGATTTCTTTCCAAACGTGCGACGGTCACCAGATTCATGAAGTAAGTGGTCATCTCAAACAGTTCCGGCAATTCGGACTGAACAAAGATCGTGCTTTTCGCAGGATCAATGCCGGCCGCCAGATAATCCAACGTCACTTGTAAGATGTTATCGCGAACTTTTGTGGTGTCATTATAGTTGTCGGTCAAAGCCTGAACGTCAGCGATGATGATGTATTGATCGTGAGAATCCTGAAGATCCACGCGGTTTTTAAGAGATCCAACGTAATGACCAAGATGGAGGGGACCTGTTGGGCGGTCGCCCGTAAGAATGATTGGTTTCATATATTTTCTATAGCATTAACGGAAGTGGGTGGGAACAGCAGAAAAGAAAGAAAATAGGTCGGCCCCGAGAGTCTTAGAGGTGAAACCAAACATTTTAGTTTCCGGCGTTTGATCTACAACTGGATGGCTACCAAGGTGTCTACAAAGTAGACCAAGCTAGCCAGCAGAATCATCCAACGAATCATGGGGCCTCCGTGAGGGCAGTATGCGAAAAGGCCACCCATAAGTCGAATCGCTAATTTTGATGGAATCCATAAGTTTTTCGCACTGAGACATAAAGCGAATGCGTCCAAGCTGAAAACCAATTGGATAGTGGTTCGTTGTTTATTTTGATCCTGTGAACTTCTTGGCTTTGACCTTGCCTGGCTTGCGGGTGGGTGGCTTTAGTAGTCGGGTATGAATTCTCAAGGCGCTGGGATCTATAACAGTCAGAACGGGTGCTACTATTCGTTTCGCCCCTTTTCCATCGATCGTGATTTTGATGTGTACTACAAGTGGATGCATCAGAAGTACGTTTCGCAGTGGTGGAATCTGGCGAAAACCCGCCCTGAACTTGAAGCCCATCTGATCAGCGAACTTTCCGACAAACATCAGGATCTTTTCATCGGCTTTGTGGATGGTCGCCCGGTCAGCTATTGGGAGCGTTACTGGCTTCAGGAGGACATCCTTGGCAAGTACGTTGAAACCCTGCCATTTGATCAGGGTTTGCACTTTCTGATCGGAGAAACCGCTTATCTGGGGCGCACTTACACTCCTTCAATGATTGCCGCGTTCTTAAAACTTCAGTTTGAGGAAACCCGCACCCAGCGTGTTTTTGGCGAACCTGATATCCGCAACCGCAAGGTGCTTCGTTATGCCGAAGAGACCTGTTTTGAAATGCAGGGGATTGTGGAAATGCCCGAACGCGCTTCTGCGGTGATGGTCTGTCGTCGCGAGAGTTTCTTCGCCAAATACTCGGCCAAACCGGGGAAATTGTGGACCTCTGCAGTCCGGGAATCGGTGCCGGTTTCTGAACCTTCTTTAATGCTCTGACGCTTCTCATTCTGCGTTGCAAGGCCTACGGGTCCGGCGTACCTCATCGGTATGGTGACAAACTTTCTGATACAACTTGCGACTCTGTTTGGTGTGGGCCGTTTTCCAAAAGGACCGGGCACTGCCGGCACCCTGGCGACCATTCCAATTGTCATTCTTTTAAGCAAAATGGGCCCTTTGGTTTACATGGGGGCGGTGATTTTGCTGCTCCCAGTCGGAATTGCGGCCTGCGAGGCTTACGAGCGTTCCAAGGGTGGTCATGATCACAAAGAGATCGTAATTGATGAGGTTTTGGGTTTTCTAATCACGATGGTTTGGATGCCAATGACATGGCAAGCCATTTTAATCGGTTTTGCCCTGTTCAGATTGCTGGACATCACAAAGCCTTTATTCATAGGATATTTAGATAAGAAGATCCAAGGAGGACTTGGAGTGATGATCGATGACGTGGCCGCGGGGATAATTGCGAGCCTCATCATGCAAGTGATCTACACTCAAACCAACTGGTTGGGCTCTCAGATCGTGGTGATCAGTCAATGATGCCAAACGATCAGAAGCTTCAAGAACTCATTCGATCCCTTCGCGACCAAAAACTCACAGTGGGTTTTGCGGAAAGTTGTACTGGAGGTGCACTTTCGGCTTTTTTAACAGAGCAGCCAGGCGTGTCCGACATATTTCTAGGCTCTGTGGTTTCTTACTCTAACGAGGCGAAGGTGGATCTTCTGGGGGTTCGTCGAGACACTCTCATGCAAGAGGGTGCGGTGAGCGAGACAGTCGCTCGTCAAATGGCGCACGGAGTGCGTCGTCAGCTTAAAACTGATTGGTCTGTGGCAATCACAGGTATCGCTGGTCCGACAGGTGGAACACCGTCAAAGCCAGTGGGCACTGTATGCATTGCCATCGCTGGACCGGGTTTTGAAGATTCCCGAAAAGAACTCTTTTCAGGCGATCGCAAATCCATCCAGATGACTTCGGTGGACTACGCAGTGGCTTGGCTGAGTTCAGTTCTCGACAAGAAATAGTAAAAGGCCCCCGGCCTGATTTTTAAACATAATTTGTACTCCGACAGAGTCGGAGTGTAAAAAAGCGTCGTGGCAGTTGCCACGAGAGAGGGAAACAGATGGCAAACGCTACTGTAGACAACAAAGCGAACTCAGAAAAAATCAAAGCCCTTGAATTGGCTGTTTCGACTATCGAAAAGCAATTCGGCAAAGGCTCCATCATGCGTTTGGGCGCGAACGAATCTTTGGTTAAAGACGTTGAAGCGATCAGCACTGGTGCATTGAGCTTGGATATCGCTTTGGGTATCGGCGGTCTTCCTAAAGGTCGTATCTGTGAAATCTATGGACCAGAGTCCTCTGGTAAAACAACTCTGTGCTTGTCTGTTATCGCTCAAGCTCAGAAAAAAGGCGGCGTTGTCGCTTTCGTTGATGCCGAACACGCTTTGGATATCAACTATGCCCGTAAACTGGGTGTGAACACGGAAGATCTTTTGATCTCTCAGCCGGACACTGGTGAACAAGCTTTGGAAATCACTGAAACACTTGTTCGTTCCGGCGCGATTGACGTATTGGTTGTCGACTCCGTAGCAGCCTTGGTTCCTCGTGCAGAGATCGAAGGTGACATGGGTGATTCCCACGTTGGTTTGCAGGCTCGTTTGATGTCCCAGGCTTTGCGTAAGCTGACGGCGGCGATCAACCGTTCCAACACTCTTGTTATCTTTATTAACCAAATCCGTATGAAAATCGGTGTTATGTTCGGTAACCCTGAAACAACTACGGGCGGTAACGCTTTGAAATTCTATTCTTCTGTTCGTTTGGATGTACGCCGTGTTGGCGCGATCAAAAACGGTGAGGACGTGACTGGTAACCGTACTGCGGTGAAAGTTGTTAAGAATAAAATGGCGCCTCCGTTCACCAAAGTTGAATTCGACTTGATGTACGGCGAAGGTATCTCTGAAGAAGGCGATCTTCTGGATTTGGCAGTGACTGCGAACATGGTTGAAAAATCCGGTGCGTGGTTCTCTATCAACGGCGAGCGTATGGGCCAAGGCCGTGATGCTGCGAAAAACTTCCTGAAAGAACACCCGGAATACATGGTTGAACTTCGTAAAAAGATCCTTGCAGCAAACGGTATCGGCAAACTTTTGGTTGATACCAACGGCAACAACGGCGAAGACCACGAAGGTACAGAGCCAGTTGAAATCGAAGCAGAAGATGCTGCTCCGAAAAAAGGTAAAAAGGGCAAGCACTAGTCCGGCCCGGCCGACTGAAGCAGCTGTTTAAATCTCAAAGCCCCGTTCCGAAAGGACGGGGCTTTTGTTTTTCCCCATCCCCAAAAGGTACCTGCTTACTTTTGCAGAAGCTTCGCGTAAAATTTCTGTACTATGATCAAAATCAAACGCGTTTATGAAAAGCCCAGCAGGGATGATGGTTACCGTGTTTTGGTGGACCGGTTGTGGCCCCGGGGAATCAAAAAAGAGGATTTGAAATTCAGCGAATGGCCGAAAGAAATCTGCCCCAGCACCGAGCTTCGCAAAGAGTTCGGACACAAGCCCGAAAAGTTCGGGGAGTTTCGCACAGAATATAAAAAGGAGCTTAAGTCCACCGCGGCCCATGACAAGCTGGCTGAACTGGCCGAGCGGGCTCAAGACGGGAATGTAACTTTGCTTTATGCCGCCCGCGATGAAAAAACCAACCATGCTGTCGTTTTAAAGGAAGTTCTGGATAAGCTTTAAGCTGCTGATTTGATTTTGGTTTTTCTCGTCAGGAAGTGGGGGTAAGATTTCCTCTTTCGGGAATTGCGGTTTTCGATTATATTGGGTTCAAGGCTTCGCGAAAAAGCCTGCACCCGCAAAAGAGAATCTCATTTCGTGATACGATCTAAATCGTGTCTTCAAAAAATCAAAATTAATTCTTTTGGTTGCCATGGGCGGGGACGGCGACAAGACCAAAGGATGTTCTATGTCAGTATCACGTCTTGAATCGTACAAAATAAAAGCCAAGCTTTTGCAAAAAGCCAAACAGAAATCCGGTCAGGATTTTCAGTTAAAGGATGCTTTTGCCCTTATTGCCAAGACTGCTGGTTTTGCCTCGTGGAATGATCTGAAGGCCACGCTGGAAAACCAGGTGGACTTTTGCAAGAAGGGTCACAGCGCTTACTGGAAAGTCTGGTATGCGTCCTATGACGAAGCCCGGGCTCATCTGGATTCTGACGGGGGCTATCTGCTGCCTTATCAGAAGGACTTCTTCATCTGTGATGAAAACTTCATTCAGTGGCTGGGGCTTGAAGTAACCGACGAGGATCTGCTTAAAGTCGGTCGCGACTGGGCGAAGCCTCTGGATGCCGATGCATACTCGCGTCTGTTGAAGAAAATGAAGTAAGCTGCTTCAGCTTTCACGGCTGTTCTCAAACCGGCTTCGCCGGAGTAGTGCCGCTGCAGCTCTGCCGGCGTGGCCGACTAGACGAAGTGAGGGTTCATCACGGACTTCGTGATTTGGTGCCTCCGTTTGGATAAATTTCTAAACGGAGGTCGTTTGTGAAAAACCTGTCTTTCGTTTTTGCTGCTGTTGCTGTTCTGGGGCTTAGCTCCTGCAAATCAAAACCTGTCGTTGAAGTTCCGCGCTCGGATGCTTTGTGGAATATCATCAGCACGCAGTGCCTGCCTTTGCATAAAATCGGTGAAGAAAAAAATCCGTGCATCGAAGTGAATATCGCGCAAGGTGAGGAAAAAGGTTATGTCGTGTTCAAAGACCGTGTTGGGGACTTGCAGTATCTGCTGATGCCGACCGAAAAAATCACCGGCATGGAAAGCCCGGAAACCCGCGCAGCGGATGCAGCCAATTATTTTGACCTGGCCTGGAAGGCAAGAAGCTATATGGAAAAAAAGCGCGGCTCTGCCATCCCGGTGGAAGCGGTGTCGCTGGCGATCAATTCCCAGTTCGGGCGCAGTCAAAACCAGCTGCACATCCATGTGTCTTGCGTGAAGCCTTCGGTGCAGCAGCAGTTGCAGGAACAATCCGCGAAGCTAAAAAATGGGTGGACTTTGTTGCCGCAACCTTTGCTGGGTCATAGATACTTTGCCCGCAAGGTCAGCGAAAAAGAGTTGGAAAAAGGCAATGCCTTCCAGATGTTGGCGGACGGAGTTCCGGGTGCCAAAGATCACAGCGGTGAATTTGGTTTGGGACTGGTGGCAGTGAAAGTCAAAAAGAAGGGCCACAGTTTGATTTTGCTCACAAGTCGCTTTGAACGAGGCACAAACAATTACGGCTCGGTCGAAGAGATTCAGGATCACTCTTGCCCGCAATTGGCCCATTGATTATAGAAATTTAAGTGTTGCAGCGCTTCGGAAAAAGGTACCGGGTACCTTTTCGTCTTTTTGTCGCACCGGTTTATGTCTTTTACCCGAAAAGACCAGCTGGCCCCTTGAGTTTGTTAGTATGGGGCCATGTTGAAAGTGTTACTGACTTTAGTTCTGGCCATTTCTTTGAAGGCACGTGCCGATGATTATTCGGAGGTGCCGATGCCTCCGCCATTGCCGGAACCGCAGGAACCTCTGTACCTGAACCCGACCATTTATTATAAGCCCATCATCAAATTTGACGTGGACAAGTGTCAGCATGAAACCCGCGTTGAAATGTTGTCCCCTGATGACAAAGTGCTGACCCGTCTTTGTTCTGCCGATTTCAACAACTGTGTCATGCAAGGGGCTTGTTACGTTCACGATGAAGACGGACGTTTCCGTTCTTTCAATTACTTCGCCCGGGGTTCTGACGGTATTCCGCGCTTTAAGGAAGTCGACATGCGCAAGTGTCCTTACGGCTATGGCATGCGCAATGTCTGTCTGGATCCGTACTATACGGTGGCTGCGGACTTAAGCATCTATAAAATCGGTGACGTGATTTATGTGCCCAGGCTGGATGGGGCCGTCATGCCTAACGGTGTGACTCATGATGGGTTCTTTGTTGTGCGGGATGCGGGGGGAGCGATCAAGGGGCCGGGACGATTTGATTTCTATACCGGATTCACGAAACCTTATGCCAAGGAAAATACATTCAACCGGATGGGTTTTGCCAATATCAAAAACAGCTTTCCATTTCGCATGGCAACCCCGGAAGAGGCCGAAGCGGCAAGAGCGCGCACCGGGTATCCCGGCACGCGTAATATCATCATTATTCCACCACGAAGATAACTAGGGACCGATGTCCTCTTCCAGGTTGGCGCAGGAAATCTCGGTGTCTGTCTGCCAGCCCATCAGCTTTTTAACCTGACCGATCACGCTGATGGAAGTCAAAGTGCCGTCTTTTAAAAGACCCAGCTCCGCAGCTCCACGAGTTGTCAGGCCGCCGTTTTGGTTTTTCGCGCATTCCATTTTCAAACCTTTAGCTGTATTGGTGATCTGCACGTCGTCGCAGAAAGCTGCAATGTCACCCGTGGATTTATCGTGCAAAATGCCCACAAACGCGCGCTGACCAGCGATTTCAATGTCGTAAGTAGTGCCGTTGGTGCGGGTTTCCTGAACCACCGAGCAACCTTCCGCATTCGTATACACACGCATTTCCGTGTCCGCTTGCGCCTGAACACCCGCCATCAATAATGCAACCATCAAAACTTTTTTCATAAGAACCTCTCTTTTTTAAAAATTTCTAATTTCTAATCTCTAATTTCTATATTCCAGTGAATCCAGGCGGGACTCAAAATAGTCGATGACCATCGGAGTGCTGCCGTGGGCTTTCAAGCCCTCGATCTTGTTTGCGATATCCTGCAGGGAAAAATCCGGATTGAGCTGTTTTCCATTCAGAAACTGTTCTTCCAGGGTCTTTTCTGCTTTATCCAGCGCCAGTTGAACTTCCTGCTCAAACACACTCAAGCCTCCGCGGGTGTTCATGTAGGATTCCAGCGTCTGGCAGCGATAGGCTATTTCAGTCAGGCGGCAGTCCTGGCGTTCGATGCCCAGTTTTTTGCATTCACGGCCATCGGCAGAACGGTACTTATTGAAGATGTGTTCACTGTTTTGAACTTCGTAAGGAGCTTGCGGCATCACGCCGTTTTTGGTGAAACCGATGCCAGAACCTAATTGAGTATAACCATGCACTTCTGAAGCAAATGCCGCAGGCAACACCCGGCCATTGCGGTTCAAACGGCGAAGAGCGATGATGTCTCCGGCTTGCGCTTGGGCGCGGGAAACCCGGGTGCACAGCGGGGATTCAAGCACGTTGGCAAATTCACTGGCGACCGTGTGGTGAATACCTTTGGAAATTCCCGCCAGATAAGTGGATGAATTCCAGCAGTTCGGCCCTTCAAGAAGCGCAGAACGCCCTTCCAGCTTTTTCATTTTTCCTTTAAGCAAAGCCGCTTTCAAATCCACATAGCCGCGGGACTTGATCGGTGCCGGAGCTTTTGTGACTTGGGCCGTTTCAATAAACAGCTGACGTACTTCCGTCGCCGTCAGATACGGAAGTTCAGTCCACAGCTGCGCAATCAGATTCACCATGTAAGGTGTCGCCATGGAAGTGCCCGAATGTTCAATCAGTCCGCCGCCTAAAGAGGCCGCATTGACTTTCACTCCCGGAGCCAGAATATCAACGTTGTCCTGACCAAAATTACTGAAATCTGCCATCGTCGCGTTTTCAGGGGTGACCTCTTCAATCGTGGCCGCGTTCAAAGCGCCCACTTTCATCACGTTGGGATGTATGAAGCTTGCCGGGTACTGGCGGTTCTTGCTCAGATCCAGATCCTGACCGGCGTTGCCGGAGGCAACCACGAACAGGGTTTCGGGATTTTCTTCAATCATGGTTTTATAGGCACGAATACCGTCGCGCAGACCCAGCATGTCTTTAGTATCTGCCGGGAAGCCCAGGCTCATGTTCACCAGACGGATCTGGTGCTTTTTAATGAACGCCGACATTTTTTTGATATATTCAGCGCGCGTGTAGTCTCCGGCAAAACCAACCAAGCCCACATTGTTCAGGCCTTTGGTTGCAATGTGCGCCACGTGAGTTCCGTGAGAAAGGGGACGGTGGTCCTTCTGCAGTCCGCTGGTGGATTCCGTTGGCAGGCCGATATCACGAACCTGATCCCATCCAAAGTTATCATCCACCCAGCCGTTGCCATCGTTGTCAATGCCATCGACAGGTTCAGCGGGGTTGTTCCACCATTTTGTAACCAGTTCGTTGTGATTATAGTCAAAACCGGAATCGATGATGGCGATGACGAACTTGTCCGGATTTTCACGCTGGGACTTTAGCACCTTGATTTCAGCTGGCGATTTGCCGGCTTCTTTCAGGGATTTTTCAATATCATATTTTTCATACAGGCTGAATTCAGCCACAGTTTTTCCGGCCGGGTCTTTTTCGATAAAGGCATAGGGTTTTTCGTCGGTGCCTTTGTAGTAAAGGTAAACCGAGCTGGTGATGTTTTCGTTTTTATCCAGATAGTCTTTTTGAACTTCGCGGAAAGGTTCTGTCTGTTCGTTCCAGCCCACGTATTCCAGAGTGAAAGGGGCTTCTTTGGTGAAGTGCCATTTGCGAATCAGGCGGGAACTTTCAATTTCGGAATTGTTCGCGTCAAGGCCGGTCCATTCTTCGCGGGCTTGAACCAGTCCATAACTTTCTTTTTCAACCGACAGATCGGTGACGATCACGCGGCCTGCTGCCGGATAAGTAAAGCGTGTCCAGGCAGTGAAGACGCCATCAATGTTGAAATAACGGCGTTCAACCAGGCGGGTGTCCTGATAGTACGACTCGCGGGAAACTACCCCGTTGCCGAACTTTTCTTTTTCCACTTTGAGGGCGGCAAAAGCAGTCGATTGTCCCAGTATGAGACAAAACAGCAAAGCTTTCAGCAGCGGGCGGAAAATCGTCATGGATCCCTTCCTTGTATATGAGGAAGAGATAGCAACGAGGGTGCCAGAAGGTGGCGGTGAAAGTGGGGGATCTGGCTGCTGTGGCTGTGTTTAAGCCACAGACAGTCCGGTGACGTTTATTTGTATGTTCCGCGACGATCTAAGCCAGGGCTTTTTTGACGTCGTCCGCGATGTCTTTGGGCTCGTCCTTCGGAGCAAAACGTTTCAGCACTGCTCCGTCTTTTCCAATCAGGAATTTTGTGAAATTCCATTTGATCATTTCAGTTCCCAGCAGACCCGGAGCTTCCTCTTTCATCCACTGATACAGAGGATCCGCATTGCCGCCGTTCACATCGACTTTGCCCATCACCGGGAAGGACACACCATAGTTCAGTTCACAGAACTGCTGGATCTCTTCATTGGAGCCCGGCTCTTGTGCGCCGAACTGGTTGCAGGGGAAACCCAGAATGACCAGACCGTTGTCTTTGTTCTGCAGATACAGTTCTTCAAGGCCCTTGTACTGAGGAGTGTAACCACACTTGCTGGCTACGTTGACCACCAACACCACTTTGTCGCGGTATTGATCCAGGGACACGGGCTGGCCATTGGCGGCTTTGACGGTGAAATCATAAAGATGCTTTTTCATTGGGACCTCCTCAGAGGGCTTGCGTGTGTAAAAATGCTGATCTCATTCTGAGACAGAAGAGGCCCTCTAATCAAGATTATGATTTGTTAAATTAATTTGAGAACAGGGAACATTAAAACATGAGAATATATTGTGAGGTACTGTAGGAACAGTATGGAAGGACCGAAGAGAAAACCATGGGGAACTGGTACTTTGGGTTTATATCCCTTTTATTTTCGGCATTTATGTTGAGCGCGCCGGCGACTGCCGACACTTTTTTAGGTTGCGCTGAATGGTGTGCCTCCAGATATCTTCCAAAATCCGGTCAGGCTGATCAATCCCAAATGAAAAGATATGACATGTGCGTGGTGCAGACCCAGAATGAAGGGCGCTGCGGTGGCGCACCGTCTCGTCCGACGGTGACCAGTCGACCAACCCCGCGTCAGCAGGAGCCTGCTCAGTCCAACTACAATCCTGATCCTGGAACAGTTCCTTGTGGCGGTCGTTGTCCTGTCAGCGAATGCGTGGATGTGAATGGCAGCGGACGTGATTATCAGTGCCGTATCGACATCATAAATGGAGCGGCTCAGCCCACTGTGAATGACTGCACGACACAATATACCGAACTGCTGAACGAATGTTCCAGCGCGGTTCAGGAAACTTCGCACACTTGTGATGAAAAGAATGACTCGGGTATGTCGGGTATCGCCAACACGGCTTCACAGCTGGGTTTGATGCTGGGACAGCAGACATCGGGCAGTATTCAGTCAGCCTGTTCGCAGATGGCCAGTTTTTCAGCTGCCGCCAACGCTGCCGTGGCGGCCTATCGTATGAATTGCAACAGCTCTTTGGGCACTTGTCGCTCGACTTGCGGCAGGCTTGTTGAGTTCGTACAGAACAATCCGACCTGTACTGTTCAAGGATTCCAGGGAACAGCAGGCACCAATGCGATGCTGCTGCAAAATGCTGAATCCAAAGCGGAACGCTGCGATCAGTTTGAAAACAAGGTTCAAGAGGCTTCTCAAGCCATCAACAATGTGGCGGGCACCATGCGAAATGCAGCCAGTTGTGCCGCGGCGACTTCAGGGACAGGGGCGCCAGTTCCTGAAATCTGCAAAACCAATCCGAATCTTCCAGGATGTGTTGCCACCGGTCCGGTGGATTGTACCAAGCCTGAGCTTGCGGGTACCAAAATTTGTGTGTGTTCCAAGAATCCGACCGATCCGATCTGTATGTCTGAAAACAGCAGCGGTGGATCCACATTCCTAAGCAGCACTAATCCGGGGGCTCGTTTGAACAGCACGGGTGTGGAAATGGCAGGTGGCGATTTGCCGTCACTGCCGGGCATTGAGCATGGTAAACGGGGCACGGGTGGTGCTGGCGAAGCTGTCGATGGAAAAATGGGCGGCGGGGCTGGCATTTCCAGTTCAGGTGGCGGAGGCGGCGGTGCCGCGGGTGCTGGTGCCGGTGAAGGTGCTGCTGAAGGTGAAGACGGTGGTCACGCTGTGAATGCCGGCTTCTATGGTGGTGGCGGATCCTTCGGAGGATCTGGTTACGGAGGCGGCGGTGGTGAAGGCCGCGGCGGCCAAGGTCAGCCAGGTCGTGGCGGTGTTGCTGGTAAAAACGGTTCACCGGATTTGCGTCAGTTCCTGCCGGGTGGAAAATATGATCCGAAAGCCCGCGGTGTTGCGGGGACCGGAGGACCTGATGGTATTACGGGTCCCCATTCAAATATCTGGAAGAAAATTCAGAATCGTTATCAGGTTCTGACGCCGACGTTAATTCCATAATCTCACTCTGAGATTCATTATACTTTAGTAAAGTTCCCCTCTGAAATGCCGAACAGTTTGATATGGGAATGAGATCGTTTTTATCAGTGACTATGTTGTTCGCGCTTTTGATGATTCTCACTCCCGTGGATGCAGAGGCTCGTCGTTGTCGGGCTCAGTGTGCTGAAGGTTTCACCTGCTTTATGCCGGATCCAACGGATGCCAGTGGTCGTAACGACATGTGTGTGGCAGCCAATCAAGTTAACAATACCGATTGTATCTCTCAATACAACCAGCTGGTTGAGCAGTGCCGTGCCCAGGTCACCGACACTTCCTATACATGTGATGAAAAAAACGATTCCGGCATGAGTGGTGTTGCTAACACGGCTTCACAGCTTAGTTTGATGTTCGGTCAACAGACGGCAGGAAGTATCCAGGCAGCATGTTCCAAGATGGCCTCTTTCAGTTCAGCGGCGAATGCGGCCGTGGCGGCGTATCGTTTGACCTGTCAGTCTTCGATAACCAGTTGTCATTCGGCCTGTGATCAGGTTGTTGAATTTGCTGGCAACAATGCGGCCTGTTTGGATGCGGCTGGCGGTGTAGGATCGGCGGCTCAGATGAGATCATCTGCTGAAAGCTCCGCTCAGCGTTGCAGTGACTTTGATGCGAAAGTGGCTGAAGCCAATCAGGCGATCAATAACTTTGCAGGCACAATGCAAAATGCCGCTCAGTGTGCTTCGTTGACGGCGGGTGATTCAGCAGCGATGGAAGAACTTTGTAAAACGAATCCAACGTTGCCAGGTTGTGCCGCGGTGGCTGCCGCGGATTGTACGAATCCAGCAAATGCCGGCAGCAAAATCTGTGTCTGTTCCAAGAATCCGACAGATCCGGTTTGTATGAGTGAAAACAGCGCTGCAGGTTCCACCTTTATCAGCAGCACAAATCCGGGTTCACGTCTGTCGACATCCGGTGCAAGTTTGTCCGGTGGCGATTTGCCAGATCTTCCTTCCATTCTTCCAGGCAAACCAGGTTCTGGTGGTGCTGGTGAAGCGGTGGATGGCAAACAGGGCGGTGGCGCGGGCATTTCCAGTTCTGGTGGTGGCGGCGGCGGTGGATCCGGTGGTGGCGCCGGAGGCGAAGAAGGTCTTGAAGACGGCCTGCAAGTGAATGCCGGCTTCTATGGCGGTGGCGGATCCTTCGGTGGTTCCGGTATGGGCGGTGGAGGAGGCGAGCGCGGTGTCGCCGGCATGGCAGGTCAGGCTGGAGCGGGCAAAGGCAAAGGGGCTCCGGATCTGCGTCAGTTCCTGCCTGGTGGAAAGTTTGATCCGAAAACCCGCGGTCTGGCGGGCAATGCCGGGCCAGATGGAATTACGGGGCCTCATTCAAATATCTGGCAGAAAATTCAAAATAGATATCAGGTTTTAAGCCCAACGCTGATGCCATAGTCTCATTCTAAGACAGTGCCCAGTACCTTGGTAAAGTTCCCATGTTGGAATGCCGATCAGACATACCATGGGAATGAGTACTTTGTTCGCGTTGAAAACGCTATTCACAATTTCGCTATTCTTAGTCGCGAACGAGGCTGTTGCGACGCCGGCCTGTAATATCCAGTGTCCGGCTGGCTCCAGTTGTTTTGTCAGTCCTGAAGGACAGCAGCAATGTACGCCCAACGACGCCTTTGTCGGTCCTCCAGAACCTACTCGCAATGCGATGGTCAGCTGCAGCTCTCAGTTGCAAGTGATCATGGAGGAGTGCCGCACGGCGATCTCTGAAACATCTTATTCCTGTGATGAAAAGAATGACTCGGGCATGAGTGGTGTAGCCAATACGGCCTCACAACTTAGTTTGATGTTCGGTCAACAGACTGCGGGCAGTATTCAAGCTGCGTGTTCCAAGATGGCGTCTTTCAGTTCGGCAGCCAATGCGGCTGTGGCGGCATATCGCATGAATTGCCAGTCTTCCATTGGCAGCTGTCATTCTGCTTGTGACAGAGCTGTTGAATTTGCCCAGCAGAATGCCGCTTGTTTGGATGCAGCGGCTGGTGGCACAGGCGTCAGTCGCCAGGCGCTGGCTTCGGCTGAAAGCTCGGCAAAACGCTGCAGTGACTTTGACTCCAAAGTTCAGGAAGCCAATCAGGCGATCAATAACTTTGCAGGCACAATGCAAAACGCCGCTCAGTGTGCGGAACAAACCGCAGGTGACAGCACGGCTTTGCCTGAGCTTTGTAAAACCAATCCCACTCTTCCGGGGTGCGCGGCGATCGCCGCTGCGGATTGTACGAATCCGGCAAACGCGGGCAGTAAAGTCTGTGTGTGTTCAAAAAATCCAACAGATCCTATTTGCATGAACGAAAACAGTGCGGCTGGTTCAACATTCATCAGCAGCACAAATCCGGGTTCGCGTTTGTCGACATCAGGTGCAGAACTTTCCGGCGGTGATCTGCCAAGTCTTCCTTCCATCCTTCCGGGCAAACCAGGTTCTGGTGGTGCTGGTGAAGCCGTGGACGGAAAACAGGGCGGCGGCGCGGGTATTTCCAGTTCGGGTGGCGGAGGCGGCGGTGGTGCTGCCGGCGGTGGCGCAGGCGAAGAAGGCCTTGAAGACGGTGTTCAGGTGAATGCCGGATTCTATGGCGGGGGCGGATCCTTTGGTGGTTCTGGTGGCAGTGGCGGCGGCGGAGACCGCGGCGCTTCGGGCATGGCAGGTATGGCTGGAGCAAAAGCTAAAGGCGGACCTGACTTAAGCAAGTTCCTTCCCGGTGGACAGTATGATCCGAAGTTGCGTGGCCTGGCTGGCAGTGGAGGCCCGGATGGAATCACCGGACCGCATTCCAATATCTGGCAGAAGATTCAAAACCGCTATCGCGTGATGAGTCCGACTCTTCTGCCGTAAATCAGCAAATAATTAAATCAATGGATGAAGGCACTCGATAACCTGCTTGCGCAGGGGTGCCTCAACAAGAACGGTCAGGCTCATGGCGCTGATCAGAATCTTTTGTGTTTCCAGATTCTTGCCGGTCAAAGTGTCCAGAACCTTCTGGGTCATTTCCGGAGAAGTCGCACCCGTGCAAGTCAGAGTGACTGTGGAATAATCTGTTGGCAGCAGGGTGAAGTCTGTATGCTTTTCCAGCTCTTTTTTCACGGCAAACATGATCTCTTGCGGGCCAGTCAAAAAGATTTCGGTTTTATCCAGACTGGTTTCGCAGCTGAGCAGTTGTGGGAAGGCAATCTGGTTTTTATCCAACAAGTTTTGCAGACCCTGAAGGGCTTTGGCTGGATTCTTTTCGCGGCAGTGAATGCCCAGAACCAGTTCGTGAGAGTTCAAAGAAAGAGCTTTGCAGGATTCAAACATATTCAATCCTTTTTTGACGATGGTTCCGTCAGAGGTTTTGCTGGAGGCCGGGCCGATGTAAAGGGTCACATCACGCATTTTCGCAAGTTCCACCGAGCGATAGTGCAGAACTTTGGCGCCCCAGAACGTCATCTCCATCAATTGGTCGTAATTAAGTTCACTTAAAGGGCGTGCGGATTTCACGATGTTCGGATCGGCAGTGAAGACCGCCGGAACGTCTTTCAGAATCTCGCAGCGTTCGGCATTGAAGGCCGCCGCCATGGCAACAGCCGAGGTGTCAGAACCGCCACGTCCCAGGGTGGTGATTTCTTTGGTGACCGGGGACACGCCCTGGAAACCTGCCAGAATCACCACGCGGTTGTTTTTCAAAGCCTCATCCAGGCGCATGGGTTTGACGTCTTTGATGAACGCATTGACGTGAGAATCATCCGTGAAAATTCCGGCCTGGCTTCCGGTGAAGCTGATCGCGGGACAACCCAGATCATTCAAGGCCATGCTGACAAGGGACATACTGATGCGCTCTCCTACGGTCAGCAGCATGTCCATTTCACGGCGTTGAGGATGACCAGAAACCTGGTTGGCAAGATCGATCAGGGAATTGGTGGTTTTGCCCATGGCACTGACCACCACGATCAGAGAGTTTTCTTTCGACTGGGCGGCAATGCGGGAAGAAACAGATTTGATCTTTTCAGGATCCGCTAAAGTGGCGCCGCCGTATTTCTGAACAATCAGAGGTTTCATTCCAAAGCAACTTTCCGAGAGTGCTGATAGACGTAAGTGGAAACCATTCTTCCAGCTCCTTTCGGAACGCGAATGAAGTGTTTCTCAATCTGACGAGGAATGTATCCCAGATACAGCTCGGCGTTCAAATCTTTTAATGCTTTTCTGGTGACTCCCAAATGATCCGCCAAAGGCTCCAGGTCGGTGCCACCAGGCACAAGGACGACGTCATATTCCAATGGGTCCATTTTTTCCAGATCGCGGAAACCATATAGGTTCGGCGCTTTGGCAATCAGCATGGCTGCCAGGATCTTGGGAACGTAGTCCTGGGTTTCTTGAGGAAGAGCATCCAATTTGATGAGTGCCCAGTAATCTTTGGTGCCGTATTTTTTGATGCGACGGCGCAGACCATTTTCACCCATGTTGTAGCTTGCCGCCACCAGATACCAGGAACCAAATTCTGAATGCAGATCCTTCAGATAGCGAATGGCTGCCAGGGTGGATTTCTTCAAATCACGGCGCTCATCCAACCACCAGCTTTTGCTCAGGCCATATCGGGTTCCCGTGGATTCGATAAACTGCCATGGGCCCACAGCATCAGCCGTACTGATGGCGTTCGGGGCAAAGCCGCTTTCGATCATCACCATATAAGCAAGATCCGATGGCAGACCCGCACGTTTCAGTTCTTCCTGAATGAAGGGCATGTACTTGTACGAGCGCTGCATCCAGGTCCGGAACCACTTGTTGCCGCTTCCCTGGAAGTAAGCCACCCACTGACTGACTTTTTTGTTGTAGGTGACGGGAAGATCAAAGATCAGATTGTCGGATTGAACGTGTGTGGACTTGGCTGTGAGGGCTTTTAATTTTTCTTTCAGGCTGAGCGCCTGATTCACTGGAGCAGGGGATGCCGTGGTCGCTGCGGTAGCCGGGGTTGCTGATGCCACAGAAGCCGCGCCAGCTCCAGTGCTCAGTTGAATGATGCCAATAAAAAGAAGTGCAACCCACGTACTCATAGAATCAATTATGAAGCCGATTCTTTGACACTGTCGACAAAGATCTGACAATTCCCTGGCACCATCGACGAAGGTCAATGCAGCGGCCAAATCGAAAAAAACTTGAGCCCAGATTTTTTTTCCTGAACAAAGGTCTGGCTTGGAACCTTTTTCCCAGACCAAGATCCGTCCTGTCAAAAGATGGCACACGCCTTGCTGCTCAACACTGTGGAGGGGTTTTCATGGCGATAAAAGGGGTCTACACAGCACTCAGTGGGGCGATGGCTCAAAGTACAAAGCTGGATACAATCGCCAATAATTTGGCGAACGTGAACACACCTGCGTTCAAACGTGACCAGCAGCTCTTCCAGGAATATCTGACGGCCAACGAAAAGATGCCAGAGACCACGCAGATCCCGCGCGATGTGGCGGCGATTGAAAGCTTCTATAACATGCAAGGCGGCGACAAGTCGTATGTCGACACCAAAGGTACTTTCACTGACTTTTCTCAAGGTGGTTTGAAACCGACAGGCAACAGTCTGGATGTGGCTATTGATGGCAAAGGTTTCTTTGAAATCGCCACTCCGGGCGGCGTGAAGCTGACTCGTTCCGGTAATTTTACATTGGATGGCAACGGACAGCTGGTTACCAAAGAAGGTTATCCTGTTCTTCGTCAGGGTGAAGCCGGTTCCGATCCTGCCGGCCGGGTGATTCGTTTCACGGGCAATGGTGCTGTGGCTATCGCCGATAATGGCGATGTGTACGAAGGCACTGAAAATCTGGGCAAACTGTCATTGGTGAACGTAAACAATCCCGATTCACTGCAAAAGACCGGCAGCTCTCTTTATACATTCAAACCCAATATCGCTCCAGACATGCAGAATATTGCAAACCCAAGTTTGAAACAGGGGTTCCTGGAAACTTCGAACGTCAACATCGTTCAGGAGATGACAGACATGATTTCCACCAATCGTGTCTTTGAAAGCACACAAAAGGCCATCAGTGCTTACGATCAGATGGCCGACAAAATGATCAATGTGGTGGGAAAAACAAATTAGCTGCTTAGGATTTGCAGCCGGTTTTTGAAATTTTTTATTAAGCCAACGGAAGGATTCGTGAATGCTTAAGAGTTTGAACACAGCAGCTACAGGGATGGCGGCACAACAGACCAACATGGATGTTATCGCCAATAATATCGCCAACGTTTCGACGGCTGGCTTTAAAAGATCCCGCGCTGAGTTTGAAGACCTCATGTACCAGACCCAAAAGGAGCCAGGGACGGCTTCGGGTTTGAATGCTTATTCCCCGAATGGGGTTCAGGTCGGTTTGGGTGTGCGTACGGCGGGCGTGCAAAAGGATTTTGCCGGCGGCCAGGCGCAGATCACCAAGAATCCTCTGGATCTGCAAATTGAAGGTTCCGGTTTCTTCCAGGTGCTGACGGCGGATGGTGAAACAGCCTATACCCGTGACGGCGCCTTCAAAAAAGATCCTAACGGACGTTTGGTCGACAAAAACGGAAATGCCCTGCAGCCGGAAATCACCGTGCCGGCCAACGTTTCCGGTATCGAGGTGGCACCCACAGGCGAAGTGCGTGTGATCACGGGTCTGAATGATGTACCTCAGACGATTGGTCAAATTGATGTGGTGAACTTTGTGAATCCGGCGGGCTTGAAAGCCATGGGTAAGAATCTGTTCACGCAGACTCCGTCCAGCGGTCAGGCGATTGCCTCCCGTCCGGGTCTGAATGGCACAGGCTATCTTGCACAAGGGCAGCTGGAATCCAGCAACGTGAACATTGTGGATGAGATGGTCAATATGATCACTGCCCAGCGTGCGATGGAAACCAACTCCAAAGTGATGCAGGCGTCCGATCAGATGCTTCAAGCCATTAACAATCTGAGATAATTGATGAAGAAGATTTTCTTGCTCGCATTTCTGGTAAGTCTTCAGGCCTTCGCAAGGCCTGAGATCTCTATTCCTTCCAGTGTGGAGATTTCTCAGCGTGAGCTTTTGCGTCTGGGTGACATTGCGACCGTCACGGGCGGCACCGAAGAGCTGGTGAATGCTCTGGATGCTGTGGTTCTGCGCGAGGACTGCCGGGAATTGTTGTTAAGCCAGCATTTGAATTCCAGCGAAATTCTGGTGAAGATGCGTGCGGCATTGAACAGTCAGGAAAATCTGCGTCGTCTGAATCCTCAATTCAAGGTGCCTTCCCAGGTGCAGGTGACTTTTGCTGCCACGCCGGTGTCGCGCCAGGAAGTTGAGAGAAAAGTTCATAATATTCTAAAAGCGCGCTGCAATGAGTGTGAATATCAGATCAGCATCCAAAGCACGCCACGTCCGGCGTCAAAGCTGTGGGATCTTGATTTCACTCAGCTTTCCGCCAAGGGCGGCTTTTTACTGCCACTTCGCGATGGCGATCAGCGCCAGATCAAATGGATTTCCGGCACAATTCGCGTTTCAAAATTAACCCCTGTAACGACCCGTTTGATCTTACAAGGAGAGAGAGTTCAAGCAGATGACCTGCGCATGTCCATGACGGACGTGACTTTTGCCAAGGATGGCAGTTTGCGCATGGAGGATATCCAGGGTCAGATGGCAGCTCGCTCACTTCCCGTTGGAAGCACCGTATGGGCTTCTGATCTCAAACGTGAACCGGCAGCTAAGAAGGGACAGATCGTTAAAGCTTTGCTTGGCGATGACAGTTTCGAGATCTCCGTCAACATGATGGCGGAGGACAGTGGCTTTGTTGGGGATCTTATCAAGGTAAAAAATCTGGAAACCCAAAAAGTTCTGTCCGGTCTGGTCACTGAAAAAGGTGTGGTGAAGTTGCAATGATGAAGATGATTTCTTCTTTCTCAGTTTTGGTTTTGATGGTGTTCACTGCAGGTTGCGCAACCATGCAGGATTTCATGGCGTCTTTGGACGGCCCGAAAGAGGCACCGGCGCTGAAGGATATCAACACGGCGCCAAGATATTCTGACAACCAGAACATGGGTGTGCCGACGGATCGTCAGTACAAACGCATGACGAAAAACCGCATGGAAGAAGAATCCGACCTGGGCGCCAATGCCGGTTCCACATGGGTGATGGAAGGCCAGGGGGCTTATCTGTTTGCGCAAAATAAAATGCGCAAAGAAGGTGACCTGTTGAATGTGACTTTGGATGGCCCGGCCAAAAAACAGGTCGACACCAAGGTGTCTGTGATCAAAAAACTTTTGAAGCAGCTTGAAGAGCAGCAGCAACAGCAGCTAAACAACTCTTTGGCGCAAAATGGGGATGAGGCATCCCGTGCTCCGGCGTCAGTTGAAGCCAAAAAGCCGGAACCTGCGAAGGTGGAAGAAAAGGATGACGGGGCCGCCGATGTGGCGAACATCCCAACCCGTATCGTTGAAAAAATGGCCGATGGCAACTATCGCATCAAAGGTCAGCAGCCGTTCATGATCGGCAAGCGTGAATACAAAGTCATCGTGACGGGTTTGATCCGTCCGGAGGATTTTAATGATGCGGGCATCAACTCGGATAAACTTCTGGATCCACAGTACGATGTGGTTTCTTTAAGAAAGACAAAGAGCAATGAATAAAATCACAAACTTTCTGATTCTTTCCGCTGTCTTGTTTTTCTCTTTGATCGAGTCAGCCAATGCCGCTCGCCTGAAGGACATCGCCAGCATTCGTGGCGTGCGTGAAAATCAGTTGATTGGTTACGGTATCGTGGTCGGCCTTAAAGGCACCGGCGACGGTAAGAATGAATTTATGAGCAAGAGCATGGTGCGCATGCTGGACAAGCTGGGAATGAAACTGGACAACGTGGATTTCTCAAGCAAAAACGTGGCGGCGGTGATCGTGACAGCGACCATGCCGGCGTTCGGCAAAGCGGGCAACCCGATCGACATCACAGTCAGTGCGATCGGTGAGGCGTCTTCCTTGCAGGGGGGCACATTGTTGCAGACGCCTCTGCGTGCTGCCAATGAACAGGTGTTTGCGGTGGCTCAGGGAAGTATCGTGATCGGTGGCGATGGCAAAGATTCGCACACCACTGCGGGCCGTATCCCGAATGGTGCAACGATTGAGCGTGATATGACAGCGGATTTTTCCTCCAGAAAAATGTACCGTCTGACGTTGATCAATCCGGATTTCACCACAGCGGCGCGCTCTATTCTGACGATCAATAAAGAGCTGGGTGGTCACTATGCTTCGGCAAAGGATTCCGGCACGATTGATATCATCACACCGTTTGCTTATGAAAATCGCGGTGTGGAGCTTCTGGCGACGATTGAATCCATTGAGATCAATCCCGACATGAAAGCCCGTGTTGTTGTGAATGAAAAAACAGGAACGATTGTTATCGGTGACAAAGTGAAGATCTCACGCGTTGCTATCTCACACGGAGCACTGTCAGTGAAAGTGGGCGATGGCAAAAAAGGTGCGGAAGAAAAAGTGGCGGTTCTCGACAGTGGTGTCAGCGTCGGTGAACTGGTCCAGGCACTTAACAAGCTGGGAGTCTCGCCTAAGGACCTGATTACAATACTTCAGTCCATAAAATCAGCTGGAGCTTTGCACGGGGAACTCGAAGTTTTATGAGATTTCTGTTTCAGAATGACACAGCATTTAATACAATCAAAGTTATAGTTTCAGACACATGGACGTGTTTGAAACGCGGGGAGGGTGAGAAAGAGATCGCGAACCATGGAAGGTCAAGAGTCAAAAGTTTCTCGCAGGAAACAGGAGCAATAGGTCAGCAGAGATCACGGAGTGATCAACACGAGCCGAAGCTACACTCTCAGAATCGAGTGCAGGATGCACATGATTCTCCGACTCTAACTCCCCTTTTTTTCTCTTTCAAAAAAGGTACATCCGTACCTTTTTCTTTTTTGATCTAGGAGTCTCGCAATGAGCGATGTGGGATCCGGCGGTTTTAAACCCATTGGCAATCGTATGATGGGGCGGCCTGAACAAAAGGCGCCTGAGCAGAAGCTGCGCGAAGTTTCTGACATGTACGAAAAACATTTCCTGCGGGAGATGATGAAAGCCATGCGTTCCACCGTCAAAGAAGGCGGCTTCATTCAGTCCAATCAGGCTGAAAAAATTTTCCGTGAACAATTGGACGACCAGTATGTTGAAAAGTGGGGCGAACGCGGTGGTATCGGTTTGTCCAACATGATCTATGATCAGCTGATGAATAAATTCGGTGTGGCCATGGGTGTCCGTGCACCTGTCACAAAGCCTGTAGGACCTTTGGCTATGGATGAAAAAAGCAACCTGGCTTTGAAGCCATTCCAGCATCCAGGAAAGAAGCAGGCCCTGTCTTACCGTATCGACACTGAATCAGCCCCTGGAGCGGCTTCCGAGGTGAAGGCCCCTTGGGACGGAGTGCTTCTTGGCAAACGCAGTCTGGCTGATGACCAGACCCTGGTCGAGATCGGTCACGACAATGGTCTAAAGAGCCAGATGGTTTTCAAAGGCGGACTGTCAAAAGTTTCGACAGGGGAAAAACTGCAAGCTGGCGACACCCTTGGCTTTTTAAGTCCAGAGGCGAAATCACTCTACTGGACCATCGAACCACAGAGTGAACCTAGACCAGAAACTGTCTCAGAATGATTTGGTGTAATTGTCCCATTGTGATACTATTGAATGAACAGAAGAGTGTGTTTTTACACTCTTTCGACGGAGGAGGATCTCGATGAAGATCACGCACAATAAAGTCGGTCAAAATTTGAATCTTACTGATTCTTCCAGAGCTGACAACGCCGCTGGTATCAAAGGCAAAGCGGATAATATCGGCGCGGCGAAAGCTGACGTTCTGACTTCCTCCAATCTTGGCGAATCTTCACGTGTGGAACTTTCTCCTCGTGCACAAGAAGCAAAACGCATCAAGGAACTTGCCTTGGCAACTCCGGATGTTGATGAAGCTAAAGTTGCAAAATTCCGTGCACTGATCGACGAAGGCAAATACAAAGTTGACGCCAAAGCCATCGCCGACAAAATGGTCGACGAACATTTGGAATTTTAGTCGCCGCCCCAGCGGGCAGGGCTCCGCCTCAGCGGGCAGAGTTGAAGGCCCGGTAGGGCCTGAAGCTGAAGCAGCTCCGCTCCGGCAAAGCCGGAGTAAAAAAGCTGCCAGAACATAAATCTTAACCGCCCACGGCGGCATCAAGGATGATGAAGATGATGGATGCAACAATCGAAAGAGCGTTTCACAAGTTAGAATCAAATCTCGAAGAACTTACCAAAATCTACCGTTCACTGCTGGATATCGTTCGCAAAGAAAAAGAAATTCTTTTGAAGGCGGATCGTGAAGCATTGGATGAAAGCAACAAACTGAAAGAAGAGTTGCTGTTCAAGCTGCGCGCTCAGGATTCCCTGCGTTCCCGCTATGCGATGGAACTGGCGACCCTGGTGGGTGCAGATGTTGAAAATCCACGTTTGCTGGAGCTTGCACAAAAACTTGCAGGCACTCCGGCTGCCGACCGTCTGCGCACGCAGCACGCGGCGCTGGATATTCTGATCAAACGCATCACTGAAATTAACAAAGACAACGAAGAATACACAAAGTCTGCTCTGTCGACATTGAACGGCGCTTTGAATAATATCAAAGACACGCTTTCCGGCAAGAAAACTTACGGAGGCAAAGGCCAGGTAAAACAAGGCCCACAAGTCGCAGGCAACTTCGTTTCGAAAGAAGCGTAGTCCGCCGAAGGGGCGGAGCCCCGAAGGCGGATAAACGGAAACCACCGGAGATGAGGATAGGATGTCTAAAATCTCGGCTATGATGGATACGGGCAAACGCTCTCTGATGAACTCTCAGACGGCGTTGCAAACGGTCGGTCATAACATCGCCAATAAATCGACTGAAGGTTTCTCTCGTCAAAGAGTGGAGCTTCAGACGAACACGCCTATCACTGAAGGAAATCTTCAGATCGGGATGGGTGCCCGGGCAGGGGTCGTTACCCGCGTCAACAATCCATGGCTTGAAAAGCAAATCCAGCGCGAAGGCATGAGCATGGGCTTCCAGGACTCCCGTGCGGATGCTCTGGGTCGTGTTGAGCAGATTTACAATGAACAAAACAACAAGGGTTTGAATCAGTACATGACTGATTTCTTCAACTCTTTCCGTGAACTTTCCAACAACCCTGAAAGTTTGGCTTCCCGTACGATGGTGCGTGAATCCTCTGTGGCGCTGACCAAAGATTTCGGTCGCGTGGTGGGTCAGTTGAAGGCGGTTCAGGAAGACCTTGATGGTCAGATCAAAACGACCGTCGAAGAGGTCAACCAGTTGTCCAAAGAGATCGCCTCCCTGAACGAAAAGGTTCAGATGGTTGAGGTGCAGGGAACCCCTGCCAATGACGAGCGTGACCGCCGTGATCTTTTGTTGAAAAAACTGGGTGAAAAAATCGACATTTCCTGGGCTGAAGGCAGAGACGGCATGGTGACGGTGACTGCGGGTCGCACGGCGATTCTGGTTTCCGGTATCGGTTCTTCTGAATTGAAAGCCCGTCAGACGGATGCCCGTGACCGTGTGGAAGTCTTCTTTGAAGGCAGCAGTTCCACATCTGCGAACATCACCGAACAAATCACCGGGGGCCGCATTGGTGGTGCCCTGGATGTGCGTGACAAGGTGATCGAGGATCTTTTGGGGCATGTTGATAACATGGCCTACACTTTGGCTAAAGAGGTCAATACCGCTCATATCGAGGGGTTTGATAAAAGCGGCCGCAATGGTGTTTTGTTCTTTGATATGCCTGATCAGGTAAAAGGCGCCGCATCGGTTATCGGTCTGAATAAGACTGTCTTTAACGATGTGGGAAGAATCGCGACTGGAGCCCAGCCGGGTGCTGCCGGTGACAACACCGTGGCCAATGTGATCTCGGCTTTGCAATATCGTCAGGTGATGGATGGTGGCACCTCCACATTGGATGATTACTACAGCACGCAGGTGGGGCAGATCGGTGCGGTGGCCCAGCGTGCGGTGAAAGCTCAGGAGTCACAGAAGAATGTGATTTCCCAGCTGACCAATATTCGTGAAAGCATTAGTGGCGTCAGCCTTGATGAAGAAACCACGAAGATGATCGAATTCCAAAAGACTTACGATGCGTCTGCGCGTTTGATCAAAACCGCCGACGAAATGTTTGATACAGTACTGAATCTAAAACGGATGTGATGAGTGAGAATCGCGGATAAGATGTCTTTCAATCAGGTAAACCAGAATCTGACCAAGAACCGGTCAGAGATGGCTGATTTGCAGAATCAGGCTGCGACTCAAAAGCGTATCAACAAGCCGTCGGATGACCCTTTGGCTTCGGCGCGTGTTCTGACGGCGCGAACCGAAGAACGCGGCAACACTCAGTTCATTAAAAACATCAATAACGCCCGAAGCTTCCTGGAGTTTTCGGATCAGTCCCTGAGCGAACTGACCGAGATCCTGGTGCGCGCAAAAGAACTGGCAGTCAGCCAGTCGAATGATGCCAGCGGTAACGAAGAAAGCCGAATGGTCACTGCCAGCGAGATCGAGCAGATCTACAATCAGTCCATCCAGATCGGTAACCGCAAGCTGGGTGAAAGATATATCTTCGGGGGTCAGAAGACCCAGAATACGCCATTCAATCAGACCGGCGAGTACTTTGGTAACGACTCGGACATGAAGATTCAGACCCAGAAGGATTCCTTCGTGGCGATGAACCTTCCGGGCAGCAAAGTGTTCTTGGGCCGTGGTTTGGGCGGGGACGGGATTGTTCGTGCCCAGTACGAGACTCCTACGGATGTAGAGTCCCTGAAGGACTTCCAAAATCAGGAAATCGAGCGTCAACAGATCAATGAGGAAGTGGACTCCAACTTCCTGACAACACGTGGTCCTGCGTCAGAGTCGGGCCGCCAAAGCCGCGCTGACAGGCAGGATCCGGTGACGGGCTCTGTGGGCGTGAATTTGTTCTCGACGCTTAAGAATCTGGAGATTTCCCTGAAAACCAACGATAAATCGGGGGTTCAGGAGGCTTTGGATACCCTGGATCAGGCTATTTCCCAGGTGGTTTTGGCTCGTTCCGAAGTTGGGTCCAGAATTATGGCCGTCAATAGCACCAACGATTCCCTGCAAAAGGCCGTGGTGGACAATAAAGTAACGGCTTCCCAGCTGGAAGATGCCGATGCTTTCCAGGTTATTTCCGACATCAATAAGACCGATAGCACCCTCAAAGCGACTCTCGAAACGTCCGGTAAGCTTATTCAGCCAAGCCTTCTTGACTTTCTAAGATAAAAATAATACCTACAGTTCCGCTTAAAACTACCGATAACGACTGCAGCAAAAGGAGTTGTCATGCTGGTTCTCACACGGAAGTTGGGTGAAAGCATCGCTATCGATGACCACATCAAAATCAGAGTAGTTCAAATTAAAGGTAAACAGGTCCGTCTAGGCATCGAAGCGCCCAAAGATACCAAAATCCACCGTGAAGAAGTTTACGTTGCGATCCAGGACCAGAATCAGCAATCTGCTACCACAGATGCCGATAAAACACGCAATATCGCTAAGTTGTTGAAACCATAGTAGGTTTTTAATACTTGTGAGCAAAAAGGCCTGTGGCAGAGATGCCGGGCCTTTTTTCGTTTCTAACGACGTGGGTGTTTTGTCCTCGGTAGGGACGTCTTTCTCTTTGCAGTGGCCGCTGTCAGCCTGAAGCGCCCAGTCACGTCTACTAGATTTTAATTGAGTCTCCCTAGATTTAGGTCCAGATTTATAGATGTATTCACCATCATAGCGCCTTGGTGTGTCTAAAATAAGGGTGAATCCTGAGTACCTTTTGGGAGGATGAATGATCATTTCAACATCGAGATTCGGCCAAGTTGAGCTGAAACAAGAAGATGTTCTGACTTTCACCGAAGGCCTGTTGGGCTTCGCTGATTTGCGCAAGTTCGTCCTTCTTGACGATCCGAATGATGAAATCTTCGCGTGGTTGCAAAGCTGTGAAGCCCCTGCAATTGCATTCCCGGTACTTGAGCCTGAATTGTTTGCTCCTCAGTACAAAGCAACCCTGACCAAAGGTGATATGGAAGCTTTGAAACTGACGGCTCAGGACAAAGCTCGCTACTTCTCTATCGTGACTATTCCGGATGATCCTACTTTGATGACTGCGAACCTGAAAGCTCCAGTCGTTGTGAACATTGAAGCCCGTACGGCTCGTCAGTGTGTTCTTCAGGATAACAACCTGGCTATCCGCGAGCCTATCTTCACCAAGCTGCAACAGCGTGTGGTGCAGAATCCGGCTGTCGCAATCAAAAATCAATCCACCGGGATTGATGTGGCGACCAAGCTGCATGTTGTTCGCGACGCTGAACTTTAATCTTTAAAGATTCAGAAAATGAAAAGGAGCCCCAAGGGCTCCTTTTTTTATTTGTGCGCAAGTCATCTATTCCAAAGCGCTGAGTTCGGCGTTTTTTTCAATCAAAGAGGATTCCAGGCGACGGATCTGCTGTCGCTGTTGTTCGACGGCACGCTGGGTTTGCAGCAACTGGCGGCGCAGGGAAAAGTCGTTGGTGGTGGTTTCATAGATGTTCTCTTGCAGGGACTGGATCTGGGAACGGCGGATGGCGATTTCTTCCTGCAGGTTGCTGCGGTCCTGATTCAGATCCGACAGGGCCTGTTCGCGGGCTTGCTGCACGCTTTGTGGGCCTTGCAGAGCTTGCGAGGAAAGCAGCAGCTTTTCGTTTTGCATAAGTTCCATCTGCTGCTGTTGTTGCAACAGCAGATTATTCAGGTCATCCAGACGTGCCTGTCGTGCCGTCAGGTCGTTGGTGTTCTGCTGCCAATAGATGATTTCATCCTGAGTCTGGCGAATGTAGTTTTCTTGCGAGCGAATGTTTTCATCAATCTGATTGCGCGCCACCTGGGCCTGACTGCTTTGCAGGCGCAGGGCTTTATCGGCCCGGCGGTTGATGTCTTCGGCCAGGCGGTCATAGGAATTTAACTCGCTGACGAAGTTTTGCAGTTCCAGACTGCTGCTTTGAAGTTCCGAGGAAAAGGTGTCAGCAGTCGGGGCCTGGCTTTCTTCCTGCTGTCGTGCCCGCAGGCTTTCCAGCGACTGCTGGGATTGCTGCAGGCTTGCGTTGGCTTCTATCAGCTGCTGCTGCAGGGTCAGAGCTTCTTGCTGCAGACGGGCCTTGGTTGCGGTGACAGTGCGGTTTTCAGGCGGGGGGGACACAACAACGGGGATCGAGGCGGGACGACGGGCCCGGGTCAGCTCGGCTTGTTCAACCAAGGCATCTTGGGTGGTTTTAATTCCCTTATAGGAAAAATAGAGCCAGATGGATGCGCCGATAATCACGGCCAGACCCAGCAGGAAAAAGTTCTTTCGTGTCATGAGGCCCCTTGAACAGGCTAAGTTTCCAGGGGATCAGGCTCAATCAAATGCAGTGATATTTGCGGTGGAACAAGTGGGGGCTTTGCGCGAACACAGAGCCCGCGGCCTTTAGGCCTGTTCCAGCTGGGGCAGGGATTTTTCAGTCTTGGCACCCAGGCGTTTCAGGTCTTCGACCTGATCGATCAGATTGCCGCGTCCTTCAGAAACTTTCTTCAAAACATCTTCATGGGCTTTCTGGGCGGCGCCCAGTTTTTCGCCCAAGTGCTGAAGGTCCTTCAGCAGACCTGCGAATTTTTCATAAAGCAGTCCACCGCGTTTGGCGATTTCCAAAGCGTTCTTTTCCTGACGATCCTGTTTCCACAAAGCTGCCACAGTTCTTAGGGTCGCCAGCAAAGTCGTCGGGCTGACGATGGCGATGTTTCTTTCCCACGCGTACTGGAAGATTTCAGGCTTCAGCTTGAAGGCCAAAGCAAATGCCGGCTCCAAAGGCATGAACAGAATCACAAAGTCCGGGGAAATCAGTTTGTCAGCCGCGTGGTATTTCTTTTCAGAAAGACCGTCGATGTGTTTTTTCAGGGATTCAATGTGCAGTTTTCCCAGACGTTCCTGTTCTTCAGCGGTTTCGGCGGAAGAATACTGCTCGTAAGCGATCAACGTCATTTTGGAATCGACGATCAGATGTTTTTCATCCGGCAGGTTCACGATCACATCCGGGCGCAGGATCTGACCGTCTTCGCCACGCAGATCCATGTCAGTGCCCTGGATCACGTATTCTTCACCTTTGCGCAGGCCGGATCTTTCCAGAATGTTTTCCAGAATCAGCTCGCCCCAGTTGCCCTGGGTTTTCACTTCGCCCTTAAGGGCTTTTGTCAGATTCTGGGTTTCAGCGGACATGACTTTGTTCAGTTCCATCAGCTTCGTCAGCTCGCCACGCAAAACGCCGCGCTCGGAACGTTCGGTGGAATAAGTTTCTTCCACTTTCTTTTCGAAGTCCTTGATGCGTTCTTTCAGCGGCTCCAGCACAGAAGAGATGTTTTTGTGATTCTGGTCGGTGAATTTGGCGGACTTTTCTTCAAAGATCTTTTGCGCCATCACCTCAAACTGGGTGTTCATGCGCTGGGAAAGCTCTTCCTGTTGTTTACGGGCGTCCACCATCAGGCTTTTTTGTTCTGACAGGCTTTGTGAAAGAAGATCAGCTTTCATCTGGGCCGTGGACAGGTCGGCTTCCAGTTGGGATTTTTCAGAGGCAAACTGCGCTTTCAGCTTGAAATACACCAGCAGTCCGGAAATCACCGCGCCGGCAGCAAAAGCCATCAAAGTCATGCCATTCATAAAAACCCCCTTCATTCGGAAAACCTCCTTCTTTTGCCCTTAGAAATTCTTTTGGTCACGCGAAAAGAATCTGATACAAAGAGGTTGGATTTTAACCCTTAACAATGCGATGCAAAATGACCTCTGCGACCCAGATTAAAAGTATTCTTCTCGCTTTTCGCCCTAAAACTTTGACTGCTGCCCTGGTGCCCTGTGTGGCGGGGACGGCTCTGGTAAAGGCCATTGGTCTTTCCTGGGATGGCTGGGTTTTGTTTTACGCATTGATGGCTTCTTTCCTGATTCAGATCGGGACCAATCTGGTGAACGATGCCGTGGACTTTAAAAAGGGTGCGGATACGGAAAAACGCATCGGCCCTCAGCGTATCACCCAAGCCGGCATTTTGACGGCCAATCAGGTGATGCTGCTGGGTTCGCTTTGTTTCGCCTTGGCCGTGATGTGCGGGATCCCGCTGGTGCTGAAAGGCGGCTGGGTGATCGTGGCCATTGGGGTGGCGTCGGTGCTGATGGGTTATTCCTATACGGCGGGCCCATTTCCGTTGGCTTACCTTGGATTGGGCGATCTGTTTGTGATCATCTTCTTTGGTTTGTTGGCGGTGACGGGGATTGTGTTCCTGAATACCGGTGAATGGCTGTCTGAAGCGTTTGTATTGGGCCTGCAGATCGGTTTGCACGCGACAGTGCTGATTGCGATCAACAACTTGCGCGATCATGCCGGTGATCGTCTGGTGAACAAAAAAACCCTGGCGGTGCGTTTTGGTGTGAAATTCTCTCGCTGGGAAATTGCGGCCTTGGCATTCCTGCCGTTTGTTCTCAATCTGTACTGGTGGTTTGAAGGTTACAAGATCGCGGCGATTGTCTCGATGTTTGCTTTGCCTTTGGCAGTGAAGATCACAAAAAATGTTTTCGCCACGGAGCCAAGTCCGGCATACAATAAATTCCTGGGGCAGGCAGCGGGATTGCATCTGCTCTTTGGACTTCTTATTGCGATTGGATTTGCCTTTTGATCAAGATCAGCTACAGCCCCTACACTCTGAAGCCTGTCCAGTCCCTGAATGCCGCCACAGCGGCCACCGCGCGTGAAGGGATTCTGCTGAAGGTTGAGTGGAATGACGGGCTTTATGGCTTTGCGGATCTGCATCCGTGGCCTGAGCTGGGGGATCTGTCCCTGGAAGAACAGCTTTCTGATCTGCGTATGGGGCGCATGACCACACAGATTGAGCAAAGCATCTGGCTGGCCCGTCGAGACGCGCTTCTTCGCAAAGAAAAGAAACACGTCTTTGATGGCGGCGAAAAAGTCAAAAACAACTATCTGCTTTCCCACTTTCAGGACCTGAAGCCCGGTTTTTTGGATGGACTGAAAAACGAAGGCTACACCACCGTCAAAGTCAAAATGGGCCGTGACCTGCAAAAAGAAGCAGACATGTTGACCCATATCGCAGCTTCCGGCATGCGCATGCGCCTGGATTTCAATGCGTTGGGAAGCTGGCAGACTTTTGAAAAGTTCATGGTGAATCTGCCGCTGACGGTGCGTCCGCTGATTGAATACGTTGAAGATCCCTTTCCGTTTGATTTTCACGCCTGGGGTGAAGCCCGCAAGCTGGCCAAAATCGCGTTGGACAATCAGTACGACAAAGTGCCGTGGGGCAAGATTGCTTCAGCGCCTTTTGATGTGATCGTGATTAAGCCCGCAAAGACCGACGTCGACAAGGCGGTGGCCCAATGCCAGAAGTGGAACCTGAAACTGGCGGTGACCAGCTATATGGATCATCCGGTGGGTGTGGTGCATGCCGTGGGTGTGGCGATGGAATTAAAAGACAAGTACGGGGATATGATTCTTGAATCCGGCTGTCTGACTCATCGCCTGTACCAGATGGATTCTTTTGCGGCCGAGCTTTCCACCCAAGGACCGTATCTTTTGAAGAACAAAGGCACCGGCGTGGGCTTTGATAAATTGCTAAAGGACCTGACGTGGTATCAGCTCAAAGTCCGATAGATCTTCATTGTGAATCCAACGAAATCCTGCTGAATCCACGCTGGCCTGAAACGGACTATCAGGCTTTGTACCGTCTTGCGGAAAAAAGCCAGAGCGAGAAAAATCTGAAAAGTCATGTGTGGATCGCAACATCCGGTTCCACCGCAAACTCCATTTCGGCGACCAAGCTTGTGGCCTTGTCGAAACAGGCCCTGATGGCGTCGGCGCGGGCAGTGAATCTTCATTTGCAAAGTTCTGCCAAAGATGTGTGGACTCAGGTACTGCCGCATTTTCATGTGGGTGGGTTGGGTATTGAAATCCGCGCGCACCTAAGCGGCGCTAAGGTCGTCAACGCCCTGAAGGACGGGCGCTGGGACGTTCAGCACTTTTACGATGTGCTGGTTTCTGAAGGCTGCACTTTGTCGGCTTTGGTGCCGACGCAAGTTTATGATCTGGTTTCCCATGGTTTGAAGGCGCCAGCGACTTTGCGAGCGATCGTCGTTGGTGGCGGAGCCTTTGAAGCGGACCTATACAAAAAAGCGCGCGCACTGGGGTGGCCGGTGCTGCCAAGTTATGGGATGAGCGAAACCGCCTCCCAGATCGCCACGGCGTCTTTGGACAGTCTGAAACAAGATGAGTTTCCACCCGTGGGTTTGTTGACTCATGCGAAGGCCCGCCAGAATGATGGCGGTTATCTTGAAGTATGGGCGGAATCTTTATTCACTTGTTATGCGCAGAATACCGAAACGGGTTCGCGCGTATGGGATCCAAAAACGGCGGACGGATGGTTTACGACGGAAGACAAGGGCTCGGTCGTGCATGACAGTCTGCTGATTGAAGGCCGCAGCAAAGACTATGTCAAGATCGGTGGCGAAGCGACCAATGTGGCAAGACTTCGTTCGGTGCTTGAATCCTGTGCCTTGCACTTGAATCCGCATTGGCCCACTCAAGTGACATTGTTGGACGTGCCTTCTGACAGACTGGGCGCTGAAATTCATCTGGTCAGTCTTTTATCTGAAGCCGACACGGACAAAGTCCTGAAGCTGTATTCAGAAAAAGTGCTTCCCTTTGAAAAAGCACGTAAAATTTATTATATGAACGAAATCCCGCGCAGCGATTTGGGAAAGATCCTGTGGGCGGAGCTGAGGAGAAAACTATGAAGCGCGAAGAAAACCCCTGGTCCCAAGGCATCGTTCTGATCTGCACGAAGTGCCACAAGTCCATCAGTCCCAAGTTGCTGGAAGAAGAAGGCAACAGCGCTGATAATCTGAAAATGTTCCTGAAAAAATCATTCAAGGAAAGTGGTGACGGTTCCAAGATCCGTGTGGTGACAACCAGTTGTCTGGATCTTTGCATTGACGACACTCAGGCCGTGACGTTTGCTTCCACTAAAGGTGAAACAGAAACTTTCGCGATCCATCCGGAAAAGGACCGCGAAAAGCTTCTGAAACATCTGCACGAAAAGATCAAATAGCTATTATTGGAAGGTTCCGTTGAAGGCGGAGCCTGACACTCCAGCGACTGCGGAAACAGTGAGGTCCAGCATCTTGCCGTTCAGGCCGGCAGTTTGTATATACAGAACAGCCGCCCCCATGCCTGATCCCACGGTGATGTAGTTTGATGAAGCCGCTACGCTGCAGCTCGGATCCGCAAAGATCACATTGCTGCCTGGTGTGGGTGTGATGGAAATTGAAATCGGTGCACTGTAGGTCTGGTCGGCGATACGGAAGATCCCTGCTCCATCAGCCACTCCAATAGAGATCGCTTTGCATGCTCCGGCAGTCATATCTATAGGCACAATTTTAAATTGCGTGATCGGAGTTCGAATATTCACGATTGGCGTGTGGTTGGTCAATCCCGATGCATTCACGTTGAAGTGATAAGTACCTGCATTGGCAGCTCCCGCACGGAAATACACTTTCTTAAGAGCCGTATTCTTGGCTACGACAGCAGTTGTTGTTGGTGTTGCACAGGATTCATCAGCATAGAACTGACCCAGATTGCTTTCCTGGGTTGCCAGGTTGACCGTCAAAGCCCCGTTGACTGGCAGCATGGTGCCGTTTGCGTTCATAGTCACAACATTATAGGCATTGCAATAGCCGTTGGCGATATCACGCGGTCCCCAGAAGTCGAGCTTCGCAGCGATGGACTTGCTGCTGAGATCCACACGGAAATTCAGAGGGACTGCATCGTAATAATAGGTGTTTCCAGTCGCCCCGGTAATGGTGAGGTTTACAGAGGCCATGGTGTCTGTTGATGAGGCTTCAGAGAACTTCACATAGCCGACAATCAGGGAATTATAGCTGCTGAAAGTGTAACTGGAGGTGACAGTGCCGCAGGAAGCATCGGTATAGAACTTCATGCGCGCATCACTGGCGACCAGATCCAGAGTGCCGCCGAATTGATCGTAGGCTGGACTGTTGTTGAAATTATTGGATCTTAAGCGGATCGGATAACAGATATTCTTGTAGATCTGGAACATGTGCTCTTCCAGAGACAACCAACGATATGTGGAGGAAGCTTCGGAGTTTCGCAAAGTCACTGCTGCCGCCGTTGTGCTTGCGCGCAGGGCTGAGGTGTTGATGATCTTGAAATTCAATACAGCATCCAGCGGGGTGGATGGGAAACGATAAATGATTTCTGTATAATCAGAGCCGGCCGGAATGGTGAAGGTGTCAGTGATATTGGAATCACTGTGACAGTCGCTCCAGTTCTTATAGGCAGTGATTCCTGAATAGGTGGAACCTGCCACTGTTTTGCTGAGCTTGAAGCTGACATCCGTCGTGTGGGTGGCGCGCTGGCCGTTTTCGGTATTTAAGAAAGCCATGAAGGAGCTGCATTGGTCTGAACCCGCAAAGCCGCGTGGCCAGTTCTTTTCAAGAACCACCAATGCCGCCACCCCCGAGTTTGTGCCGGTTCCCGGGTTGTTGGCATCACCATCCACCAGAGTCAGTGTTTCAGTGTCACCAATCACGGAAGAACCTTTTATATAGATATAGTCCACATCGCTACCGGAGGAGCCGGTCGAAATCCCCCAGATATTCTGAAGATCATTCTTGGTCAGGTAAATATCAAAGCTGCCATCAGCGCAGTCAGAATCATTGGCAAGGCCGGCAGACAAAGTGGTGTCGGTCAAATCTGGTGAAGACGGCGGTTGGTGCCACACGCTTTTATCAAAGCTGACCAGGATCGTACCCACTCGCGTGTCGCAGTTTCCCTGCACGCGTGCATAGTTCTGACTGTCGAAGTCCTGATCAAACGGACTGCCGCCTTTAAGGGAAGGAGCCGGAAGCTTCTTACCCAGGGTTGAAAGCTGCATCTCGGGCTCTTTACACCCAGTCAGTGCAAACACTGTCAGGATAAAAACTATGAGATTCTTGCCACTTACGTTCATCATGACTTTACTCATCGACAGGTCCCGTGGCCCCCTAAAGATTCAAACTGAGAATCTTTACCAACTTTTGTCGGATGTAAGATTGCCGCATCATTCTGAGCTTACAATCCTTGAGTCCCCTCACATAAACGGCCATATTAGGGATGAGGTCTCGCTATGAAACAGATGGTACTTTTCGTTTTGATGTTGGTTTCGGCTCCAGCCCACTCGATTCCGGTTCCGGATCCAATCCCGGGTCTGCAGGCGGCGTTGCAGTTCTGCCTTGCGATCGAGGACGACAGTGAAATCCCCCCATGCGTCCGCCTGGAAAGCGGTGCCAACTGGGTGACTAAAGAGGCTTTACCTATTTGCCGCAATCAAAATTTTGATGCCGACCGTGTGAACTGTCTGGCGGGTATTGTGAACCGAGATATCCGTCCCGAGGAAGTGGACGTTTGTGAGTCTTTGACTTTTGATGATGAAAAGGCCCGTTGTCTTGCCGACATCCGAAGACCTTTTCCGTACCGCACGCGCCTGAAAGTGGACCCTCGCCCGGGGTTGCAGGCGGCAAGCCGTTTGTGCCAGTCCTTCTTTCATGATGAAGACAAACGTCGTTGTCTGAACGAAATGTCCGCCGCGGAATTATTTACCGTGGAGGCGGTGGGATTCTGTGCGGATCGTTTTAGTGATGACGAAAAGATTCAGTGTCTGGGAAAGCTTCGTAACAAGTTTATTGTGCGCGAGGAAGTTCTGATGTGTGACCGGGTCTTTGATGATGGCGGGAAGCTGTCGTGTCTTCAAGGAGTGCAGCGCAAGTATCAGTTGCGCCCGGGCGGCCGTTGAAAAAGGCCCACCTGACTGCGTTGTCGGGGGACCTTTTTCGCTCCGACGTGCTAGGAGCACGCCTGTGCTTCAAAGGGACCCCTCCGCCTTGCAGCTGTGCCTTTTTGAACGGCCTTCAGTTGCTTGGTCCTATTTGGTTGGGCTGATTTTACAGACTTCGACCAGGGTTCTTTCTTTTACCAGGGAATAAATTTCTTCGATCTCGGCGTTGGTCACGGCGATGCAACCCAGTGTCCAGTCATACGGGTGGATTTTGCTGATGCGCTCGTATTTCTGCGGGTTGGATGGCAGACCGTGAATCATGATGTCGCCACCTGGGTCTTTACCCTGGGACTTTGCATAAGCGATATCCGCTTTGTTCGGATAGTCCACATGCAGGGACTTGGTGAACTGGCTCTTTGGGTTTTTATAATCGATGGAATAGATGCCTTCGGGAGTTTTGCCGTCACCCTGGAACTGCTTGTGGCCGATGAAGTTCCAGCCGAATGCCACCGTGTAGGTTCTTAGCAAAGTGTCGCCGGAAACCAGATACAGCTGGCGTTTGTCTTTGGAAACCACAATACGTTCGATCTTCAGACCTTCACGTTGAATACGCTCAACCGATTCGCGGCTGCGATCCAGCAACTTGTCGATTTGGGTCATGTCATCGCAGTACTTGTAGGAACGGTCCGTGGCTTTGGAACCGGCGAAAGACTGCAGGGAAACAAGCGTCAAAGCAATAAGGGGGAAGATGAGTTTTTTCATGAGGTCCTTTGTAACACAAGGGACCTCACTTCTTAGAATTGCAATGATGGAATTTGCTGGATAACGGTAAGAAATGCCTGACTGTCTAAGACTTTGACACTGAAGCAGCTTACTTGCCCCAGCCTTGTTCGCTTTTGATTTGTTCGCGGATTTGTTGCTCGATTCGCTCAGCCGGGATCACAGGGCCTTTACCCACGCCGGGGCAGAAGGCTTTGACGTCCTTGGCCCAGGATTTGGCGTTCATAACCTCGGGCCAGAACGGCCAGGTACGGCATTGGGTCGGGCGGGCCTCATAGACGCTGCAGCCTTTGCCTTTCAGGAACATACAATCCGGGTTTTTCGGGTCTTCTTTCAGGTGCCAGATACCGCCGGTCATATCACAATATTTGCGGGTGAAATCGCCTGTGCGCATTTTCAGGTGTTTGGCAAAACGCTGGCGGTCCTCCAGGCTCAGGTACACAAAGCCGTATTCGCCGTGGGAAGTGCAGCATTTGCCGGAACCTGTGCATTCAAAACGAACGCCTTCGCGCCACCATTCTTTTCCTGTGAATTTAAACTCTTCCATGCGCGCTCCTCTAGCAGCCTTGACCGGTGGATTCCAGATAAGGCTCCAGACGGGATTTCATCAGCGACGGCAGGGTCGCCTTTTGTTTTGTCTTTCCATCAATCACGGAATGAACCATGGTGACGATGGCGTGGGTTTTGTCTTTTTGGGTGAAGACGTACTTCATTTTAAAGGAAGTCTCACCAAAACTTGCGACGGACACATTCACGTCATAGGTTTCGCCGGGGATGAATGGCGCCAGAAAGTTGGATTCTGTGTGGCGCAGGGGAATCAGCAGGTCGCGGGTGGAAAACCACTCGTTCCAGGTGTAGCCGGCGTCGACGATGAATTCTTCAAAAGCATCGTGGGCGAAACCAAAAATATTTCCGAAAAACATGATTCCCGCAGGGTCGGCATCCCTGAAGGTCATGGTCTTTTTCGTGCGAAAGACTTTATTCATAATGTCTCGGACTTTACGGCCTTGAAGCCCTTGACAGCAAGCAGATAAATCGCGAAGTTAGCGGGACTATTCGACCTCTTCAGGAGTTAAAATTGCAACGCAGCGTCATTGATCTTAAAGTCTATGATCCAAAGGATTTTCCGGCGTACCTGCCAAAGCTGAACAAGCTTTACGAGGACCTGTTTTCCGGCGGCAAAGGCTTCCGCGCAAAATTGATCCGCATGATGTCGGCTCACCTGGGCATTGAACCTAAAACTGAGCTGCTCTTGTCCCAGACAATCGAATTCATTCATAACGCCTCTTTGCTTCATGATGATCTGATCGACCGCTCTCATCTTCGCCGTGGCAAGACAGCTGCGTGGCTGAAATACACGCCGGAGTACGCGGTTCTGGCGGGTGACTATCTGCTGGCGCGTGTGATGGTGAACCTTTCCGGTCACGGGAACATCAAGCTGGTTCAGTACACAGCGGAAGTGATTTCTGATCTTTTGGAAGGTGAATGGCTGCAGGACTCTGTGGTGGGTGATTTCTTCGTCACTATGGAACAGCTGGATCGTATTCACAATCTGAAGACCGCAAGTCTGTTTAAGTGGTGCATTCGTGCGCCGTTCATCGCGCAGGAACGCTACGACGAGGAACTGCACAACATTCTTTCTGAAATGGGCACGCTGCTGGGGCAGTTGTTCCAGCGCAGTGATGATCTTCTGGATTACGACATCCGTAACGACGAAGGCAAAGCGATCCTGGGTGATTTGAAATCCGGTTATCTGAATTCCTTCGGGGCGTTCATGTGTGCCGGGGCCACTCGCCATGAAATCGACCATATCGTGAAATCCAAAACTTTGGAGCAGTACTACGAAAACGTCGGCGGCAAAGCGCGCTTTGACCAGAAACTGGCGGAATTCGATGAAATCAACCGCGGCCTGATCAAAATGTATGATCACCATCTGGAGCGCCTGCAGTCCCTGTTGAAACCGGGCGAAGAAAAGCTGATTGATCAACTGCGCCCGCTGACCGAGATTTTGTACTGGAGAAGGAAACCTTCGTGAGTGAACTGATCACGCTTTCCAAAAAAGACGCCCAGTTTGAATCCTATTTGCTGGGGACGTTCTCCAAAACTCACCGGGCTCTGCCGCAGCAGACCCTGAACGTCAACTCTGCTTCCGAGCTGGTGACGTTTCGTGTGCTTCCGTTAAGCGAGATCACCAAGCCTTCTTTCTGGGCCAAGATGTCCCAGATCTACAAGGTGCGCACGTTCCTTCTGATTTTCCTGCCGCTGTTTTTGATTCTGACCAAGAACATTGACGATCACACCATGCAGGATCCGGTGACCACCGCGATCGCGACCATCGGTGTGTTGCTGGCGTTTATCTCCATTAACTTGCGCAACGACTATATGGACCACATGAAGGGTGTTGACCGTGTGCTGGAACGTTCCGGCAGTCGCGCCATTCAAAATGGCTGGATCACAGCCGCACAGGTTAAACATCTGTCGTCCTTCTTCCTTTTCATTGCGCTGGTGTGTGCGGTGCCACTGGTGTTTGCGTTCCCGCAGCTGGCGGGGATCTTTGCTGTCAGCCTGACGGTGGGATTATGGGCTCAGTTTAAAAAACAAAATTCCTTCAAGTACCGTATCGGGGGCGAGTTCGCTCTGTTTGTGATGCTGGGGCCGCTTTTGACGGTGGGCTTTCAGATCGCGATGGGTGTTCCTGGCGATATCGAAGCTTTCTGGCTGGGCTGTGTGTGGGGTTGGCTGGTGCTGTTCGTAGTGCACCTTAGAAACTTCATGAACATCTTCCCAAGCAGTCAGGCGGGTTTCACCAATACCGTGAACTGGCTGGGTTTTGATAAGGCCCGTCGCCTGATTGCCGGCTGGTGGATTTTGTTCCTGATTTTCAATCTGACTTACCATCTGAATTACGCCGGTTTTTACTGGGGCGTTTATCTGACGGTGGTTCTGGCATTTGCATCCGTGGGCTTCATCTATAAACTGAAAAATATCTCAAGCCCTGTGGGCAGCGAGATGCGCAAGGTGTTCCGCGCCGGTTTCTATCTGTTCCTGATCGCCATTGGCATGTGGGTTTTTGAGTGTCTTTGGTATCTGCTTCGCTAGACGGCGGCCTTCGCATTTGTGTTCGGGCTTCCGCTCAGGAAGTCCATGACAAGGCTGTCGAGTGGGCGTCTTTTCTAAAGGCGCCACTGAATCCTGAAAGTCCTGAACAATACTTCTTTCATTTCTTTGTCGAGCCCGAGGGCGTGTATGTGCGCGATCAGGAAAAGCGCCTGCTTGAAATCGATTTTGATAAAAACCATCTGGATTACGAGCGCAAAGGTCATCGCGGCAAAAATGAACTGATCGCCAAGGCACTGGGCGTGGCCAAAGGCGCACGCCGAATTCTGGATCTGTCTGTCGGTATGGGTATCGACAGTGTGTTTTTGACCCAGCTGGGATTCTCGGTGATCGGGGTGGAGCGTTCTCCGGTGTTGTACGCTCTTTTGAAGGAAGCCTTTGCCAGCACCAAAAAGGACTATCTGAAATCCTATGAACTGCACTTTGCCGACAGCCTGCAGTTTCTAAAACAGAACAAGGGTCTGCTTGAAGTGGACGCCATTTATTTTGATCCGATGTATCCGCACAAAAAGAAATCCGCACTTCCCAAGCAGGAAATGGTGGTCTTCCGTGATCTGGTTGGTCACGACGATGACGCCAGTCTGGTTCTGCAAGAGGCCCTGACGTGGCCGGTGAAGCGCGTGGTGGTGAAACGTCCGATGCAGGCTGAAGAGCTGCTTCCGGGTGTTCGTCATTCTTACGAGGGAAAGGTGGTTCGCTATGATACTTATGTGGTTGGGTAGTTTTGTCATGATGATGCTGGGGCTTTATCTGTCACAAAAGTACGTGGCGGTGGTTTTCTCTGGCCTGCAAAAAAGTTTTCTGGAAAAGGGGTTGGACACAACTCTGGGGAAAATGTTCATCCGCGCTTTGGATGTGGTGGTGCTGGAAGCATCCCCGCAAAAGTCTTTGTACTCGGGAATGGCGCTTTTAAATTTGCGTGTTCTGGGAACTCGTCCCAGTGCTTTGCTGATGTGTCTTAGCACCCTGGGTGCGTGGTGGGTGTTGATTCTGGGTTTGTTGTTCATGAGCTTTAACGGTTACTTCCTGCTGGGGCTTGCTGGCGTGGGTCTGCTGACGGTTTTTTTGTCCGTGCAGATTAAAAACATTCTGGGCTGGGTTCTGGGAACGGGGCTTTTCCTGGTGGGTGGTGAAACCATGCTTCGTAATGCCAGTGTGTTGATGACGACCCTGGGGCAAAGTGATCTGGCTTACTTCCTGGCGGATGGCCGTTTTCCGACGGTGATTGCATTGTTCTGTCTGGCGGCTTTGATCAGTTTGATTGTGCAGCTGGAATTCTGGTCCCTGGCATTGGCTTTGGGGTTGCTGTTGACCAACACCATTTCTTTCAACGCGGCCCTGGGCTTGGTTGCGGGGGAGCGTGTGGGTCGCATGCTTTTCTTCTGGTGGCAAAGCCGCTCGTTGAATCAGGAATGCCGTCGCATTGGGACTCAGTTTGCGATGGTTTCGGCCAGCGGGGCGTTCCTGGGTATGATGATCGCGGGTGAAGTCCGCACTTTGCTGAATCTGGGTTTCACCAGCGGGACAGCCGCGGCACAGGATAAAACCCTGCAGTTTGTTCTGTTGTTTGCTTTGATTTTGGGTGTGCAGTGGGTGGCGCAGATGATCTGGGGTCATTTCGGCGGCAACGTGAAGGTTGATGAAATGCAGGCGTCCCGCTATTTTGGTCCGACCTGGAAACGCTGGGAGCTTCTGTCCGCCACCGTGATGTCCTGGGCCCGTGAAAAAGTCCACAAGCGACACAGCGAGATCCGCTATCACCTGCAGGGTCTGGGCAGTTTGAAAGAAGGGCAGGTGCCCGAGCACATTCAAGCCCGACTAAAGGCCGAAGAAGAACAGCTCAATATGTTCCTTCACGACTGGGCGTGAAAAAGAATTTAATATAAGCCGTCATGGCAAAAGAACAAGACGAACTCAAAGAGCGAATTTCAGAACTGGAACATGAACTGGCGGTGAAAGAGGCAGAGCTTCACCGTTACCGCCTTGAGCTTTCCAAGGCCAATGGCGCCCTGGAAAAGATGATTGCCCAGATCAGCCAGGAGCTGAAGCTGGCGCAGGTCATGCAAAAGTTTCTTTCGCCCACTGAACTTCCCAATGTCCAGGGTTTTGAGTTCAGCACCAAATTCCTTCCCGGCACTCGTTCGGGGGGTGACTACTTCGATATCTTTGAACACGAAGACAAACTCAAGTTCGGCATTCTGATTTCCAGTGCCAGCGGTTACTCGCTGTCTTCGGTGTTGTTGTCCGTGATCATTAAAATTTCTTCGCAGATCGAGGCCCGTCGCGGTTTGGAGGCCCACAAAGTGCTGGCGTTGCTGGCCAAGGAAGTTGTGCCGTCCATCCAGAATGAAGACAAAGCCAGCGTGTTCTACGGGATCGTGGATCGCCGCAATTTTGAAATGCAGTACTGCTCTGTCGGGAACATCGACGGCTTCATGCAGGTCTATGGTCAGGACAGTCTGGTGGAGCTTCTGCCGACCGGTCCAAGTCTGGGCAAGGACTTTAACACGGAGCCACAAAGCCGGGTGATCCAGCTCAATCCGCGGGATCGTCTGATTATGGCGACCGAAGGTTTGAAGCTGTCCCAAAATTCCCTGGGGGTGAACTGGGGTGGACACGGGATTTCCGAGGCGATTTCTCGGGCCCCGAAGCAGGGTGTGCATGAGCTGCGCAACGAGATTCTGCTCTCGAATGAGCGATACTCAGGTAAACAGGATCCCGTCCGGGACCAGACACTGATCGTCACCGAAGTTAAAGACAGAGTCATCAAGCTCGCCAGCCGGTAAAGCAGGGTCGTTGGACCGAATGCCGGTGGTTCCGAGAAACTGATTGTTACTATGTTTTCAGTCGCGGGGTTTGTAAGACCTAGGATCGGGAACCGCGTGACAACTTGTGAAAACTCCTGTTAAGTCTACAATGTTTAAAAAAGAAGTATTTGATAAGTCAGAAAGGAAACTACGATGGCTGAAGTAAATATCTATGAAGGCGCCTTGGACAAGGGTTTGGAAGGCGTTGTTGCATGTACGACGAAAGTATCTTTTATCGTCGGTGATTCTCTAAATTTCCGTGGTTACACGATCGATGATCTTGCTGCGAATTCAACTTTTGAGGAAGTAACTTATCTTCTTTGGAACGACAAACTTCCAAATGCTCAAGAGCTGGCGGCATTCTCCACTCAACTTCGCAATGAAATGGCTTTGAGCCCTGATTTCATCAAAGTTTTGAAAGCAATCCCTACCAATGTTCACCCAATGGGTTGGTTGCGTACGGCTGTTTCTTTGATGGCGCACTGGGATTCTGATGCTAACGACAACGGCGCTGAAGCAAACTTGCGCAAGTCTGTTCGTTTGACAGCGAAAATGGGCACTCTTCTTTGCGCATTCGATGCAATCCGCAAGGGTAAAGAGCCTGTGGCTCCTAAAACTGACAAATCCATGGCTTGGAACATGATGTACATGCTGGGCGGCGGAGCTGAGCCAAAAGCTGAGCACGTAAAAGTGATGGACACTTGCTTGATCCTTCACGCTGACCACGAGCTGAACTGCTCTGCGTTCGCAACTCGCGTAACGGCTTCTTCATTGTCTGACCTTCACTCTGCGATCGTGTCTGCGATTGGCGCGTTGAAAGGTCCTTTGCACGGTGGTGCGAACGAACAAGTGATCCTGATGCTGCAAAAAATCGGCAACATGGAAAAAGCCCAACAGTTCGTTAAAGACGCTTTGGCTGCAAAAGAAAAAGTTATGGGTATCGGTCACCGCGTTTACAAAAACGGCGACCCTCGCGCTCGTATCCTGCGCAGCATGTCCGACAAGTTGACTAAAGATGCTGGTATTCACCACATGTACGAAATGTCCACTTTGATCGACGATACCATGTTCAACGAAAAAGGTTTGATGCCGAACGTGGACTTCTACTCTGCAACTGTATACTTCTCTATGGGCATCCCGACAGATTTGTTCACTCCGATCTTCGCGGCTTCCCGTATTTCCGGCTGGTGCGCACACGCTTTCGAGCAGTACGCAAACAACCGTATCTACCGTCCTCGTGGCAAATGGGCAGGCAAAGAGGGTCTGAAATGGACTCCGGCCAACCAACGCTAGGAATTTCGGTTTAAGATCGAATGAAAAAGGGAGCTGCAAAGCTCCCTTTTTTTATTTGTCGGAATGATCAGACAGAATTTTCAGATTTTTATGGATCCAGTCCATTTGATTGGCCACGTTGACATAGGCCGCCCGGCCATAACAGTCATTCGAAGGGATCGGGTCCGCTTTGTATTTGAAAGTGGCGTGGGTGATGCCGATGATCACGGGCTCACCGTTTTCATCCGCCTTCAGCAAGGGTCCGCCGGAATCACCCTGGCAGATGCCGATGCCATTTTTCTGGTTTCCGATCAGATGGGTTTCATTGATCTCAGAAATGATGGTCGGGGTTGAATGCAGGATGCCCCGTTCTTTGACCCGGGCGCCGTCAGACGTTTTGCCATAGCCGATGGCCAGATAGTTGGTTGGTTGTTCCAGAGTTGTTACAGGCTGCAGTCCCAGGATTTTCAGGCGTGTTGGTTTGGGATCGCGGATCTTGATCAGGGCGATGTCATCAGCTCCCAGTTTCGATGTGTCCCGAACAAAGTTTTCGTGTGGGATGATTTTGTCTATGCGAAGGACTTTTCTTTTTTCCTCCAGGGGATTCAAGCCATAGGCAATATCATAAGTGGCGCCTTTTTCATCCACACAGTGGGCGGCAGTCAGAATCACATCTTCAGCAATGAAAGCGCCGGTGCAGATGCCCGAGCTTTTGAAAAGAAAAGATCCTTTGCTCCCGCGTATCATGACGACCCAGTTGGCGCGGGGATCGGTGTTGGTGACACGACGGCCACCGACGATGGCAGAGTCATCATCGTCAGGCAACGAGTGCTCGAACGCGGTCTCTTGTGCAGATGGCGCGCAGGCACTCAGTAAAAATAGAAAACTCAGGAAGCACTTCTTCACAAATTATATCTCGCAGGAATTAAGGGCTTTGGAGTTTTGCGCAGACACCAGTTTTTTGCAAGTGTCTGGGATTGTTTCTTTACGAACTTGCGCAATTTGCAAGGCGCGGTACAGACCTGAGGAATGCACAGCTTCGACACCTTCAACAATTTGAACTTTCAAAGACGGATCTTTTTCTTCAGAAGCGAAGAAGCATCCATAGTTCGATTGTTTTTTAGGCAGAACGTTTTGCAGTTGTGACACAACCTTAGCTGCCAGCACGTCCGAGAAATCTTCATTCAGGAACTGGGTGGATCCCTGCTTGTCTGTCAGGCAGGCTTTCGCGGTTTCAAACTGTTTTGCATGCGCAAACACGTGGTGGGCGAACTCGTGCGCCAGAATGGAAATTCCATAAGTCGGCAGTTTCACAGACATCCAGCTGACCTTGATACCGATAAGTCCCGGGCTGGCAAAATCAGAAATACCCAGGTTTACCAGATCATCACAAAGCATGTCGTTTTCACCCAGGGTCTGCGACAGCAAAGCACCCAGCATCAGTGTTGTGGATGCGTCCATTTTTAGAAGCATCTCCACTTGCAATTTGTCGGTGCGGGCTCTGTCGGTCAGTGATTGAGCCAGGGATTTGGACAGATCATTGATGGACTCAGGCATATAGACGCTGATCTTTTTCACGATTTCATATGCGGGATCCTGAGAGTTCAGGTTTTTCAAAACCTGTTCGCGCACCACTTCCACTTTTTCCTGGAAGGCAGTCACGTCTTTGACTTCCGGATACAGATTGAGCCCTTGGTACATGCGCACTTCGCAGGCTGATTTCAGACCGGGAGCTTCAGCAAGACGCTTTTGCAGGCGGGTTTTCAAATCGGACTTCGCCAGATTGGTGCGGATGGTTTCGGCCTGCAGGGGCAGAGCATCGGCAATAGCCGTCTCTTTCAAGGTCAGTGTGTGCACCAAGCGCACGCTGTAAGAACTTTGAATCAGATCCTTCAGTTCAGTTGCGTCGGCAGTGCCACCGGCTTTCAAGCGGGCGATGACCCCGTGGTCCAGGTCGATAAATCGGAAGCCGATGGCCTTATTTAAAGTCTCCTGCATTTCAAGGACAAGGTTGATTTCGGCACGGGCTGCATCCATCACAGTTTTTTCCGGATGCATTGCCAACAGATAGGCCTGAGGTCCCTGCAGGTGCGCCCGGTCGTTGGCCTTTGCAAAGTCATATTCGCCAATCTTGGCAAAGATCGCTTTTCGGTCAGATTCTGAAATGTCTTTTCCGCTCAGGATATAGATGACTTTGATCAAACGCATTTGCGTTTCGTTCAGTTCTGCATTGGCAAATTCAGATTCTTTCGCCTGCAGTTGATTCAGGGTGGTGGTGTGCAGTTGCACCTTGGCATTGATCACTTCTTTTAAGCGGCCGTCCAGATGTTGCTGGTAATAAGCCTTCTGAGTGTCACTTGGTTGGGCTGCCTTCGCCATCAAATTTGCGTAGGAGATCTCTGTCGACTGAGAGGCGCACAGATCCTGATAACACAGTTGTTCTGAGGTCATTGCGGCTCTTTCCGCCTTTTGTTTTTCAGTCAGGGGAACTGCGGTTTTGGTGGCCTTGGCAGTGCGCACGGGATTGTTGGACTGCTTTTTACATGCAGCCAGATTTACGCTGACGGCAACCAAACCCAGAGTCAGAAGTGATTTTGACCATCTCATTTTGAGACCTCCCAAAAAAGTTCAACAGCTGTAGATCTTTTATGCGATGAACTCGCATTGGATTGCAGCCGGGGAACGATGTTGTTACTGAGAATGATAAGGAGCAAAGTCGGAGCCAGTTTTTTGTGGCAAAACATCCAGTTTGTTTTGTTTTGGAAATCTTCAAGTCCGTCGACCAGACCCAGCCTAACAATGCCGCAAGAACGGAGACAAAATTAATTTAAAAGAAGACATGAGGAGGGGTTATGGAGTTGGTGCGTCTCATGGGTTTCTTGACTGTTCTGAGCCTTGCTTTGAGTGCGAACGCGCAGAATTCAAAGGACTACTTGGTCGTTGTGGACAGAATTCCGGTAAGTGAACTGCGCTGGGTGATGACACAGTCAGGGGATCACGGAGTCAATGCGAAGAGCTACTGGTCGGATTCAATGGAGCAAACTTTTTTGGTGGATCCGTTAAATCCCGCTTTGCGAAATCAGGCGAGTATTAATTATTTGCGCCTGTTGCAGAATGTTTCCACCGGCATCGTCGATCCGGCACTGGTGGGCGTGGATGTGAAACTGACCAAGAAAAAATTCCCGACACCTGTTGAGCTGCAGACAGCTTTGGCTGCCGCCGGGCAAAACCCCAACGTCCTGTTGGAGTCCATGTCTTCACAAATGCCCCAGTATCTGGCATTGCGTGACAGCCTTCGCAAAATGAACAATGCCTGCGTGAATAATCTTTGGCCCGCACTGCCCAAAGTTAAAAAAACTTTGAAGCTGGGTGGCAAAGACCCGATTGTGATTCCACTAAAGATCCGTATCGCTCAACTGGGCTATCCTATGGCCAGCTTTGACAACGTTTATGATGAGCAGATGGTGGCTGCGGTGAATGATATTCAGTGGAACCTGCGGTTTAAACCCGACAGCAAGATTTCTCCGGGAGGAAAAACCTGGAAATATCTGAATGTGTCCTGTCAGGACCGTATGCGACAGATCCGCCTGGATATGGAAAAGCTGCGCTGGTTCCCTCAATACGTGGAAGAACGCTATATCTTTGTGAACCTGGCGATGTCCTATTTCAGTCTGGTCGATAAAAGCGGCGGAGGTTTCTATTCGATGAGCTTCCGCACCATCAACGGCCGGCCTGAAAGAAAATCACCGACCATGAAAGACAAAATCGTTTACATTGTGATCAACCCATTCTGGGTGGTGCCACCGACGATCTTCCGCGAAGACAAGGTTGAAGAGATCAAGAACCTGTGGCCATGGGAAATTCGTCAATACTTTGATTCCCGCCATTATCAGGTCTGGAACAAGTCATTCACCCAAAGAATCGATCCGGCCACTATTGACTGGTACAATATGGATCCCACTCAGGATGCCAATATTTATATCCGTCAAAGCCCGCACCGCATGAATGCGCTGGGTTCACTGAAATTCATGATGACCAATTCCTATGCGATCTATCTGCATGATACGAATCAGCGGGAATTGTTTGCCGAGCCTCATCGACTGCTTAGTTCCGGTTGTGTGCGGGTGGAAAAACCCGTGGATCTGGCAGAATACCTGATGAAGGGAACCGAGTGGGACCGTGCCGCGATCGAACGCTATATGGCAAAACCGGGGGAAGTGCTGGATAAAGACACCAAGGTTCAACTGAAACAGCAGATACCGGTCTATATGGTGTTCCTGACATCGCAGCTGAGTTCTGATGGAATTCTGCGCTTTGCCGAGGACTCTTACAGACAGGGCACCCGTTTGTTAAGACTGGGTGCCTGGTAGTTGGCTGAAAACCTAGCGCCCGGCAGGAATCGTTGTGGTGGTAGTTGAATTGATGATCGGCACCGGTGCCAGGGAACTGGTGCCGGTAGAGTAAATCGGAGTCGGGCCCAGTGAAGTGCTGGAGCTGAGTGTGCCACCCAGATAACTTGTGCCGCCGTACTGGACTTGCTGAATTCGGTACATTAGATTGTACATCTCTTGCTGCAGGGAAGAAACAGTCTGATATTTCTGCACCATCTGTTGCTGGTACTGCTGCTGGTACTGCTGCTGATACTGCATCGCTGTTTGGTATTGTTGCATCTGCATTTGCATCATCTGCTGCTGCAAAGCCATCGACGAAGAATCATATCCCGTCATTGAACCCATCATGGAGCCCATCATCGAGCCATAGCCCATCATGCTCCCAGTGTAAGTTCCCATCATTCCGCCATAACCCGCCATGCCCCCAAGCATTGAACCGTAGCCAGTCATCGAGCCCATCATAGAACCATAGTTACCCATCATGCCGCCGTAGCCGACAAGACCACCAACCATACTGCTCATCATCGATCCCGGGTAAGCACCCATCATCGAGCCGTAGCCGGCCATGGATCCCATCATGTTGCCATAACCACCCATCATGCCGCCCATATTCATCCCATTCATGCCCCACGGGCCCATGCCCGAGGCGTACATTCCGCCACCCATCATGTTGCCCATCATGCCTGCGGGGTATCCGAAAGCTCCACCCATGCCGGCATTTCCGTACATGCCACCCATGCCATAGGCGCCCGTCATGCCCATGGCACCATTCATGTTGCCCGTGCCGTTCATACCACTGCCGCAGCCGAAGCTGCCCTGACCGGTGCCCCCGCTGACGGCGCCGTAAAGACCCGCCATCAGATAGGGGTATCCATAACTTAAAGCCGGGTAAGACTGCGTCGGCCAGCCGGCGTTGGAGTTGTACTCTGCCACCATCTGGTTTTGTTTGTAACCCATATACGAAGCGAACAATCCTGTGCCCACGTTGGCGATCACATTGGCCCAATCTGTTTTCGGAGCGGAGGCCTGGGATCCATTTCCTTGAGCAATACACTCGACACAAACGCCACCCTCGGTGTCCGAGGAAGCAAGGCCGTTGCGGCGGTCTTCCAACGCGTCGGCTTTGGCGTCTTTCAGATCTTGTTTCAGGTTGGTGATCTGGCCTTCCATGCGTTCGATTTCACGTTGCAGTTTTTCGGACTGGGAATACTGCTTGCGATAATCAGACAGCCCTTTTTTGCAAGTGGTGGCATCACTGCCACGGCCGCCGTCAGTTTCACGGTACTTTGAATTAGAGCAAACTGAACCGCTGACAGAACCCGCTTTGCCACGGTCACAGTACTGTTTCCATTCTGCGGTGGAAAAACCATACACTGGAATCATGTCGGCGTTGGGTGCTGCGGCTTCGCCACCTTCTTCACCCTGGGCAACAAATTCCCCGGATTGCTCCTGCAGGCCTTTGTATTCTTCGCAGCGGCGTGAATTTTCCATGTGTTCAAAGATGAAATCGGCATAGTCGCTGGAAATGGATTTTTCCACATCGGTGCGGGTCCGTTGCAGGGTGCGGTCGATCTTTTTCTTTTCCGCTTTTTTGGTTTTCAGCTGTTGCTGGGCTTCTTGCAGTTCCGCCTGAATTTCTTTGGTGCCGTCGTCGATGCTGGTGGCACCGTTGCCGGCGCGCATTCCGGTTGAGCAGCTTTGCATGCCGCCGTACATTCCAGTGCCCCACATTGAAGTTTGTGCCGTGGCCATCACCGGTCCGAGAAGTAAAATTGTCAGAAGAATTTTTTGTAACATGGTCCCGCCTTATTTACACATTCAGGATAGCGGGCAAGTATTGAGCGATTGTGGAGTTAGGACCTCACGGTTTAAAGTGAGATCCTGTGGAGGGCGGGGATTTAGACGGCTTTTTCCAGGCGATAACCCTGGCCATAAACGGAATTGATTTTCACCATGGTGACACCGTTTTTGGTCAGCTTGGAACGGATGTGACTGATATGGGAATCCACGGTGCGATCATAGATTTCCTCGCCTGAAGCCAGGCGTTCAATCAGCTGTTCGCGGGTCACAATTGTTTCCGGGTGTTCAAAGAACGTCGTCAGAATTTCAAATTCACGGCGATTCAGATTGATCAGCGCCTCACCGTTTTTTAGCACCTGCTGATTTTTGATCAGAGTCAGGCCGGCAAAGCGAACCAGATCCAAAGTGGCCTTGTTGTCAGCCAGCTGGTTGCGGATGCGGGCGATCAGTTCGCGTTGGCTAAAAGGTTTGCGAACATAATCGTTGGCACCCTGGTCAAAGCCCTGAACAACACTTTCTTCGTCAGTGCGTGCGGTCAGGAAAATCACGGGATTTTTCTGGTCTTGGGTGCGCAGCCAGTTGCAGAACTCCATCCCGCTGCCGTCAGGAAGGTTGATATCCAGCAGAAACAAATCGGCTTTGCATTCCGCGCTTTGGCGTTTGGCATCAGCAAGGGTTTGCACCCACTCTACTTTATAGTTTTCAAGTTCCAACTGCAGTTGGACGGCTTTGCCAATTACTGGGTCATCTTCAAGCAGAAAAATAGTGCTCATATAGTCTCCAGCCTACCATAGGCTACGTGGTTATCTCAGGTCTTATTCTTACTGGCGAGTATTGAGCAATTGTGGAAGCTGGGCCAATGTCCCGGTTTGGAACGGGGACCCGGGGTGTTGAAGCTGGTCAAAGCCTTTGGGTTCAGGCATGATTTCCCAGAGTTTTTCAGTAAATGTAAGGAGACCTCATGGCTTCAGTTTTCACCAAAATTATCAACGGCGAATTTCCCTGCTACAAAATCTATGAGGACGACAGCATCCTGTCCTTCCTGGCGCTGGATCAGGTCAATTTGGGACATACGCTGGTGATCAGCAAAGAAGAAATCAATCATTGGACAGAAGTGCCGCCAGAAACCTACGCTCATCTTCACAAAGTATCCCAGAAAATCGGTAAAGCTATTTTGAAGGCGTCTGGTTCTCCGCGGGTGGGTCAGATTGTCGCGGGCTTTGAAGTTCCGCACTATCACCTGCACCTGATCCCGGCATGGTCTATTCCGGATCTGGATTTCAAACGCGCTCAGCGCCGTTCCGATGCTGAGATGAAGCAGATCCAGGCAGAAATCATCAAACACCTGGAAGCGATGAAATAAAAACGGAGGCCCTATGAATCCCTGGCATGATTTGAGTCCCGGAAAAAAAGCTCCGGAAGTGGTGACCGCGCTGATTGAAATTCCCGCGGGATCCAAAACCAAGTTTGAGCTGGATAAGGTTTCAGGCCTTCTGAAAGTGGACCGTGTGCTTTACAGCTCGGTTCACTATCCCGCCAACTACGGCTTTATTCCGCGCACTTATTGTGGCGACCATGACCCGCTGGACATTCTGGTGTTGGGTCAGGCGCAAGTTTATCCGCTCAGTATCATGCGGGCCCGTCCGGTGGGTTGCATGCGCATGCTGGATCAGGGCGAGATGGACGACAAGGTCATTGCGGTTCACGAAGATGATCCCGAGATGGCGCACATCCATTCCATCAAGGACCTGGCTCCGCACCAGTTGAAAGAAATCCGCAACTTCTTTGAAATCTACAAGGGTCTTGAAAACAAAAAGGTCGAAGTCGAAGGCTTCCACGATCTGCCGGAAACCCTGAAGATCATTAACGAGGCTTTTGATCTGTACAAACAAGAGCGCACCAATTTGTTGAAACAATCCGAAAGTCATCATGATTAAAGAAACCGCCCATGACATCGTTGCTGGTGGCATCTACCAGCATTATTCCGGAAAGCAGTATCGTGTGATCGGCGTGGGTCGGCACAGCGAAAGCCTGGATGAGATGGTGTTTTACGAATCTTTGTACAACAACTCGGTCGGACGTCTGTGGTGCCGGCCTTTACCGATGTGGAATGAAACCGTTGAAGTCGACGGGCAGAAGGTGCCGCGCTTTAAATTCCTGTTCAAGTAACGAGGTTGATCATGTCTGAAGCCCACTGGAAGCTAACAAGTATCCCTGTGATTCAAGGCCCGATGGCGGGTGGGTACACGACAGCCGAACTGGTTTCAGCCGTCAGCAATATCGGGGGCTTGGGTTCTATCGGGGCCGGATACATGTCGCCGGATTCTTTGCGGTCACTTATTAAAAAAGTAAAATCACTGACGGCAAATCCATTCGCAGTAAACCTGTTTATTCCGACATCGCCGGTTATGGATCAAGCGCAGCTGGAAAGAATGAAAAAGCATCTGTTACCATACTACCGACTGGTGGGAATGGATTCAGTGCCGGAACTTTCCTATGACCCGGATCTTTTTCAAAAGCAATTTTCCGTTGTGCTGGAAGAAAAAGTCCCCGCATTCAGCTTTACGTTCGGATGCCTGAAGCCTGCTGAAATGGCGGCCCTGAAAGCGCAAAATGTTTTTGTCATGGGCACTGCCACCAGTATGGAAGAAGCTTTGTATCTGCAAGAGCAGGGGTGTGATGCCATTGTTGCCCAGGGGCTTGAAGCCGGAGGACACCGCGGCTCTTTCCTGGAGGGAAAGTTCCCGTTGTTGCCGGCAAAACAACTGGTACTGGAAATGGCGCCAAAGTTGAACATCCCGGTCATCGCTGCCGGGGGCATCGTGACCAGGGCCGATATGCATACCATGCTTTCCAGCGGAGCAAATGCGGTCCAGATCGGAACGGCTTTTCTGGTTTGTCAGGAAAGTGGAGCTTCCCGGGAATACCGCGAGCTTCTGTTAAAAGGAAAACCCGAGGACACAGAACTGATTAAAGTTTTCAGCGGACGGTGGGCCCGGGGATTGAGCAATCGATTCTCAAGCGAGATGAAGGTTCACGAAGCTGACACGCCCGATTATCCGATTCAACACTGGTTGACGGCGGCACTTAGAAAGAAAGCTCAGGAAAGTGGTCATACCGAACTTCAGTCCCTGTGGGCGGGTCAGGGTTTGGGGGCTTTGCGGGCCTGTGCTGTGGCCGAATATATGGCCACATTAACCCGGTAGAATTTTCAAATTATTCAGGAGTTTCCGCCACCTAGGGTGGTCTTATCATTAAGTTTTCAGTTGGCGTTCAAGGCCTTCTCACTTATCCCTAAATAAGGTGGGGGGTCTTTACAGTTTCCGGGGGCAGGCCTACAAACGGGCCTCACTGGAGATCTTGATAAATGAAATGGGCCCTTGCACTTATTTTTGCCATGTCTTCTGCTGCCCAGGCACAGGAGAAAACCACGACCACAACCACGACTGTGATTCAAAGCACGTCGACCACCGAGAACACGCCAAAGATTGAAACCAAGGCGGAAGAAGCTCCGGTACTGACTCAAGTGGCGACTGTCACTGAAGTCAAAAAAGAATACCCGCAATTTGAATTCACTTCTTACGGTTATATCTCTTTCAGCCAAGCAGAGACATTCAAAACTGTTCAGAACCTTGATCCGATCGTTCGTCGTTCCATGGATTTGGCAGAGTTCGCGTTTGAAGGTGAATATAAACTGACTGACAGCTCCAAAATTGAATTCGAAGTTGAAATCGAACACGGTGGTGTCGGTACGACGATCGAATTCGACCCCTTCGAAGAGTTCGGTGAATTCGAACAGGAAATCGAAAAGGGCGGTGAAGTTGTTCTTCATGAAATCTACTACAAAAAGGATTTCAAAAAAACAGACACGGCAGTTCGCATCGGTAAGTTCCCCTTGTTCATCTCTTTGGGTTCTGTTCTGACCAAACCACACAAGTATCCAACCATCCTGGCTTCTGATCTTGAAGGTCGCATGATGCCACTGGGCTGGACGGAAACCGGTGTGGGTCTTGAACAGAAAATCAAATACGGATTCACGGCACGCGCGGCATTGGTGAACGGTTTGAACTCTGAGTTCTTCCGTACCTATTCCTGGGTTGGGGGCGGTTACCAGCGTCACTTCGAAAGCATGAACGCCGACAATCTGGCGACTGTTTTCAGTCTTGAGTGGGGCAATATCTCCAAGGGCACAGGCATCGCCTATGCCCAGTACGCGGGTGACAGCACTGACAACCGCTACAAGGTCGACAAACTGAAAGTTCCGGCTGAAGTTCGTATCACCACGGTGATGGGTAACTACAAATGGAAAGGCATCGGTATCGCGGCTGAGTACATCGAAGGTTCTTTGGACAATTCAGACAAAGTTTCTGCGGCCAACGCCACTTTGGGCGGTCTGGCGAAACCAAAGGCGTTTGCGCCATTGGGTCACAAGGCAAAACTTGAATCCGTGCAGCTTTCCTATGATTGGGAAACTCCGGGCCTGGTGTTCTTCCTGAAAGCAGAGCACGTGAACACTTTTGCTGATGTTCAGGGCAGCATCGTTAAAAATCCACGTTACGATGTCAGTCGCCGTTCTGGTGGTTTCATGTGGATGTGGGATACAGCGGCCTTCATGAAGGTGCAGTATGCCCGCGACAAAACCGAACTGGAAGGTTTGCCTGAAACCTACCAGGCCAACGTGGCCTTCGGTTTCGATCTGTCCGCTTTTGAAAAGTAATTTAATTTTTTATTAACAACCAAGGAGACTTAAAATGAAAGCTCTTAAAATGATGTTGGCAGCAGTAGCGTTCGCAGGTGCGACGGCTCAAGCTGCAACAAACAAAGAAATCATCAATCACGTTTCTTACAATGTGATTCTTGCGACTTACAACGACCTGGCGGCTAAAACTGCGGAATTATCTGCAGCAGTTGACGCTTTGGCAGCTAACACCAATCAGGAAAATCTGGATAAAGCTCAAGCCGCTTGGCGTGCAGCTCGTATCCCTTGGGAAAGCTCTGAATCTTTCCTGTTCGGTCCAGTTGATTCTTTGGGTATTGACCCCTTGCTGGACACTTGGCCTTTGAACAAGCTGGACTTGGACTCTGTTATGTCCTCCAACCGCAAGATCACAGTTGATCTGGTTCGTGCATTGGGTACCAACCTTCAGGGTTTCCACACTTTGGAATATCTGTTGTTCGGTGACGGCAAAGTTACCAACACAAAACCAGCAGCTTCTTTGACTGCGAAACAGCTTGAGTACTTGAAAGCATCTGCTCAATTGCTGGCAGAACACACTGCTGAACTGGCTCACGCCTGGACTACAAACTATGACCCAGAAAACCCAGCTGCTCCAGGTTACGTAAAAGTGATCAGCACTCCGGGCTTGAATAATGAATTCTATTCTTCTGAAAGAGCCGTAATGGAAGAATTCGTTCAAGGCATGATGGGTATCGTTGACGAAGTTGCCAACGGTAAAATGTCTGACCCAATGGGCGCGGACATCGGTTCTGCCAATATGGCGTTGGTTGAATCTCCATTTGCATGGAACTCTTTGAAAGACTTCCAGCACAACATCCGTTCCGTTTACAGCATCTACACTGGCCATTACAAAAACTCCAAAGGCCCAGGCGTAAAAGCTTTGGTTGAAAAAGTTGACGCGTCTTTGGCTGCTCGTGTTGAAGCTGACATCCTGAACTGCATGGCTTTGATTGAAGCAATCCGCCCGGCAAACGGTGGTGACTTCGGTCAGGCTATCTTCACTAAAGACGGCCGTGCTCGCACTCAGACTGCGATTGATGCTCTGAATGCCCTTCACGCAACACTAGAGTCTGAAGTTCTTCCGACTCTGGACATGTAATCGGGAAATATATGAAGGCTTGGATTGTACTGACTGTTTTGAATTTGATGGCAGGGGCGGCTTTGGCTGCTCCTCAAATTGACATGGACTATGTTCACGCGGAGAAATCCGGTGGCGAGACCACAGTGTTTTTCAAAGGCCAGTCCATCTGGGCCTTCCGTAACCCGGCTGCAAATTTGTCTGAAGAAGAGATCGCTCGTCACCTGACGGGCGATGCTCTTTTTGAGAGAAATTTCTCTGACGATCCGAACCGCTTTGAATACGGTTTGGGTCCGGTCCACAACAATACCAGCTGCAATGCCTGCCACGCCAAAGACGGCCGCGGTGCTTTGCCGGTAGTTCCGTTCAATAAAGAATGGGTGCCTTTGCGCCAGAATGAAGCAGTCTTCCTGCGTATCAGCATCGAAGACGGCGTGAAGAAGCCAAAAACAAAAGAAAATAAATTCGGTGCTCCAGTGCCGGTTCCGGGTTTCTCGGATCAATTGTTCCACCTGGGTTCTTTGGGGGTTCGTGAGGATCTTCCAGGGACAGGTCAGGCGCAAGTCTGGATGAAATACGACAAGACTCAGTTCACTTACCCTGACGGTGATGTGGTGGAGCTGCGTAAGCCGGTCTTTAAAGTCATGGGCGCTTATGATGAATATTTCGACTCTGTGACTGGCGAAATGAAAAGCCGTCTTTACGAAAAAGACGTTCGCATGGGCGCGCGTATCGGAACGCCGATGATTGGTCTTGGTTTGCTTGAGGCGATCAAAGAATCCGACATTCTGGCATTGGCTCAGCGTGATCTTTCTGCGGAAGGTGTTTCCGGAAAAGCCAACTGGGTGTTTGATATCGAAAAAAGCATGGCGGGTGATCCGTATCCGGTTTCCATGGGTCGTTTTGGTTTGAAGAACAACACACCATCGGTATTGCACCAGTCTTTGGGTGCTTTGCGCGGTGATATCGGCGTGACGAACTATGCCTTCCCGGATGAAAGCATCGCGGGAACTCCGCTGTATGATGCTTACCGTGCGGGCCGTGAACCTCACGCCGGTTTGGAAGCAACTGATCAGGTGGCCAACGATATCGTTTTCTATTCCCAGACACTGGCGGTACCCGCTCGTCGTGGGGCGACTGAAGCCGAGGTGATCCGCGGTGCGGGGATCTTCCATCAGGTCAGCTGCACAACTTGCCACCAGCCAAGCTTCACAACCGGTGATCATCCGATCCAGGCGTTTGCCAATCAGAAGATCTATCCATACACCGACATGCTATTGCATGACATGGGTGATGGTCTGGCCGACGGTCGTCAGGATTTCGATGCTGACGGGCGCGAGTGGAAAACTCGTCCTCTGTGGGGGATGGGTCACACTCAAACCATCAATCCGCGTGCGGGATTCCTGCATGACGGTCGTGCACGCAATCTGGAAGAAGCGATCCTGTGGCATGGTGGTGAAGCTGAGCACTCCAAAAACAAATTCGTACGACTTCCCAAAGCAGATCGTTCCGCTTTGATTCAGTTCATCAAGTCGTTGTAATAACTTGATTCAGTCTGAACTGGTCGCGTGAAAACTGGACCACAGAATTGTGGCAAAACACAGTTCGAACATAGTATCATCTAATCTAAGCTTCTATTGGGGCTGGTAAGGAGGTGATGCTTATGGTTAAAAACGTAGACATAACCAAGGCGGAGGTGACGTCCTCTTAGGACGCCAAGACCTTCGCCTAGGGTTCGAAAGAATCATAAACCTAAGAGCGACCGTAAGGTCGCTCTTCTTATTTGCAGCACTTGTAATTCAAATCTGGCCTAAATAAACCGCCCTCCGTTCTAACTTAAATCCCTGAAATACCGATAAATTCCCTTATATGTCGGACGAAAACAAACCCCAGGATAACCAAGAGGTGGATCTATCTGCCTTTATCGACTTTGAACAGGTCGAAGAGGTGTCCCGTGCGTTTTTCGAAGAGTCCAAAGAAATTCTGGAAGACCTCGACACACTGATCTTGAAACTGGAAAACAATCCGGAAGATCAGGATCAGGTGAATGTGCTTTTCCGGAAAATTCACACCATCAAAGGCAGTGTCGGCGCCGTTCCCGGCGGTCAGCTGCTGGGCTCTTTGTCGCATGAATTTGAAGCTCTGCTAACTCGAATCAAACGCGAATCCCGTCCGGTCACCAAAGACTGCATTGATCTGTTTCTGAAAAGCTCACGCATCTTGAAAGTTCTGGCGCAAAGCCTGCGCGACAAGCGTGAAGTTTATCCGGAAGAGCTCAGTGAAGCCATTGAGGTTATTTCCGCCTACGGAGTCTTTGATTTCGGAGAGGAATCTGCTGTTCGCAGTCCGCGCCCCCAGACGGGCCGCGCGGTTTCCACTGCAGATGATGAAGGCGTGTGGCTGTCAGTAAAACAACTGAATGAATTCCTGCGTCTGTCCGGCGAACTGCTGGTGTTGAAAAACTTCTTCCAGATGATGAATCAGACCGTGAACTTCCGGGTTCAACCCGAGGTCTTTGAACGTCGCCAAAATGACTTTGCCCAGAACCTGGGTAAAATCAGCGACCAGTTCCAAAGCCAGGTGCAAAGTGTGCGCAAGGAAAAAGCCGGGGAAAGTCTGTCCGGACTGCCTTTGTTGGTGCGCCAGGCTTCGACCGAACTTAACAAAAGTGTCCACTTGGAATTCACTGGCGCCGAGCTTCCGATCGACAAGGGACTTGGAAAAGACCTTTACGAGTGTCTTGTGCATCTGGTGCGAAATTCCATCGATCACGGGATCGAGGACCAATTTGAACGAGCTGTGCAGGGGAAGCCCACCATCGGTTTGTTAAACCTCGATGTGCACGAAAAAAATGGCGCCGTTCACGTGGTCTTTAAAGATGACGGAAAAGGACTGGACCGTGAGCGCATTCTTCAGCGCGCGGTTAAAAATGCCCTGGTGACTGAATCTGACGCCAGGGCTTTGAGTGATGAGCAGATCTATAAATTCATCTTCAGCGCCGGTTTTTCGACGAAAGAAAAAGTCACCACGATTTCAGGTCGTGGCGTTGGGATGGATATTGTTCTTTCCACTGTGGAAAGATACAAAGGCCGCATTCACATAGAAAATAATCCGGGTGCCGGGGCGACCTTCCATCTGGAAATTCCAATTCCTCAGCACATCATGGTGGAAAGTGCCCTGTTGTGCGCATGGAACTCTTACCAGCTGGCGGTGCCGCTGACGTCGGTGGCGCACATCACGTCCTGTGATGAGCTGCAAATCACCACGGTGGATCATCTGCGCTATTGTCAGTTCAGCGGGATGACCGTTCCAATTTTGAATTATCATGAGATTCTGAATATGCGCACGTCCGTGTCGGAAGAAATGGTGCGCAAGTCTTCGGCCGTCTTTATTCGTCAGAAAGAGGCGGTGTTTGCATTGCTGGTGGACCGTATCGAGGCCCAGACGGATCTGGTTGTGAAATCCTTTGGTAACATGATCGGCCAGCAAAAAGGCTTCAAGGGCATTTCCATCCTGGCGGATGAAAAAGTGACCTATATTGTGGATCCGGAAAAAATGATGACGTTGATGATGTATGACCAGCAAAAACACGAGGAGGCCGCATGAGTGATTTCTTCGGTGATGACTTTACAGCGGAACTCAAAGCGTACTTCCTGGACAGCGTGATCAAGGAGATCGACAAGTTCATCGATCTGACCGACGAAAAACTGTGGCGCCGTATTCTGTCTGAGGTCAGCGAGCAAACGCGTGCCTGGGCTGTGGATGCCAAGACGAATGAGTTTTTACATCTGGCTGCATGGCTGGAAGGCTTTGATGAAAAAAGCCGCAACCTGGAAGGGGCTGCGGAGTTGATCAAAGCTTTGAAAACTTTGAAGGGCTATATTGAAGCTCTGGGGGTTGATAAGACCGACACCGCCGATCTGGCGACACGTTTTGCGCTGAATGCGCAGAACCTGCGTGAAATTCTGCTTCTGCACTGCCGGTCCGGTGCGCAGGAGTTTGCGGTGCCGATTTTAAGTGTGATCGAAATCAGCGGCAAGCTGCCGTTGTTTGATCTGCCTGAAAGAAAAGAGGGGCTCTTGGGGGTCATTCCGTTCCGCGGCGAGGCCGTGCCGGTGGTGAACCTTCAGGATCATGGCTTTGCCCGAATGGATGCTGATAATTTCTTCTATGTGATCTGTGAAGAGCAGGGGGTTCGCTTTTGTCTGCAGGTCACAGACACCGAAGACATGATCAGCGTCAAAGAAGCCGATCTGCAAAATTTTGAAAACCAATCCACTATGATGTCTGCGAACTTTGTTCACCAGTTTTTCATCAAAGACCGCCGCAGTATTATGGTTCTGGATCTTGAAAAACTGGTGGCTTGATGAACACTCACTATCTATTTCCCGGTAAACTTGCGGCCTTTAAAGAAGAGACCGTGATTTCCACTTTGTTGGGTTCCTGCGTGGCGGTGGCTTTGCATGATCCCACAACCCGCATCGGCGGCCTGAATCACTATCTGCTGGCTGACGGCATGCCCGATGAACGTGAAAATACCCGCTATGGGGCCCACGCCATTCCTTTGCTGATTGAAGAATGCGTGCGTCTGGGGGCCAATCGTGGCCGCCTGCAGGCGAAGATCTATGGTGGCGGTAACGTCATCAGTGTTTCCCAGATCGGTGAAGGTATCGGCAAACGCAATATTGAATTTGCAGAAAAGATGCTGCGTGATTGTGGCATCCCCATCATCGAAAGAAACGTTGCTGGCGAAGCAGCCAGAACGATCAAGATGAACACTGCGACCTTTGATGTATTACACAACTCCTCGGGCGGCAGTGTTGATAAACCTGTGGATGTCTCGGGCTTCAAACCCTTGACGGTGGCCAAAACCGTGAAGGTTCTGGTGGTGGATGATTCCGCAACCGTACGCACATTATTCACTAATATTTTCACCAAAAGCGGACTGGAAGTGGTGGGCTCTGCCGCCGATGCTTATCAGGCTCGCGAAATGATTTTAAGTAAAAAGCCGGATGTTCTGACATTGGACATCGAGATGCCGAAAATGTCCGGCGTGATGTTTTTGGAAAAGCTGATGAAGCATCATCCGATTCCGGTGGTGATGGTTTCTTCTTTGGCCAGCACCGGGGAAGCGGCGATGAAGGCTCTGGAGCTGGGAGCTGTGGAGTTTGTGCACAAACCCTCGCAGTTTGATCCGGCGGTGTTAAAAGACCTGGCGGGCATGCTGGTTGAAAAAGTTCGCGCCGCTGCTTCTGTGAATATTCTGAGAAAACTCAAAGAGGCTCCGGCCCTTCAGGAAGTCAAAACCACAACCTTTGCGACTCCAACCCGCCGTCGTGCGGCCGAGTTGAAAGTGGTGGTGCTGGGTGGAAATGCCGGCAGCGCAGATGCTCTGGAAAAGTTTGTCAAAGGCCTTGCGGCCGACACGCCTCCGGTGGTGGTGGCGTGCAGTACGGTGGCGAACTTTGTGACGGCTTTTATCAGCAAGCTCAAAGCCGGATCGAAAGTGACTCCGGTGGTTGGTAAAGACGGTGATTTCCTAAGAATGGGACATGTTTATTTTGTTCCGGCTGAACATCACGGAAAGATTGTGACAGGTCCTCAGGGTCCCGTACTGAATCTGACCAAAGGGGCTCCGGTGGCGTCGCAATTGCCGTCGGCCAACGTGTTGTTCCAGTCTGCAGCGCAGTCCTATGCTCAGGGTGTTTACGCTTTGCTGCTGGGTGGATTTGGCACTGATGGGGTTGATGGACTTGTCGAAGTTCAAAAACGCGGTGGCGCCAGCGTGGTGCAGCACCCGGAAGAAGCGCAATTTCCCTATGCTCCGCAAAAAGCGATTGAACTGGGAGTGGCGGATGAGATACTTAAAGCCGACATGTTGGCGCATCATCTGATGCAGTATCGAAACCAAAACTTATACTAGGATCTTCGTTGGAACTGCAAAACTTTATCGGAGGGGCGTTTGTCCCTTCCGACAGTCAGAAAACCTTCGCAAAAATTTCTCCTTTTGATGGCACGGAACTGGCGCGTGTGACTGCGTCCGACGCCATGGATGTGATCAAAGCCATCCAGTCCGCAAAAAAAGCCGCACCCGTGATGAAGGAACTTTCTTTGTCGGACCGTGCTTCTTTGTTGTTGAAGCTGGCTTCAGCGCTGGAAGAAAAATCCTCTGATTATGCCTATCAGGAAGCTCTTCATCAGGGCTTACCGCAAAGTTTTGTTCTGCAGCACAGTCTGCTTCCGGCTGTCAAAGTTCTTAAAGACGTGGCGGCAAGTTTGAATCAGCCTTTGTCAGCTCAGGTGCTGCCTCAGCCCGTGGGCCTTGTGGGCATCATCGCTTCGTGGAATCTGTCTTTGCTTTTGGTTATTGAACGAATGGCCCCGGCTTTGGCTGCGGGAAATGTGTGCGTGGTGAAGATCTCGGATCTTTCGCCGGTCACAGCACAAATTCTGGGCGAGGCTTTGCAAAAAGCGGAGGTTCCGGCAGGTGCGGTGTCTTTGCTTCAAGGCGATGCCGAAGTCGGAAAAATCGTGGCAGGGCACCCCAGCATTCACGCGGTGACGGCGGTGGGAAAGACCTCCACCATGGAACAAATTGCCAAAGCGGGTCTTTCGCAGTTTAAGAAAATGCAACTGGCCGGCAGTGTGAAGAATTCTTCCGTGGTGTTGGCCGGGACGGATTATCAGGCGCAAATGCCTGAGATCATGAAATCCTTCCTGTTGGGGCAAGGACAGCTTTGCTGGAACAGTTCTCGTTTGTTCCTTTTGGAATCCATGTCGACTGAATTTATTGAAGCGATGAAGGCTTATCTTGATAAGCTGGAACCTTTGATGGACCCGAAAGGCAATTCCCCATGGACGCCACTGATCACGTCAGCTCGGCGCGAAGAATTGCAGAAGAAAGTTCAGGAAGGCAAAGTCGAACACGGCAAAGTTCTTTCCGGTGGCGACAGCGGTCCGGGCACGGGCTTTCACATGAAGCCGGTGATGATGCTGGATTTGCCAAACTGTTCGGTTCTGCAACAGGATGAATTGCAGGGGCCTTTGTTCCTGATGACTCCGGTCAAATATCAGCATGAAATTCTGAAATGGGCGAACACGTCTTACCTGGCTCAGTCCGCGGTGGTCTGGGGTCCTCAGGAAAAACTGGCTAAGGTGGTTTCGCAATTGGATTGCGCGCAAGTGTGGCTGAATCAATGGCAGCCCAATTCCGAAAGCAATGTGTTTGGATTCAAACAATCCAGCTTCGGAAATCCAGACCGGGCCTGGTCAGGCACCTTCTATTCGGATGTTAAGATCTTGACGGGGACACTGTAACGTCAAAGAGGTGACGAAATCCCCGTCGAAAAGTTGACCGGACCCTAGTTCAGAATATGGGTGCGGTTGCGGGTTTTGACTTCGCAATGAGGGCAGAAAGCCTCTTCCTTCACTTCAGAAACTTCACGGTCGGCAATGTGTTTTAGCTCCAGTACAGTGCCGCAAAGTATGCAATTGTTTTGGGAAATGATGAACTCACGGTGTTGTGGAGAGTCCGCTTTTTCAAAGTAGTTGATCTTGTTGTAATTCATGCGCCTCTAATCCTTGGCAGTTCATCGTCATCCTGACGAAGTCTCTTTCCCAGAGCATCTCTGTGCCACTGCAAAACCCGTTCACAGGCCAAGGTCCGGAATCCGCTCACGACAACCCGTTATATCCAACAGGCCCCGGGCCGTAACTTGTAAGGCCCCTTTGCGATCTACAAACTTCGAAAGGGTTCGATATGAAGTACGGAATGAATGGAATTTTAGTGGCTGCCTTGGCTTTAACTGCAGGTTGTGTGGAAGTGCGGGACAAAGAAGATGCCACCCCTGTAAAGCCCATGGTTCAGGTTAACAAAGTCAGCCGCATGGTCGTGGACGGCGAGATGTACTTGTTTAACGGCGCTTTCCTGACCCGACCGGAGCTGGAGCTTGAATTGCGAAAAGCCCCCAAAATCTGGCCGGTGGAGGAACTGGAGTTTCACTATAAAGAAGTCATTCTGAAAAAGAACGCCGTCATCTATACCATGGGTCATCGCGTGCGCTGGCATATCGATCGCCTTGAATCCGACGGGGCAAGAATCCAAACACTATCGCCCGAGTTCAAAGCTGGTGTTGGACAAGCCGGACGCCACGGCGGACATATTCTTTTGGATGTGGGAACGGCCAAGGGATCTTTGCGAATTCAAATGCTGGGTCAGGACGGTGGCGCCGGTAAAGCCGGCGCAGCACCTGATGAATCCATGCGCGGACTTGCTGGAGAAAATGGAAAATTCAGTCTGTGCGCGAATTCCGGCGAACACTTTGAAAGGGCTAGCGGAAAAGATGGCAGTAAAGGCCATCAGGGGAAATCCGGCAGTAATGGTTCTTCAGGTGGTGACAGTGGCACTTTGGAAGTGACGATTCAATCGGGCAAAGAGTTTCAATTGAATCACTTTCGCAGCGCAGGCCTTGGTGGTACTGGTGGGGCAGGGGGCAAAGGCGGTCTTGGCGGCGCTGGCGGCAAGGCGATGGGCATGGTGAGAGGGGCGGATGGTACATTTATGCCCTGTGCATTCAAAGCTCGCGAAGGAAAGCAAGGCCTGGATGGCAGTGTGGGTGCGAGCGGGCTGCCGGGCAATCCTGGCGCTGAGCAATCCCTCTGCATCACCCGTCAGCAGGTCATCGAATGTATCTAAATGGTTTCCATTGAATAATTTAAAATGGTCTGAATCAGTGCCTCAACCTGCACGGGTTTCGTCAGATAGTCCGTGCAGCCCGCCTCAAGACAGCGGTCACGATCGTCTTTCATCGCATGCGCCGTCAGGGCGATAATTGGTTTGGAGTAACCGGCCTGACGCAGTTTTCGGGTGGCCGTATAGCCATCCATCACGGGCATCTGAATGTCCATCAGGATGATATCAAATTCTTTCTCAAGCGCTTTGGTCAGACCTTCCTGACCGTTGGTGGCCAAGGTCAGATTCGCTCCACGTTTCGCCAGCATTCTTTGAATTAACAAACGGTTGTCTTCAACGTCATCCACCAAAAGGATCGAGGTGGAAGACAGCTGCTTCCCAAGGTGAACTTCTTTGGGCGGGGCTGGGGCGACTTTCACCGTGTGAATCTTTGGAATATCCAGAGCGATCTTCACACTGAAGGTGCAGCCCTTGCCGGGCTCAGATTCTTCCAGAACCACATCGCCACCCATCATCTGCGCCAGACGGCGCGATAGCACCAGGCCCAGTCCGGTGCCTTCGTATTTGCGCGAAACCGAGTTGTCGATCTGCGAAAAAGCCTGGAACAGATTGGATCTTTGCGACGGAGAAATCCCCACGCCGGTGTCTTTGATGGTGAAAAGCAGGTTGTTGCCAGAGATTTCATAGGTCATGCGCACATAACCCTGCTCGGTAAACTTGATGGCGTTACCGATGATGTTCGTCAGAATCTGGCGCAGGCGCAAAGGGTCGGTGCGGATCATGTCCGGCACGATCCCACGGCGGTTGAATTCAACGTGCACAGGCTTGTCGCCCACGCGGGCCACCATCAGAATATGCAGGTCTTCCAGCAGAGAATTCAGATTCACCGGGTGGCTTTGCATTTCCAGATGTCCGGCTTCCACTTTCGAAAGATCCAGAATGTCGTTGATGATGCGGGTCAGGTGTTCCCCGGTGCGGTGAATGATGTTCACGTACTGCAGACGTTCGCTTTCATCCAGGTGGGATTCCTTCAGCAAATCTGAAAAACCAATGATCGCAGCCAGAGGTGTGCGGATCTCGTGGGACATGTTGGCCAGGAACAGACTTTTCAGCTGACTGGCTTGTTCGGCTTGCTGTCGTTCGCCGATACTGCTGCTCAGATGGTGGGCCATCAGATTGATGGACTCGGCCAGTTGTCCCAGCTCATCACCGGAACGAACCGGCACATGAACATCAAAGCGTCCTTCACCGACTTCGTGGGCCGCATTGTTCAGTTCGGAAAGGCCTTTGGAAAGATTGCGGCTGAAACTGATCGTCAGGAAAAGACCGGTGCCTTCCACAATCAGCACGGCAAAGATCAGCGTGACCATCAGCATGTTTTCCAGCCAGCGCGAGCCTTCCCCCAGAGTGTAAGAAAAGGACGCTTCCAGAATTGTTAGACGATCATTCAGATCATCCACACTGTTCAGAGCCTTGAAGATTTCAGATTCGGGCGCATTTCTTTGAATCAGGGTGTGCAGATTTTTACCCATCACAATCAGCTCTTGAGTCATCTGGTCACCTTCGCGCCAGATCTCTAGGGCTTTTTTCACGTGTTTGAAATTATGGAATCTTAAAACCAGGGAAATGACGCCGGGGATGTCATCGGGATGGACTTTTCCTTCCAGCAGACCCTCTTTGGCTTTTGCGGTGTCGGGTGGAACTTGTTCCAAAGCGTTGCGGGCTTTGCTGTCACCCAAAGGCACGCGCACATTTTCCTGGAAGATGGTGTAGAAATTCGGATCACGCGTGCGCGCATATTTGTGTAAAGTGATGACGGCGTCTTTTTGACCCTTCGACCACATGCTTTCGCCGGCCACGAAGGCGCGCACGGAAGACAAAGAATTCATGGCGAAATACAAAGTGAAAAGCTCCAGGGCAATAAGAAGTGCCATGACGCCGATAACGATATACAGCTTTTTTGCGACCGAAAGATATTTCCAGAAACGTCTGATACCCATGCGAGTAGTGTATCGACTAAATGGGCGATGAAATAAACAAAAATAATTTTTGACGGCGCTTCAGGACATAAGAAGGAAGACCCCGATAAATTTCAGGGTCTTTAACGTGATCATTGCAGAAAGTTAATCCAAGTAGCTGGTTTTGAGGCTTTGCTCGCCTTCGAACTTTTCAAAGCCCAATTGGATTAGCTGAGAGATCAAATCTTTATAACTCAAACCCGTCGCTTCCCACATTTTTGGATACATTGAAATCTTGGTAAAACCAGGAATGGTGTTGATTTCGTTGATGTACAAATCCCCATTCGGGCGAATGAAGAAGTCCACACGGGTCAAACCATCACAGCCCATGGCCTGATAGGTTTGTTCTGCCATTTTCTGCACGGCTTTGGTGGTTTCCGGTGAAAGCTCGGCCGGGATTTTCAGCAGGGCTCCGTTGTCATCGATGTACTTGGCTTCATAAGAATAGAATTCGTGCTGCGGGATCACCTCACCCGGCAAAGAGGCTTTCGGCGCATGGTTGTGACCCATGACGGAACATTCCACTTCGCGGCCCTGGATGAATTCTTCAGCCAGAACTTTGGTGTCGAACTGGAAGGCGTCTTTCAGTTTCACCACAAAGTCTTCAGCCGTTTTGATCTTATGAACACCGACAGAAGAGCCCGCATTGGCCGGTTTGATAAAGAACGGGGAGCCCAGCTGTTTCACGATTTCGTTGTAATCATTTTTCTGATGCGGAGTCAGCAGCAGATAGCGGGCATTCGGGATTTTTGCCACCGCCAAAAGACGCTTCATGATCTCTTTGTCCATGCCGGCCGCTGAAGACCACACGCCACAACCCACAAATGGAAGCTGAACCATCTTAAACAGACCCTGGATCGTGCCGTCTTCGCCCATGGTTCCATGCAGAATAGGGAACGCCACATCCACTGCCGTTTTAGACTGATCTTTCAAAGAATAAAGAACCGGCTTGCCTTGCAAGGACATCAAAGCCACCGATTCTGCTTTGGATGGAAGGGCACTGTCAACAATCTTGGTCGCCTCAGTGAAAACACCCATATCCGGGAAACGATACCAGCTGCCTTCTTTGCTGATGCCAATCAATACGGGCGTAAACTGATCCTTATCCAAAGCATCAGCCACATTCTTCGCTGAACGCAAAGAAACTTCATGCTCCGCAGATTTACCACCAAAAATCAAAGCCACAATTTTTTTCATACTCAAAATCCTCTAACGTCCTACGACCTGTTTCCTACGCCAATTCCCAATATCTAATATCCACTAAGCCCATTCCACGATTTCGTGGGCCAAACCAAAGATGCCGGCAAAGACTTCATTTGGTTTTGCATCTCCGTACATATAAGCCGGAGTCGTTACAACTTTTCTTTCGCGGTCGGTGATATAATCATTCACCGGGCATTCTTCGTGAATGGCACCGGTTTTCTGAATTTCTGCCGCGGTGGCAGCGTCATCACCAATGGTCACAGTGACCTTTTTGTCGCCCAGAACTTTGGCCACCAGAACCGGAGCAATACAAAGAGCTCCGATTGGTTTGCTGGCCGAATGGAACTCCAGAATCACACGTTTTACATCCGGATTCACGTCACACTGAGCGCCTTTTTCAGCCCAGTTGCTCAGATTCTTCGCAGCGCCATAGCCACCGGGGAACACAACCGCATCAAAGTCTTTGGCGTGAAGTTTATCCAGGCTTTGGATGTCACCGCGAGCGATGCGGGCCGCTTCAGTCAGCAGACTGCGTTTTTCGTTTTGGGCTTCGCCATTGATGTGATTGGTGATGGGAATCTGAATGTCAGGTGCGAAGCAGTGAACTTCGGCACCAGCCTGGTGAAGGCCGATCAACAAACTGACGGATTCAGTGATTTCACTTCCGTCGCGGTGACCGCAGCCGGAAAGTACAACGGCAATTTTTTTCATAAAACCTCCACAGGAGGTTTTAGCCTACAAGATTCACCAGGTGTTGGCAACGAATCGCGGGGCGGACTAGGTGCCGCCCGGTTTATAATTTTTCAATCGAGTGCAGACGGTCACGAGAGCTTTTTGTGATCCGGCTTGCGCCAGCGCACGATAGCAGTAGTCAGTCACACGGGAAAAGAATGGCAGGTCCGGAGTAATGGAGATGCTGTAATTGACCTTCTGCTTCTCTGTGGTTTCACCTTTTTTATAGTAAGCAGCCCAGTCAAATGAAACGGTTTTCACTTTCATGGTGCAGTTGGCAAGTCCACCGCAGTTGGCCTGAGTTTTCATCAGATCCGGAGCCGGACGCATTTCTTCCGTCACCTGCAGGTTGGAACACTTCACCTCGCAGCTGTCATAGCCAAGAGTTTCCGTGCAGATTTTCATCTGGTCACTTGTCAGCTGGCAGGCATAAGCCAAGCCAATCAGGCGCTCAAAACCCAGGGACATTTGCAGGTCGTCGGCTTTGGCAGAGATTTCACCTTTCAGTTTCGGACCACGGGCGAAGACTTCCATCGCCGGTTCAGCTTTGGTGACTGAGCGGTGGTCTTCGCGGGTGGACTGCTGGGTGTTGCCGTCAGAGGTCAAAGACTCGGTCTGGTACAGATACGTGTACAGCCAGTCATTGGTGCGCTCTTCTTTTTTGGAAATGGTGATGCCTTCCTGCAAAAGCATGCGGTCTTCGCCAGTTTCAATTTTTCGGAAGGTCTGCTGCAGCAGGAAATCGTTCGGAGTCATGGTCATCGGGTCCGCAGAACCCCAGGCTTCAGACAAAGAGTCCTGAACCTGCGCCAATGATGACGGGTTTTCTTCTTCTTCCAGTTCCGGGGTTTTAATACATGACACGGCCGTCGCCGCCAGAAGCAGCGGCAACAGGGGTTTTAAAAATCGGTTCATATAGAGTCCCATCCCCAGATCCACAGATTCAGTGGCAGAATTTTTTCAAGTTTGATCGCGGTTTCTTCTTTAAAGATGCCCAAGCCACGGAAGTCCACCGGGCCAAACAGCAGGCGCACCATGTCTGTTTCGTTGTTGATCGTGTAAAGATCCTGACCCACTCCAAAGACAAAGTGATTCGGATGTTTTTCCAGAACGATGTCGGCAATGCCTTCAGCGCGGAACGCACGTTTGATCTTGGCGGCCAGCTGGTCAAAGTTCACCAGCTTGATCATGCCCAGATAGCCGTGATTCATTGTCACGTCTTTGGTTTGCAAAGCCTGGATCAGGTTCGTTGCGTGGCGCGGGCAGATGATTGTGTAAGGCTGATCTTTTTGCGCACGGATGAATGCAAACAGCGCCATCAGTTTTGAAACCGAGCCGCCCCATTCATGGATATAGCCACCCAGATCCGCACCCTTGCCTTCGATCGCATAAGCTGCCAGCTGACCGTTCGGTTCCCAGGCGGTGTATACTTTTGTTTGCGGGATTGAGAGGAACTTTCTGGTTTCCTCAATCGTGCGCACAGAATTTACTGAATGAGCCGCATAAAGGCGGTAAATCGCATCCGGTGACACTTTGTTGTCGGTAGAGAAGCGCAGGTTGATCGGCGGAACATCAAAGTTTTCCTCGATCACAAAGCTGACTTCAGATCCCGCCAGTTCAAAGCCCATGCGGCGGTAGAAATCAAATAGGTCCGTCCAAAGAATCGCGATGTCACAGGATTGCTCGGTCGCGGATTTCAGGCAGTCGTTGATGATCTGGGTGCTGTAACCCTGACCCTGGTGCTGATCGTCGGTGACGACAGAACCAATCGCTCCCACCTTAAAGATCACATGGGGGCTTTTAATGATAAGAGGTTTCATAACCGCGTGCGATAGTACGGAACCCTCATCGGCGATGATACGCATATTATGCAAGTTGTTAGAGGAAAAGGCCGTTGGATATTCCGCAGCAATGGACCAAGCGGCATCATTGCGAAGCTTTTTATTGAGGAAATCCAAAACCTGAGGAAGCTCAGCTTCCAGGGGGGAACGAGGTCCTTCCATGAACTCTCCTTATATCTACATAGAGCGCCCCAGAGGGTCTTTAGGACCAAACCGCTTCGGACACATCCTCGCGGACGTGGTCCCTTTCGGGACCTACTGCTGCGGAACTTGCGGTTTGTTCCTAAAGGCCCTCTGGGGCTCATATATAGATACTATACGAGGGACGGGGGGAGGACCCAGTGGGGACAGGAGAGGTCTTGAAAAATGCGACCCAAGTCGGGAAGGGGGTTTGACATCAAGGGCAAAAGCCTTATATTAAGGCGGCTTGGCCCCCCTAAGGAGATTCGTAATGGCAGAGAAAAGTCAGTCTTGGAAAGATAATAAGCCCGGCAAGATGTTCGTAGATCAATCTTGCATTGCTTGTGATGCCTGTGTGCTGACGGCGCCTAAGAACTTCTCCATGCACGAGGAAGACGGTCACGCGTTCGTAGCCAGACAGCCGGAAACTCCGGAAGAGGAAGCTCTGTGCAAAGAGGCGATGGAAGGCTGCCCGGTTGAAGCTATCGGAAACGATGGCGACCAGTAAAAAGCACACTGCCAAACAGGCGGCGGCTCTCGCAACTATTGAACTTCTCAAGAGATATTATCCTGACGCTTATTGCGCCCTGAATTACACCAATCCTTTTGAGCTTCTGGTGGCCACCGTTCTTTCAGCCCAGTGTACGGATGAAAGAGTCAACATGGTGACCCCGGCGTTGTTTAAGAAATACCCAACTCCGAAGGCCATGGCGAAAGCTCCGGTCGAATCCTTGGAAGAACTGATCCGTTCGACCGGGTTCTATAAAAACAAAGCCAAAAATCTGAAAGCCTGTGCGACCACTTTGGTGGAAAAACACGGTGGCGAAGTCCCGCAAAATCTCGAGGCTTTGGTCGAGCTGGGAGGCGTGGGGCGCAAGACCGCCAATGTGGTGCTGGGAAATGCATTCAATATTCCCAGTGGGATCGTCGTGGACACCCACGTGACCCGCTTGTCCAACCGTTTTGGATGGGTGAAAACCGACAACGCGGTGATGATTGAGCGTCAACTGTCAAAGTTCGTCCCCGTTGAAGATTGGATCATGTTGCCGCATTGGCTGATTTCTCATGGTCGAGCTGTCTGTAAGGCGAGAAAACCTGCGTGCAGTCATTGCTTTCTCGAGGAGACTTGCCCTAAGAAGGGTGTCTAGTTCACAATGGCTTCATGTTAGTTTCATTCTTTGAGAGCGTTAAATACGTAGGTCATCTTCTTCCGATCTCTTTTTTAAGAATCTTCCTGGGTTACTATTATCTGGAACATGCCCTGATGAAATATCGTGGCGATTTCCTGACCCGTCCGCGCATTGCGGATCAAATGGCTGAATGGCTTCCGGCCAGTCATGCTCCGAACTGGTTTAAAATCTTCGCCAGCTCCACGATGATTCCCAACTGGCAGACCGTGGCCTTTATTATTCTGGGCCTGGAATTTGCCGTCGCTATTTCCTACATCATCGGATACGTGGTTCGTCCTGTGGCATTCCTTGGGGTGCTGTTGTGTGTGACCATGCTCTTTATCTCGGGTCCGGCGATGGAGGATTTGTATAAAACCTTCCTGGCGATTCACCTGATCCTGGCTTGGGTGGGTGCGGGACGCTGTCTGGGCTTTGACTATTATTTCTTCAAGCGCCGTCGCGGACTTTGGTGGTAGAGCGTGAAGCACTTTGTTCTTTTCCTGACTGTTGTATTTTTGGGTCTGTTCTTGGCGGTGCTAAACCGCACGGACACGGCGGCACCGAACAGCTCACTTCCCACGGTGCGTGTTTTTGGTTATGCGTCTTTCACTGGTCGCTGGGGACCGGGACCGGCTTTGAAAGACCTGTTTGAAAAAAGCTGCAAGTGTAAAGTGGAGTTCATCGAAGGCAGTGATTCTGGAATTTTGCTGCAACGTCTGAAAATCGAAGGTGAAAGCCTGGGTGCAGATGTTGTGGTGGGCCTGGATCAGTTTGATCTTTCCAAAGCGGTGTCTGAGCAAAGCTGGAGAAAACTAAGCCTGGGTCAGCTGGATGTCTATGATGCCGTGAAACCAGCCTTGGCCAACAGCTTCTTTGTTCCTTACGACTGGGGTGCTTTGACTTTCGTGGCCCGCAAAAATGAATTGATGCGCATGCCATCGTCTTTGGATGATTTACTGGCGCCAGAGCTGGTCAAGAAAATCGCCTTGCAAGACCCACGCACCAGTTCCCCGGGGATGCAGTTCCTGTACTGGGTGATTCGTTCCAAGGGCGAGGAAGAGGGCTTCCGTTATCTGCAAAAACTGATGACTCAGGTTCACAGCTTTTCCCCGACATGGTCCACGGCTTATGGTCTTTTCACCAACAAGCAGACGAAGCTGGTTTATTCCTATGTGACGTCACCGCTGTATCATGAAATCGAAGAAAAAAAGAAAGACTATGTGGCTTTGCCGTTCAACGAAGCCCTGCCAGTGCAGTTTGAATTTGTGGGCATCCCGGAATTCTGCCGCCACTGTGATCTGGCTGAGCACTTCGTGAATCTGATGCTTTCCAACGAAGGCCAGAAGATCATCATGGAAAAGAACTATATGTTCCCCGTGATGAAGGGCGTGATGGAAAACACTTCCTTTGCTCCTTTGATGAATGTCAAAACCATGCAACAGGTTGAGATCCTTTCTTCCACCGAAGTGGACCGCCTGCTTCGCCGTTGGACTGAGATCCGCCGGGGCGATCTCAATTGAACCTGCGCCAGTGCCTCAGAATTGGCCTGGTGCTGTTTCTGATTTTTCCATTTCTGTTTCTGCTGACTCAGTTTGGTTTTTCCGGCTGGCCCGACATGGGCGAGCTGGTCTGGGCCTTTAAGAACAGTTTCCTGCAGGCTTTCTTTTCTTCTGTCTTTTCATTGATCATGGGTTTTTGGGTGGCGTTGGGTTTGTTGACCCTGCACTCGGCCCGCGGGCGCAAGGTGCGCTGGGGGCTTGAGATTCTGTGCCTGCTTCCCAATTTTATGCCGCCGATCTTTATCCTGCTTTCCACACTCAACGTCATTGATCCGTTTCCGATGGGAATTCCCGGGATTGTGATCGTGCACACTTTGATGAACTTTGGCCTGGTGGCGGTTCTTTTGGCGTCGACCATTGAAAACAAACTGGGTGGCATGATCGAGCTTGCTTATGTGGAAGGGGCGGGCCGCTGGCAGTTCCTGATGCGCGGGTTGTTCCCGATGCTGAAAAAAGATTTCTGGCTGCTGGGGTTATTCATCTTTGTGATCTGTTTTGGCAGCTTCGCGGTTCCGCTGATTGTCGGCGGCGGGCGTGGCACCACGGTGGAAGTGTTGATTTATGAAAAGATCCGTCTTTCAAGTAACTGGGGGGACGCAGTTTTACTGGCATTCCTGCAATCAGTGTTTATCTTTGCGCTGTCCTTTGTCGCCAGCCGCGGAAAAGGTGTGCACAGCACCCGCACTGCAAATTTGAGCCTGCTGAAAACGCCGACGGGGATTGTCGTTATCGCAGGATTGTCCTTCTTGTATCTGTTTGGGTACGTGCAGGGGTTCCTGTCCGGGCTTTCGCAGATTTCCACGTTTTATGAATTGCAGTCAGCGCTAATCTGGAACTTTATTGGCAGTCTGACTTTGGGAATGAGTGTTGGTATTTTGTCCTATGCCGGGCTGATGCTGATTGCCTACTGTTGGCCGAAGACGTGGTTTGAAAAATTCCTGAATGGTTATGTGGCGCCGTCCACTTCACTGGCGTGCTTTTGCCTTTTGATCTTAAGCCCGAACGAAGGCTTTTATCCGTTTATCAAAATTCCGGTGGCGCTGACGCTGCTTAGTCTGAACAGCCTGTTCCGTATGGGTTGGGACAGCGAACTGCACGCTTTGCAAAATCAGATGACCGTGGCTTACTCCATGGGGGCTTCCAAAGCGCAGATTTTTAAAGAAATTCTGTTCCCGCAGCTTTCTGGTCGTGCGGGATTACTGGCGGGGATAGCGTCGATCTGGGCAGCGGGTGACTTTGCCGTATCGCGGATTCTGGCGCACCGGGATCTGAGCATCGCGATGATGACGGAAACCTTGATGTCGGGTTATCGCTTGAATCAGGCCATTGTTCTTAGCAGTTTGATTATTGTCGCCGGTTTGATTTGTTTTGCTTTGTGTGTGGGAGGCAGCCGTGTCCTTGGTCGAAAATTTGCACCGTGATTACGGAGACTTCAAATTAGATATCGATTCCTGGGAAATCCTCGATGAAGGCGTCACTGTATTGTGGGGCCCGTCGGGCTCTGGGAAAACATCGGTGTTTCGCATTTTGCTGGGCCTTGAAAGCTGCCCGGGATTCAAGTGGACTTATCAGGGGACCGATCTGGCTAAGCTGAAAACTCCGGACCGAAACTTGGGCGTGGTGTTTCAGACTTTGGATCTTTTCCCGCACCTGAGTGCTGAAGAAAACATGATGTTCGCAGCCCGCGCCCGCAAAGTGAATCCAGCGAAATCCAGTGCGCGTTTGAAAGAACTTTCTTCAATCCTGAAAATGGAGTCTTTCCTGCAAAGGCCAGCGGCGGTGCTGTCGGGCGGGGAAAAGCAGCGTGTCGCCATTGCGCGCGCCTTGATGGGCGAGCCTCGTTTGCTTTTGCTGGATGAACCTTTTTCCGCTTTGGATCAGGAACTGCGCGATGAAAGCCGTAAACTGGTGAAAAGTGTGATTGAGACCGAGAAAATTCCAACCCTGCTTGTAACCCACGACCAGCGCGACGTGGAGATCCTTGGGAACAAGGTCACCACCATCCGCAACGGCCGCCTTGCTTAGTCGGCTGGTGAAAAAGGGCCATCCGACTGCGTGTGGAGGGCTCCTGCCCTCCACCCTTCGGGCTGACGCGCAAAAATAGCATCCTGCTATTTTTGTGTCGGGCGGCCTTCTCGCTTCGACGTGCTTGGAGCACGCCTGCGCTGCGAGGGCCTACTCCGCCTTGCGGCTGACCCTTTTTGACCAGCCTTTAAACTCGTTAGAAGGAAGTTTTGTAGTTCTGGCGGGGTTTTCAGCCTAGATATCTTTGAATCATTTCTAGCAGGGCTGACTTTTTGATGGGCTTGGTGACGTGTTCAGTGCAGCCGACATCCAGTGATTTTTGCATGTCTTCAGCCATGGCGTTGGCGCTGACAGCGATGATTGGAATTGGTTCGGTGCCTTGATCTTTTTCCCACTGACGGATCTTGCGGGTGGCCGCATAGCCATCCATCACCGGCATCTGAATGTCCATCAGAATCAAATCAAATGGTTCAGCCAGAACTTTTTCAACGGCCTCTTTGCCGTTTTCGGCCTGCACAACTTCAAATGGCAGTTTTTTCAGATAAGTCAAAAGCAGGAAGCGATTGTCTTCAGTGTCATCCACCACCAGAATGCGTGCCGAACGGGTGACCGTCAGTTCATTCATTGGCGGACGTGGAGTCGCATTGGCAACCGGGGCTTTTTCAGGTGCCACCAGTTCGCGCGGAGCTTCCGTCGGAATGTAAGGAACTGTAAAATAGAACGAGCTTCCGGTGCCTTCTTCGCTCTGGAACCAGATGCGTCCACCCATCAGCTCAACCAGATTTTTTGAAATCGTCAGACCCAAACCACTGCCGCCGAATTTGCGGGTGATGGAACTGTCGGCCTGAACAAAGCTCTGGAACAGCAGGTGCTGTTTGTCTTTAGGGATCCCGGTACCGGTGTCACGGATTGTGAAACGTACAAACTTTTGCGAAGTCCCGTCAAAGTCCAGGGACACGGCGATTTCGCCTTCTTGAGTGAATTTGATGGCGTTTCCGATCAGGTTGAACAGGATCTGGCGCAGACGGGTCGGGTCCCCGATGACCAACGGCGCACGGTTCTTTGGTAAATTCACACTTAACGAGAACTTCAGATCTTTTTCAGACGCTTTTTGTTTCAGGATATCGCAGATATTCGTGGTCGTGGATTCCAGATCAAACGCGATTTTTTCCAGACGCACTTCGCGGGCTTCGATTTTGGAAATATCCAGAATATCATTGATCAGCGCCAGCAGATTTTCACCGGCATTGGCGCACACGCGCACCAGCTGGGATTGTTCCGGTTTCAGATCAGATTCCGCCAGAATGTCGGTGATACCGATGATGGCATTTAACGGGGTGCGGATCTCGTGGCTCATACGAGCCAGGAATTCGGATTTCGCCTGGGATGCTTTTACGGCCTGTTCACGCGCTTCGATCAGGGCGGTTTCAGCGGTGATACGGTCGGTGATGTCGGTGCAGACGAATACGAAGGTCAGGTCTTTGCTGGTGCGGTTTGGAAGGGCCGCCCAGTTCATCAGCACCGGCAGACGACGTCCGTCCTGGGCTGTGATCTCGGCCTCGATGCTGTGACGGGTTTGTAGCAGCCAGGTGTAGTTGTTGAATTCTTCCTGCGTGCTGATCAGTTGTTTCAGGTCCACATGGGAAATCTGATTCGTGGAATAACCCAGGAACTTCAGCGCGGATTCATTGGCCTGTGAGATCATGTACGATGCCTGTCTCCAGTCGTCGTGATGGCTCACTTTGACGATGAACAGGAAGGCCTTGATAGATTGAATGACACTGTCCAGGAACTCTTTGGAAACGGTGGTGGTTTCCAAACGGTCGGCCAGCTGATTGTACTTGCTCACCAGCAAACCGATTTCGTCCTTGGAATTATAGTTGATCTTCTGGGTCAGGTTGCTGGTACCCAGTTTTTCCAGGCGGTCGGTCAGAAGCTGGATGGGTTCCACGACTTTTCCGGTGGCGGCAAAGGTCGCAAAGAAGAACAGGATAAAGATCAAAACCGCCGCGGCACTGGAGGCAATCGCGATACGGTCCAGGACGGCAAAGGCTTCGCTTTCGTCAATCTTGGTCTGGATGTACCAAAGCTCACCGTTGGGCAGATAGATTTTTCCGATCGAGCGGATGACTTTCTGCCCGCGATAGTCAGTGCCCAGCTCGCGCACTTCGCTCAGGTTCTCAATTTTTTTGATGTCTTCATCGCCGCGGTTGGATGAAAGGACTTCGGCTTCAAGGCTTCCCTGAGCAGCTTGGCTGGCTTCAACGCGGAATCTTCCGGTGTTACGCAGACTCCAGTCTTCGCCGTAAATCAGCGTCTCGCCCGTTTGGCCCATGCCGTGGGTCGGCCATGCAAAGTTATCACTGGTGATGCGATCAATTTCCGAGATGGAAATTTTCAGAACCAGAACGCCGACCGGGCGCAGGTTGCGATAAATCGGGGAGGCAACAAAGCCGGTGGCTGAATTGGGATTCAAACTGTCCTTGTCAAAGTCCAGAAACAGGGTCGAGCCTTCTTGGGCCTTCACGCCCCAAGTGTAGATGTCCTTGAGCTTTGATCCCGGAATCGAACCTACAGAGACGGATGAACCGTCTTCGATGTCTTTGCGGGTCGTGTAGACCACAACGCCCTGATTGTTGATCAGCGCCATGTCGTAGATATTGAAGTCCAGGACATAGTTATCCAGCAGGCGGCGGAACTCGGGCAGGCTGTCGACTTTCTTTTCATGCAGCAGATCGTCCGTCAGTTCGTGAGAAGAGATCAGATTGATCGCCGTTTGCAGATCACGGAAATAATTTTCGATGGAGCTGGTCTTGCTGATACGGATTTGAGTCAGACGTTCATAGGTGCTGTCGATAACGGTGGATTCAACAATCTTGAGGCCAATAAGCGCGACGACAAACGTCGCAAGAAAGACGGAGATTAAATTGAATAAGAAAATTCTTAAACGTAATGTCATGCTTATTGATTAGCCTATGCATTTTTAGTGATATCGTATACGTGTTCCTAGTTCAATCAGCGAGTGAAATACAAGTGCGAAACTAGGCTTGGGAGTAGAGTTAAATGAATGTAATCAAGGCGTTCTTTCTGACGGCAGTGCTGCTGCTCTCAAGCTCGCGGTCCTATGCGGAACGCTGGGTGGTGATGACACTGGAGTGGCCTCCATTCACCTGTTCGCGCTGTCCTGAAAACGGAGCAGCGGCAAAGGCGTTGAAAGACACTCTCAACAAAGCCGGCATCAGTGTCGAATTTGTGTTTTACCCTTGGACTCAAACTCAGAAAAAGGCTGAACAGCCTGATGTGGTTGGTTATTTTCCTTCATGGAAAGATGTGTTGCCCGGTTTTACACGTTCCGAATCATTGTTTAAGTCTCCACTGGGTTTTATTCAGCAACGAAGCAAGCCTCTGGTCTGGGCCAAACTGCCGGATCTGAAAGGAAAAAAGCTGGGTATCACCGAGGGCTACAGTAACACCACTGAATTCAATCGCCTGGTTAAGGATAGAGTGCTGACGGTCGAAGCAGTGATAAGCGACGACACCAACGTGCGACGGGTGGCCCAGGGGCAGATTGATGGTGCTCTGATGGATATCAACAACGCCCGGTATCTGATTTCAAAAACTCATCCCGAATATGCCGGCAAGGTTTCTGTCAATCAAAGGATCCTGGAAGATAAAGAGCTGTATTTCGCCTTTAACACCCATAATCGTGATAAGGCGGCTAAGCTTAAAAAAGCCCTGGAGAAGGTCAACTATCAGCGCATCGTGGATGACTATTTGCTGAAGTACCTTCTGCGCCTTGATTAAACTTTGGTCATCAGTGTAAGCCTTACACGCGCTGTCTGTATTTTTCCGGCAAGGCCGCAAAATCCCTCTGAAATTTGCTATAAATAGCAGGAACAAAGGAGGGCCAAACTATGAAAATCTTCAGTCAGACTCTGGCTCTTCTTGCGGCGGTGGTGTTGCTGAACGCCTGCGCGGCTTCCAAGTCCAGCGATGGTTCCGGATTAATTCCCACCATCTATTTTAAGCCCACAATTCAACTGGATAAGAACAAGTGTTCTTCCGCATCACTGCGTGATCTGCTTTCGCCCGAGGGCCGCGTGCTGACGACACTTTGTGATTCGGATTATGCTCAGTGCTTGCTTCAGGGGTCCTGCCTGATTGAGGACGACGGCGTGTCGACCTCTTACAATTATCATTCTACCAAAGACGGCGTGGCTCGTTTTATTGTGACGGACACCAAGGTTTGCCCTTTCGGTTATGGTGTCAGCAACGCATGTCTGGATCCTTATTTCTCGGCAGCCGCAGATTTGAAAATCTATAAGCTGGGTGATGTGCTTTACATTCCACGCTTGGTGGGCGCGAAGATGCCAAATGGCGAAGTTCATGATGGGTACATCGTCATTCGCGATGCGGGCGGCGGAGTCAAGGGTGCTGGTCGTTTTGATTTCTTCACAGGCTACATGGATCATCGTAATAAGAAAAACACCATGGCGCGCCTCGGTTTTGGGGATCCCAAGAATCGCATTGAATATCGTGTGGTCCGCGGCGAAGAAGCCGCCAGTGCGCGAGACCGCCGGGGATTCCCGGGACTTAAAAAATCCATTCTGGAAGAACAGCAAGACTAGCATAAAAGCTCTATTTTTTAGCTGTTGCCAAGGCCCAGAGCCTTTGTTACTTCCAGCTGCATGAAAACAATCGCTCTGTTCATTTCAGTTCTTCTGGTATCACTGACAGCCGCGGCAAAGGTTCAGTATCTTCGTTTGGGATCCGGCAAAGTGATTGCCTATGAATACATCCAGACCAACAAAGCCTCTTCGATATTGATTTTACTTCCCGGGGTGAACCGCGCACTCAGTGCGGGCGATCGTTCAGTGCAACTGCTGGCAGAACAAGGGTGGAATCTTTTGCTGCCTTCATTGCCGGCGCATCCTCTTTCCATAGAAGGTCTTTCTGCCAGTGAAACGCCGTACTTTCTGTATGACTCGACCATTCGCTCTGCGGATTTTTCTTCTGACATTGAACAGCTTGTTGCGGTTTTGAAAATCAAAGACGTCGTTCCGGTGACGTTGTCTTACACGTCGACGGTGGGGGCTTTCTTAAATCCTAAAATTTTCCCGCATGTGATTGAAACAGTTCCGCTGGGTATTCCCACCGAAACGAATCCTGAAGCGGCCAAGAACGCCGAGCTGTGGGAAGGCTGGCTGCGCATGAATCCGCTGATGGCGCCGTACTGGATTCGTCAGTTCCGTGATCAGGCTTACACCAAGCACTGGGGGGCGACTGTTGATGCGAATCTTGCCAGTGATCCTGAATTCTACGGCGCAAAGCCACGCACGGCAGATATCAAGACGGGATACGTGACGATCGCCCGCGCGGCCGAGGACTTTGATCTGACCAAGGTGGATTACAAAGCAGACGCTGTGACTCGCGATTTTATTCTGGCGGGGGAAGAAAATTCCGAACGTCTGAAGAATCAGATTCAGGCTTTGAAAAATTATTTGCGCTCAGGCAAGCCGGTGCGTGTGATTGTGGTGGCGAATGCAGGGCATGTGCTGCCGTCGGAATCTCCGTCGGTGTATGCGGCGGCGATTGGGTTGCTGGCGCAGGAGCCTGTATCTGCGACGGTGTCTTTCATGGTGGTGCGTAAGGCCGCAGATGTGCGCAAAGCCCAGTGGCAGGGGGCTTCCGCGCTGGAGGCCTGGATGACCGAGGCTGTGAAATAGCGGCTTTAAATGTCGCTGTGTCAAAGTGATACACAGTTTTTTACAGTGAGAATGAATTAAACGGGGGCTCTTTGAGCCCCCGTTTTGCTTTGTATGGGAATGCTGGATTTTCATGAGGTGACTATGAAACGTTCTTTGCTCCAATCACTGCTTGTTTCCTCCCTGATTATGGGGATGGCGCCGGTTTATGCGTTGGCTGAAGTAACGGGGGCCGACCAGCGCCTGCAAAGCCTTTACACCTCAACAGCGCAATTGAAGCAGGGGCAGGGCAAAGACCGTGTGTCGATGTTTGCTTTGCAGTTTCTTTCTGAAAAAAGCCCGTACATTGTGGATCCGCTGGGTGAAGGCCCTCAAGGTGACATCAGTCATGGACCGCTTTATCGCTTTGATGGCTTCGACTGCACAACGTTTGTAGAAACAGTGCTGGCGTTGTCGCTCTCATCAAGTCCTGAGCAGTTCCGCACGCGCATGAATCAGATTCGCTACAAAAATGCTGTGGTGTCGTACAAGACACGCAATCATTTTCCAAGCATCGACTGGATTCCTAATAATATTGAGAATGGTTTTGTAAAGGACATTACGGGTTCTATTGGCGGGTCTAAAACCAAGTGGTCGCAGACGTGGATTGAAAAAGACGCGTGGTTTGCGAAGAAGGGACCAGAGTACGTGCAGATGAGCCGCGAATTCAAACCAACGTTGGGCCAACTTCCCTACGTCGCCAAAGCAGATCTATTGAGTAGTCCCGAAATGCTTGCGAAAATTCCATCGGGCACGATCTTTCACGTGGTGCGCCCAAACTGGGATTTGCGCGAAGGTGCAGGATCTCGGCTAGATGTTTCTCATATGGGATTTTTAATTCGTGAAAATGGTGTGTTGTACATGGTTCACGCCAGTAACGGTATTACTCGTGACGGTAGTAACGACGAGAAGCAGGTAAAAAAAGAGCCGTTGGTTGCTTATGTGGAGCGCGTGATGATGGCTTCGCCGACCACCGCTGGAATCAACATCCTGGCCGTTCGTAAAACACCGTAAGGTTTTTTGCGTGTAACATAAGTCTTCGATAAAACATCGTTTTTTAGCCCTTGGTCGAGCCTTGCCTGGACCTTGGTCAAAAATTTTTGAGTCCTTAATATCCAGTAAAATCAAGCACTAGCAAATCCGCCAAAAAAAATCCTAGACCTTGGGCTAAAGTTTTCTGGACCTAGGTCCGAAGAGTTTGTTGTACACGTTGGGCAAGCTAAAAAGGATCTCCAGATCAAATCAGGATACCTCCTCTCGAAGCTCAAGCTCCTCTCAAGAAACGTCCAATCACCGTTTCTTCAGAGGGGCGGCTCCAACCTTAAATAAATTTTTTAAAAGTTAAGAGTTACTAAAAACAAAATCAGATCACGGGACGTAGGCGGATTTCGGGTGTTCAAAAGGTAAGTGGTGCTACCTTAGTTCATTTTAGATTCCATCAAAAACCAGCGGCTCCGGATCTCTAATCCCAAGGGGGGTTCTATGGGCTTAAGAATCGCAACAAACACCGCATCTATCGCAGCACAACGTGTGCTATCCAAACAACAGAAACGCGCAGAGCATGCCGCTCAGGCACTGGCTTCTGGTAGCCGTATCGTAAATGCGGCCGACGACGCCGCAGGCTTGGCGATTTCTGAGAACTTCAAAGGACAATTGAAAGGTATCGGTCAGGCGCGAAACAACGCCAACAATGCCATCTCATTTGTTCAGGTCAGTGAGGGGGGCTTGAATGAGGTCTCCAACATTCTGGTGCGTCTGCGAGAGCTGGGCGTACAGGCCGCTTCCGATACTGTGAGTGACACAGAGAGGGAGTTCCTAAATAAAGAAACCCAACAACTTATCCAAGAGGCGGATCGTATTGCCAAGACCACGGTCTTCGGTACGAAGAAAATGCTGGATGGTACTGCCGGAGCCATGGAGTTCCAGGTGGGTGCTTACTCGGATGAGAACAACGTTATTAAATTTGAATTTGATGCCGACTCGACGGCCTCGGCTCTGGGAATCGATTCGATTGCCATGGCGGAAAGAGGGGATGCGCGAGCGTCTCTGGAGCAGGTCGATCAGGCGATTGAAAAAGTCTCGGGTATGCGAGCGAACTTCGGTGCGATGCAATCGCGAATGGAGTCCGCGGTGAGTAACCTTGACGTGTCCTATGAGAACTTGTCAGCGGCGAATTCTCGAATCCGCGACACCGACGTGGCGAAAGAAACGGCCGAAATGACATCTGCAAGTATTCTGCAAAATACAGCGGTGTCGGTTCTGGCTCAAGCCAACCAGTTGCCTCAAGTTGCAATGAAGTTGGTCTAATTATATCAGCGTAAAATATTTAAGATTCACATTCGCGATTACGGAATGTCGGGAGAAGCCTGTTCTGGGATAAGGCTTCTCTCGGGAAGAGGGGTCGCCCACATATACTCCTCGTCTTAAGCCCACCCCGGGGACACCCGTCCCCGGGGATTTTCGAAAAGGTGCCTGGTTGTTTTTTCTGGCTACAACGCACAATTTTCGAGGGGAGAAAGACGACTGTCTAATTTGGGTAAGGCAAACACTCCCTTGCGAAGTGCTCTTCTTACCAAGTCCCAACTTTCCTCATTAGGTTTGGCGTTCAGCCACCGTAATGTCTGCACCCGGCTGTCCCAGGTGCTCCAACGAGGGTCTTCCAGTACGGGAACCTCTACCATCTTTCTTCCCAACAATGCTTGTATCGTTGAATACGGATAGTCCTGAACTCTTTCGCAGAGCCCTGCTTCCACCGGATTTCTATATACATATTTATAGGCGTGATCGTAATGCCGTGGATGAGCGATCAAACTACGGTGAAAGCGACCGCCATAAGTCTGATTTATTCTTCCGCTGATTTCCCGCAGATCATCACCCGTTGCGCGCATGAAGTACTGCATGGCTTCACTTAAGTTTGCCTGTGGTGATCGGACTATCATGTGAAAGTGATTGCTCATCAATACGAAGTTATGAATGCGCAGATCAGAGAGTGAAGAGCAAGATCTTCGCCCTGTTTGCGCTTCTTCTTATTAGTTCTTAGGTCCGGCAGTCGAATTTTACTGCTTTGTAGCCAGAAAAAACAACCAGGCACCTTTTCTTAGTCGGGGTAGACGTTGGGTGGGACTGGACCTTGGTATTGAAAAGTGCAGGGTTTTGGTCTGTTTTTCAGGATCTTAGTCCAGCTTTTACTGGATCATGGTCCAGAAGTGCTGGACGCGACTAAAGCCTTTCAAGACCTCGCCGAAAGGTACGTCAGAAGCAACGACGCAAACCAAGTCGAAGCTCTCGAGGAACCCGCAAGGAGTGATTGCCTTACGAAGATTCGCTTGAGAGAGCCAGACAAAAGTTTGGGTCAACAACGTGTACAAACTGGCTAGCCTAAGTAGGTATAAGGCGGCCGATTTAATGGAGGTCCCAAATGGGAATGAGAATTTCTACGAACGTATCCGCAATCAACGCACAGAGAACAATGGTTAACTCTCAGCGTGAAATCGGTAAATCAATGTCACAACTTGCATCCGGCTCCCGCATCAATAAAGCGGCGGACGACGCAGCAGGTTTGGCGATCAGTGAAAACTTGAAATCGCAAATTCGCTCTCTGGGCCAGGCTTCCCGAAATGCGAACGATGGTATCTCCATGGTTCAAACTGCAGAGGGTGGTTTGTCAGAGATCTCCAACATCCTGACTCGTATGAGAGAACTGGGTGTACAAGCCTCTTCTGACACTATCGGTGATACAGAGCGCGGCTTCCTTGATAAAGAGGTTCAGCAACTTAAATCTGAGGCACAACGTATCACTCAGACTACCAGATTCGGTACAACAAAACTTCTGGATGGTTCCGGCGACAAGTTCGACTTCCAGGTAGGTATCAACAATGACCCTGAAGCAGATAGAATCTCCTTCAACGCCGGTGAAACAAATGCATCCACGTCCTCTTTGGGAATTGACAGCTTTGACTTCTCTTCCAAAGAAGGTGCACAAGAGGCACTGGCAGCAGTGGACTCTGCACAATCTCAAGTGAATGGTTACCGCGCAAATCTGGGTGCCCTTCAGAACAGATTGCAGTCCACAGTTGATAACTTGGGTGTGCAACATGAGAACATCTCCGCAGCTAACTCTCGTATCCGCGATACAGACGTAGCAGCAGCAACTGCAGAGACGACTCGTAACCAGGTACTTTTGCAGGCGAATACATCTGTGTTGTCTCAAGCCAACGCAATGCCAAACTCTGCACTAAGACTGATTGGTTAATATTAGAATTTTTTTATAAGGATTTGACCTGAGAGGATACCTCCGTTTCCTCTCGGTACCAACCTACCCAGGAAGACATGGGTCTTCCTGGGGTACTTAAGGGGTTGGGATTCCTCGCAACATAATTAGGATCATACGGTTGCCTCGGTTCACGGGGTTTTTTGCGTTTGGTTTGATTATCCCTGTCAGTGGAGCAGTTCTTGCTTTGCTGTAATTCCTGAAAGTTTAAGCCTGTTAAGTTGGATATGGTGTCCGGCTTAGACCCAATTTTGGGTTCGCTGTCTCGTTTTTAGACGGCGGCAAGGGGTTTAAATCGATTTGGGAGTACGTATGCTGTCCTGGAGCCGTTCTACATTTGCCATGCTTCTTTGCTCGTCCCTGCTGGTTGCCTGTAGTAAAGAGACCGAAAAAGTCATCGTCAAAGACTCTCTGCCTCCTGAAAAAATCGAAGCTTCCGCCAAGGTCAGTAAAAATCATGTGACCTTCGAAAAGTCCTCATTAGGAAAGCTGTTCATGCTGGTGCCGACCGTTATCGAGTCGTCCCGTTCAGCTGCGCCCAGTTTCTTCCGCCCGCAGTTGGTGTCTTTTGAAAGAAACGGGGATCGCATCGCGATCTTCAATCAGACTGTCAAAGACGTGGTCGAGACGGTCACCGCCGATCAGTTGATTCAAAGTTTTGCCATCGTCGATGAGACCGCCGATCAGGTGGTGTTCGACATGGGCCAGGGCTTCCTGTCTATGAATCTGCAGGACTCCATGGATATCGTTTTGCCCTATACGTATTCCGACGTGATTGAGCGGGGCGAACGAAAGTTGGAATCCCATCTGGATATCAAGGATTCCTATGTCAGCTCTTTGTCCCTGCGTAACAACTCGATCTTCATGAAGCAGGTGATCCGTGTCGTGGAAAAAGCCCGTGAAACCGGCGAGGCCAACAAAGAAGCTGAAGAAAAGCTGAAGCAGATCGGGATGAAAAAGCCTGAAAAGTTTGAAACCAGCAAAACTCTGTTTTTTGAAATCAAACCTTACGTGCAGAACGATGAATTCAAGTCCAAACCCATGGATGCGCAGAGCCGTTTTGGATTCTTCATCAACAACACCTTTAAAAAAGGTGAAGACAACATGAAAACCCAGATCATCCGCTGGAACACCGACGAAAAAGCCGGTGACATTCGCGTGTTGATCGATGCCAATGTTCCGGCAAAAATGGAAGCGGCAGTGAAAGAGGGTGTGACTTACTGGAACCGCGTTCTGGGCCGTGACGTTCTGAAAATTGAAACTGGTTACAAGGATTCGGATCCGCAAACGGACCGGTCAATTGTGATTCGCTGGATTCACTGGGACAACGGGTTTGGTGCTTACGCCAATGCCCAGGTGGACCCCCTGACGGGCGAAGCCTTCCGAGGCTTCGTCTATATGACGTCCTCTTTCATCAAGAAGGAAGACATGACATCCGGTGGACAGAACGATGTGTTTTCGTTCAAGCACGGTGATCTGTGCGGGATGAGAGTCGACATGAACCAGCCGGACCAGGAAGACAATGTGCGCGCTGTGATCGCTCATGAAATGGGTCACGTTCTGGGACTTCGTCATAACTTTGCGGGCAGTTCTTCCACCGAATACACGGATAAAGAGATTAAAGAAACGATCGAACAGCGAGCGAGGGGAAATCTTGCCGTTGAAAAGGCTGTTGTTACCACCGTGATGGATTATACGGACAATGCTGCTTCCTTGGCTTCGGGCGCCTTCATTAAAGACAAGGTGATGCCTTATGACCAGAAAGCCATCGACTGGGCCTATAAAGGCATCGAGTCCGCGAAAAGCAAAGGCATGTATTGCTCGGATGAACATATTCTGGAGGCAGGATCCGGTGGAAGAAATATCATTGGCTGTGATCGTCAGGATATGTACCGCAATGTCTTCTTTGCAGAACGCGAAAAGGTTCTAAGGGCCGCAAAAGATGCGTTGAACAGCACTATCTATTCCCTGGAGTACATGAAAAAAGCCGGGTACAAGATCGAGCACAAAGCCTTTGTGCAAGTCACCTTCAGCCCGTCTTTGGAAATTGCCGAGTCCCTGTATAAGAGCGACAAGAAAAATCCTCTTCTGACAATTGCCGATGTGGTGGAGGACTTTATTTCTCCGTACATGCGTTGGGGTTACAGTGGGAAGGACTTTAACAATGGCAGCACGACCGGGGACGCCGAAATCAACGAGCAGTTGAAGGAAATGGGTGGCTTGACGGCATACCTGAAAACCTTGAGTCCTACGGCCACCGATCCTGAATTCTTCCAGAAGCTTGCCAAAGAAGCCCTTGCCGCAGGGAAATTCGACCAGCTCGGTCTGACCCCTGAAGAGCTTGTTGTCGTCAAAGAAGGTTTGATGGAAAACTCCGCCAAGCTTGATGCCGAAGCCATGGACCTTGCCATGAAGGCGGTCGACCTCACCAAGCTTCGCGACACCATTACTAACCGGTAGTCAGCATTCCACTGGCAACGCCGGTGACTGTTTCCCTGAGCAGCTTGATGTCCTTGGTTTCAAGGGCCACAAGTTGCAGGACATTCAAAGGATGAATCAGCGGCGAGCGCAGGCCGATGCTGGTTTCAAGCCACGGGCGGTACCACAGCAGGCTTTTTTCACCTGTGATTTCCCGAATGCATTTGACGGCTTTCGCATATTCCATGCGGAAGCTTTTTTCGTATTTGACGACTGTGCTTTGTGAAAGCTTCGAGGATCGCAGATACATAAAGAACACATCCAGTTCGATCTTTTCCAAAGTAAAGCCCACGGCCTTGATGTAGGTTCTAAACATCGAGGATTCCTTAAATGCCCGACGGTATTTGTTTTTGTCTGCCGCCGACAGCCCTGTCCAGAAAGAACCAAGTCCCCACCATGTCGGGAACAGCGCACGGGTCTGAGTCCAGCACAACACCCAGGGTATTGCGCGCAGGCTTTTTAGCTGCACAGGTCCCTGGCGTTTCGACGGCCGGGACCCCATGCGCAGGTCTTTCATAAAGGAATAAGGCGTGGCTTTTTCAATCAGCTCCAGGAAATCTTCCTGCTTCAGAATATTTTGATAGCTGGATTGAATGGCCCCGGCCAGAGTGCTCAAGGCTTTTTCCGTGGCGACAGAGCCGCGCGAGGCGGGTTTCTGTTTTCGGACATCACGGTTTTCCACCAGCAGATTCAGCTGTCTTTGCAGAATGTCCGGTGAATTGTAGTTGCGATAAATCATTTCGCCCTGCACGGTCATCTTGACGGTCTTCAAAGCAGAAAGAGGCCACCACTCGGTCTGTTCCTGGATGGAGCCTCCACCGCGTTCTATGCTGCCGCCGGACCCATGGAAGAAGATCGGGGTCAGGCCTCGGCCTTCAATGGCTTTTTCCAGAGTGCCAATGGCGGATTGGATCATATAGCGCGATGGGAAGGATCCGTTTTCTTTGGCGGAATCCGAATACCCCAGCATGACCTCCAGTTGCCCGGACCAGTGCTTTTTTATCAATTGCACATGTTTCTGGGTGCCAAGGAATTCAGAGATGATCTGTTTAGAGCTCTTAAGGGAATGTGAACTTTCAAATAGCGGCACCACGGGCAGACGGGGCCCCTTCAAGTGTAGTGAACTTAGTCGAACTCCAGCAGTGATATCTTTCGCCGACTCGCACTGACTTAGGACAAATCCCCGGACGTAATCGCGGGGATTGTGATCGGGGCAGAGGCGTGACAAAGCCATCAGCATGCGTGTGATGTTCGGACGCTTGGAAGGATTTGCCAAAGCCTCATGCACCAACGTGCTATCTTCACGAAGCTCCAGTGGGACCACCAGACCGGGGAAGATCTTCAGCAGAAAGCGGATGCGGTTCAGTTTTTCGGATTCGGTCCCGAAGATCCGCCCCTGTTCGTGGGAAAGATTCTGCAGGGATTTGGTCAGGCGATCCACCCGGGCGGCATCACCGGCAGAAATGCGGCGAATTTTGATCAGGTTTGCTTTCACGGCGCGGGCGTGCTGCTGCAGCTTCTGTGTTGGTTTTCTTTGGTCAAGCCCCGAGCGCACCAATGGGGCAAGCTCTGTCATGTATTCGGAAAACTGTCGCGCCACCCACTGATGCAGACGCTGACGGGACATGTTCAGACTTCCCAGCATGGTCTTTTCATCCACCCCCGGGTGTCCGTCCTTGTCGCCACCAACCCACGTGCGGATATAGAACGGATTTTTCTCCTGCCGCTGTTGCAGATAAATATCAATGACGTTGTCCTGCAAAACCAGGGAATAGATATATTCAGCCTCGTCCATCACTGTGGGTTTTCGCTGCTTGGACATGGGCAGGTGCCAGGCCATGCGAATCAGGGAATGCAGCCGCGCCGTTTGTGTGCTGTGGCTGGATTGCAGGCGCTGTAAAAGCAGCTCGTGAATCATGCGCAGATAAACCAGCATGTCGCTGTTGCGCGATTCAGTCGGGTGCGCGGTCAGGACATGGATCACGCGCCCATAGGAATGTTTTTCTTCACTGACAACAAGGCTGCTTTCCTCACGAAGCCGGTGGGTGCGGTACGCCGATTCGCAGGCATTGATAAGCTCCAGCATCAGAGCAAAGGAATGGGCGATCTCGAAGCGCTCCTGATTGGAAAGATTCTCCATGTCAGTTTTAAGTTTCAGCAGTCCGTTGATATCGCGCGTGGCTTTGGATTTTACATGGAGGCGGATGTTTTCAATGCGCTGAAAGGCACGGGTCCCCAGCTCGGCCTCGATGACGTGCCCAAGTTCTGTTACGGCCCAGTTCACAAGTGATGTCAGTTCCTTCGCAAGCTGTTTTTGCATGGCCACTCCTGTCCGTAGGGATAGTTTAGGCCTCTTTCCTTCGTCGAGGGAAGTCGTATATTGGGACGACTTCTGTCTGGGAATGATGCGCTATTGCCAGAAAAAACAACCAGGCACCTTTTGGGGAGGGGGGAATGTGCCGATATGTTGGGCATGAATATCAAGGGACTGATTTCCAACATTCTACCGAACAATGAAGTTCGCCATGTTGATTCGATCGGAAAGACGATTCAGTCCGATTCTGCACACGATCGTGATGCCAACGGGCAAGAGCAATATCAGAATCAGCAGCAACAGCGCGAGCCGATGACTGAAGAGCAGCTTGAAAAAGCCATGGATCACCTGCGCAGTCTGCCAGCAATGAAAGAACACAAGTGGACCGTAGAGCTTGAAGACGAAGGCGATGGACGCTTTGTTGTCGTGAAAGACAATCTGGGCACGATTATCCGCCGAATTCCTGAACTGGAATTATGGACTTTGCCATCTGATAACTCTTCTCGAGGACAGCTGCTTAAGCGTTCCGCATAAGTTTTAATTTCAAAAGTGCATAAGATTCCCGGCAAGAGGTCCAGCAAATCAGGACCCTGTCAAAATCCCTGTGGGTTTATTTTCATTAGAGCCCTGAAAGCCTCTCCACTGGCCTTTCCTAGAGACATTTAATTGACTCACGGTCATTGAATCATTTTGACACAATGAATTCATGGCAGGGATTCGTATAACCGGCATGGCCTCTGGGCTACCACCAAATATCGTTGAGCAGCTGATGGAAGCTGAGCGAATTCCCGTGAAACAAATGGAAGTCGGTCGCGCCAAGCAGGAAGACAAGCTCAAGCTGGTGCAGGATCTGGAATCCAAGGTGAATGATATCACCAAGAATCTGGGTGAGATGACTTCCACCAGCGGTTTTGTCGACAAAAAGTTTCTTAGTGGCGATCCCAATGTAGTGGAAGGCCAAGTCGACCCGCAAATGGCCATTCCCGGGGAATACTCGCTGGAAGTGGTGCAGTTGGCGCAAAAGCCAGCGGCCATGTCCAACGGTTTCCCGGACAAGGATCAGACTCAGATCGGTGTTGGTTACATCAAATTCCAAACCCCCGAGGGGACGAAAGAGGTGTACATCAACGGATCCAACTCCACTTTGGATGGCGTGATGAAACAAATCAACGCTGCCAACGTGGGCTTGAAAGCCCAGGTGCTGGAAGACCGCAAGGACCAGGAAAATCCGTTCAAGCTTCTTGTATCGGGTCTTTCCACGGGTAACGACAGCCAGGTGACCTTTCCAAAAATTTATCTTTTGGACGGGGATCAGGACATGTACTTCGAAGAGTCGCGCAAAGCGCAGAACGCGAAGGTCAAAGTCGATGGCTTTGAGATTGAACTTCCCGACAACAAATCCACGGATTTGGTGCCGGGCGTGACTTTGGATTTTAAATCTGCGGCGCCGGGACGCGAGATTCGTCTTTCAGTGAAAGAAAATCTTGAGGTCATCAGCGGCAAGATCAAAAGCTTCGTGGACGCTTACAATGCGGCTCTGGATTTCATCCAGAAGCAGAGCAAGCTCCAGGCTGGTAACGGCAAGAACCCGTCCCTGGGCCCTTTGGGTGGTGACGGCATGCTGCGCTCGATTGAGAACAGCCTGCGCCGGGTGATTTTGAATCCGCAAATGGGTGTGGAATCTCCGATTCGCCGTGTGGGTGAGCTGGGGATTGAGTTCAACAGAAACGGTACCCTGAACTTCTCGCAAGACAAGTTCAACAAAGTACTGCAGGCCAACCCACAGGCGGTGGCGGCGTTTCTGCGCGGTGACGGTTTTAACACAGGTTTTGTGGCGACCGTGAAGCGTGAGATCGGGAATCTGGTGAACGGGCAGTTCGGCACCATCTCCAACCGTAAACGTGGTTTGGAGGATCGTATCAAGCAGGTGAACAACCGTATTGAAACGAAAGAACGCCAGTTGGAAAGAAAAGAAGACAGTCTGCGACGCAAATTCGCGGATCTGGAGTCAAAGATGTCGGACCTCAATGCGCAGCAGGCACGCTTCGCAGCGATGGCACCCAAGGCATAAGAACGTTGAATAAGTAAGAATGGAGTGAGGGGTCTATGAACAAAAATGCATATCAGAAGTACAAAACGACTTCAGTACAAAGCGCCAGCCGCGAAAAAATCCTGCTGATGCTTTACGAAGGTGCCATTAAATTCACGAAGCTGGCTATCAAGGCAGCCGAAGAAAAGAAAATCGCAGATCGCGGCACGAACATTGGGCGCGCCTTCGATATCATTATGGAACTGAACAACACTCTGGATCACAAAGTCGGTGGCGATGTCGCGAACCAGCTTGAACAGCTTTATATGTTCATGATGGAGCAATACACCAAAGCCAATATCACAGGCAGTCCTGAGCCATTGAAAGAAAACTTGAAGCTTCTGAACACGCTGTATGACGGCTGGGTTCAGGCAGTGGAAAAGTTGAAGCAGGAAACCAACAATTCACCAGACAAAAAAGCAGGCTAAGAATGAGTCACTGTGGAGGGGACATGACCAGAATTATCACCTTGTTGAACGAAAAGAATCATTACCTCGAAAAATTCTATGCACTGAATGAAGTGGAATTGGCAAACTTCGCCCAAGGGCAGTTTGACAATCTGGAGCACTTCTATCAGACCCGTGACCGCATTCTGGATGTGCTTAAGTATGTGGACGCCCAGATTGAAAAGGCTCACTCCGAGATCGGTGCAGACAGCGTGATCGCTGACAACGAACGCCGCGAGGTGAAAGAGGCTTTGTCCATCAAGGATGAATATGTTGCCCGCATTATCGAGCAGGATATTCAAGTGTTGGCTTGCATTGAAATGGCCAAGAACTCGATTATCCGTGAACTGCAGGAGGTTCGCCGCAACCGTAAGGCTGTGGGTGGTTACAAGACCAAGACCTTCAATCAGCGTCTGGATGAAGAGGTCTAGGAAAAATTTTCCTGACAAAAACATGACGGCGAGTTTGGCCAAAGAGTCAAACAACTGGCTGAACTTGCCTCAGATTCAATTAAATCACAAACGACCCATTGGCATCTGTGTTGCTCCATCAAGTCTTCGCGAGGAGAGCACAACAGATGTTGGAAAATCAGATCGTTCAAAAGTCCAGTGAAATTTCCGGTGACCAATCAGGTCCTGAGTTCGTTCAGGAATCCACTAAAATTTATTTTGATCCGCAACAGGCCATTGCCGATTTCGATGCGGAACTGCCGGAAGTCAAAGAAGAAAGAATCACGGACCCTCGTGTAGCCAACTTCATTCGTCACGCGCAAGTATTGATGAAACATCGTGAATACCCTCTGGCGATGAATCTGTTACGCGAAGCCAGCAATAAAGATTCCAAAAATCCTGCAACATTGAACATGCTGGCGAACTGTCTGGACAAGATGTCCCGCAATTCTGAAGCCTTGATCGTCAGAAAGACCCTGGCGCAAGTTGACTATGGCTTTGAAAGCCTGCATGGCTACGCCACGTCTTTATATAAATCCGGTCGCGATCAGGAAGCTTTGGACAAATACTTTGAAGCTTTGGCTGTTCTGACAGATGAGTCCGACACTTTGTTTGAGACCTACAAAAACATGGGCAATATTTTCGTGCGTCAGGGCGACTTCGACGGCGCGGAAGAATACTATAATAAAGCTTACACAATGAACCCGCAGTCTGATGTGCTGCTGGTGAACTTCGGTACGTTGGAAGTTCAGCGTGGCGATTATGACAAGTCCCTGTACTGCTTCCGTAAAGCCGTTGAAATAAATCCGGAAAATGACAAAGCCTGGGTTGGCCTTGCCATGGTACACAGCCAATTCGGTGATATGGAACTGGCTTGGGCCAATATTGAAACAGCTATCGATATCAATCCACAAAACCGTACAGCCGTTCATCTGGCTGCGAACTGGGGTCTGCGTGATGGTAAGTTACAAAAAGCCATCGAAGCTCTTCAGGGTTATCTTGCAAGTGTGGAAGAAGATGAAGACATGTCCCTGGTTCTGATCAATCTGCTGTGCAGTGCCGGTCAGGTCGAGCAGGCGATGCTTGAAATCGAGCGCGTTCTTCTTTGGAATCCTGATCACAAAGAAGTCAGAAATCTTAAAAAGAAAATCACCGCATCACAGAAGGTTGCTTAAAATGCCTATGATCACATTCTCTGAAAATCACGAATCATCTTTGATTGCTTTTGAAGAGGGGCAGGCCCTGGCTTCTTTGCGCGATCCGCGCGGTGAGGGCTTGAAGTGGGCTTATTCTTTGGGTGTTTTGCCGGCAGAGCATGTTGTGGTTGTGGGTCTTGGCGCCGGTTTCCATGTGGCGGCTTTGGCGGACGTGGATCCGGATGTGCGTATCACGGTGATTGAATCCCGTGAATCCCTGATTCCAGTGTTCCGTTCCCAGTTCCCGGATCTGGAAGACCGTGTAGAGATTCGTGTGGTGCAAACCGCTCAGGATCTTTTCAAGTCTGAACTGTTCCAGGAAGTGCTGAATCATCGCTCTTTCGTTCTTTCTTTCCAGGAATGCTGGGGGGCGCAGGCTCAGTTCTTCACTGAAGCGTTCGCGCACCTGACGGGTCGTTCGGTGGAATCCGTTCGTTATCATTTCGAAGAATTCGGTATCAACATGAAAGCCCTTTATCTGCAGCCAAATCAGTTGTTGTCCATCAACGATGTGATTCCGGTGATTGAGGCTTCTGCGATGCCTGAAACTAATAAACAGATTTTCCGCGTGCTCGGTGAATTGGTGAAATAAATGAAGATTCTGGTTGTCTCTCTTCTGAGGCTTGGTGACATCATCCAGCAGGAACCTCTGCTGCGCGGTCTGCGGGAAAAACATCCCACGGCCGAGATTCATCTGCTGATGAACCGTCAGTTCGCAAATGTCGAACGCATCCTTCACGGTGTGGTGGATAAGTACATCCATTTTGACCGGGAAACTTTGCAGCGGGGCCTGGGCGAGAGCGGCTTTAATATTCTATATTCCTATTCCGTGCTGGAAGAGCTTGTACAGTCGCTGAATGGCGAGAAGTACGATCTGGCTTATAATTTTACTCATAACAGGCTCAGTGCCTATTTGCTGGGCGCTTTGGAGATCCCGGAAAAGCGTGGTCTTCATCAAGAAGACGGTCGCTTCCGTGGAATGGACAACCGCTGGCTTAAATACTTTAACGACCGCTTTTCGGGGGCCCAAAAGTCCTTGTTCCACTACGTGGAGCTGTTGGGGAATTCCTTCAACCTTCCGGTGCGGCCTCAGGCCGCCGGGGTTCGCAAGAAAAGCAAATCCATTCTGTTCCAGTGTCTGACCAGTCAGACAGCTAAAAACTGGGGCCTGGATAATTTCGTTCAACTGAAAAGAACCATTGAAATGGCCCTCGTGGATTACAAGGTTCAGATTCTGGGGGCTCCGTTTGAACGCGAAACCTTGTTAAGCGCATTTTCGGAAAAAGATCTTTTGATCTGTGATCTGTCCGAAGCCCGCAAGCATCTGCAAGACTGTGCGTTGCTGGTTACCGGCGACACCAGCATCAAACATCTGGCAGCGCAAATGGGCGTCCCTTTGGTGGAACTGGTTATGGGCACCAGCGATGCTGTGAAAACCGGGGCGTTTTCCGAAAACGCAAGAATACTGACTGAAGATATCACCGTGGAACGTGTGTTCGGTGAGGTGTGGGATGAACTTAGTGGTGAATCCCGGAATATCGAAAACACCGCGGGATCTTTGGAGCGGGCGACCTGGAAGCTTTATTTGGATAAAGCTTCGCGCGATGCTGAGCCTGCGTATGTAGCGGCTTTGCAGCAGCTGTTGGATTCCCATCCGGAAAAGAACCTGTTGCTGGCTTTGAACAGCTATCAGGAAAAAACGCAGATTTACCTGGCTTGGCAAAAACGCATTATCGCGGCGTTACCGTCACGGGAAATGCTGACCAGCCGCAAAACGGTTTCAGCAACGGATGTGGCTGAACTGATCTTGGTGGCTCAGGATATTATTAAAAGTAAAAAAGATGACGCCGGTTATTTCCAGGGGTTCGTGGAATCCCTGCTGGCCCGCTATTCTCAGGCGACCCAGGTTCTGGATCGCGTGAAAGCGGATCTGGAAGATCAGGCCGAGCTTTTGGCAATTCGTGAAACATTGACTCGTCATTTGCAATCTCTCTCCATGGAAGGAGCGTACTATGCAAAAGGAATTGGACAACTATCTATCAGTGGCTTTGAAGAGACTGGAAAAAGCCTACAGCGAGATCTTGAAGACGCAAAGCTATAGCAAGGAAGCTGAAAAAGTTCAGTTGTTGAAAGAACTCGTTAAGGAACAGATTAAAAATGAAAATACTCATCCTGCAACTCGCTAGGCTCGGGGACATCTATATGACCTGGCCTGTTTTGCAGGGCCTGCGTCGTACTTATCCCACGGCAGAGATTCATATTCTGACTCGTCCGCGCTTTGAAAGCGCCCTTGAAGGGTTGCAGGCGGTGGATCGTCATTGGTCATTGCCTTCAAGTCAGATTCTGACGCCGCTGATTCAGACGGAACCGGATCTGGAAGCGTCTTTGAGTCATATGGACGAATTTGTGACGACTTTGAAGTCCGAACAATTCGACCGCATCATTAATTTTACGTTTTCCCCATTTTCAAGCTATCTGACTCATGCTTTGTCAGAGCCAAACACGGTGGTGAGCGGTTACACCCGTAACGCCGACGGCAGTTTGTGTTTTGCTGATGACGTCAGTGCCTATTTCTATGCCCAAGTGGGACTTGATAAGCCCAACCGCGTTCACGTGGCGGACATTCTGGCATCCATGGTCGATGTACAGTACACCGAAGAGGACTGGGGCATTTCCACGTATCAGGAAGCTTCAGTGACTTTGCCTGAACGATACATGGTTTTGCATGTCGGTGCCAGCGATCCACAGAAGGCTTTAAGCCCCGATGCATGGGTGCGCGCCTTGAAGGTGACTTCGCAAAGATATGCGCATCTTCCAGTGGTGCTGATCGGTTCAGCTGCCGAAGCGCCATTGGCGCTGCAGATTGAAACCCAGGTGCCGGATATGACTTTTGTGAATCTGGCGGGCCGCACGCAGGTGTCCGAACTGCCAGCGATCATCAAGAAAGCTGAAGTGCTGGTGGGTTGCGACAGTGCGCCTGTTCATATTGCCTCTTTGACGGACACACCGACTTTGAACGTCAGTGTGGGCCCCGTGAATTTCTGGGAGACGGGCCCGAAAGCAAGTCTGTCCTTTATCTATCGCCGCGAAAGTGAATCCGAAGTGGTGGCCGAGGACCTGGGTGCGGTGCTGGGGGATCTTTTGGATGGTGAGGTCCGCGAAGGACTGATCGTTAGAACGGGCGGCCTTGTGAGCTATGCTCGCGAAGAGGCGCCTTCAGAAGCCTTCCAGTGGCAGTTAGTGGAGGCTCTTTATATGGGCGGCAGTTTCCCGGTGGCCGACCGCATGGAGATCCTGCAAGGGGCCATGAAACTGAATGATATCAATACTTTTGCGATGGAACAGCTGGCGTTGATTCCAGAGCTGGGGGTGGCCAAGGTCGCTCCTTTCCTGGATAGCGCCGAAGAAGTTATCAACAACATTAGCCGAATGGTTCCGGAATTGAGTCCTCTAGTAAGCTGGTATCAAGCGGAAAGAATCCGCATTGCACCCGGCTCGCTCGAGGAAATCCGTACCGCAACATTGAATGTGCATGAGCGATTCAAACGCTACCTTCATGTATACATTCCACATGAGGCACTCAAGGAAGAGGCAGGCAATGGAGCGGTTTAAAGTCAGCGGAGACGATCTTCGCAATTTCTATAACGAGAATATTCCTTTGGCGCGCGTGTTCAGTGATATTGAATCGGACCTGCGCCATACCAACCAGGTTGTTTGCCGTTATATCGTCAACGGTCTGGAAGTGGCTGAAGCCGATGAGGCGCGTTTTTCAACAGTGACGCTGGAGCAGATTGAAACCTTGGAGTATCTGACTGAAAACAGCCGTGATCTGACGGGCATTGTTTTGCGCGGCTGGATTGAGGCGATGCCGGAATTGATTCAACAAAATGAAAACCTGGCCAAGCGCATGCGTGCTCAGGGCCTGAGCGGTCTTTTAAAATCCATTCACGATCTGGTTCACAATTGTGAGTTCCTGATCGACAGTGCGATGACGATCAAAGAAACCATGGGTGATCAGTTCTTTGGCGCCACGCCACTGGACTGGGATAAAACCGAAGCTGAAAGCAAAAGAACAGTTCTTGAGGCCTTGCGCGCTCTGGAAAATAAGGATTTTGTTCTTTTAGCGGATGTCCTGGAGTATGATTTAAACAATGTTCTTCAGATGTGGCTGGACCACCTGAAGGTGTTGGAGAAATCACTTAATGGCGAATACACAGGAAATCAGTTCGATTCCGAACAAGCTCGATCCCATTCTATGGGTCGGAAACGTATCGCCAATTAGACTTCCCCACTTTTTCCCGTTTCAAAAGCGGGAAGTGGAGATCATTTTCAGGGCCTCTATTGCTGAGGCCCTTTTGCTTTTGCAGAGTCAGCGTTTTTCCTCGATCTTAGTCCAGGAAGTCGGCAACTCTGATGCGTTGGAATTTTTGTACCAAGCCCGCCTGTTGCAGCCGATGGCTCCGCGTATTTTGATCGCAGAAGAACTTAACGAACAAGAGGTCCGCGAGGGCATCAACAAAGCCCAGGTGTACCGCTTCATGCGCTGGCCTTTGACGGAGCATGAGATCTGGGAACAGCTCGAAAACGCTTTGCAAAAGCACGCGATGTTTTTATCTCGCTCTTTGCTGCTGAAAGAATCTTCCCACCAGAACAAACAGCTGGAAGCCCTGACCCATTCCCTGGAGGGCATGGTTGAAGAGCGCACCCAGTACATTGAAATGTCCCACCATGAGGAAAGCGAAAAGTTGACCCGGGAACGCCAGTTGATTCGTTTCATCAAGGATCTTGCGACGCAGACGTCATTTGAAGACATCCTGGCGATCCTGCGCAAGGAACTTCGCAAGTTCCACAAGATGGGAGATCCGATCTTGGCCTTCCGCTTGGGTGGATCAAAAACCTTCTTCTTAAGTTTTCAGTCCGGGCATTTCACTCAGACCGAATCCACCAGCTATTTTGAATTTCCCAAGACAGCGCAAGTGCCCAGTGCGGAGCTGATTCGCTCGTTTGCCAATCACTTTGGCCGTCCGTTTGTTAAAGCGTATGTTGTGCCTTTTGAACTGCGTATGACCAGTCACCTGACCAGCGGTGAAGGCGAAGCGATTCTGTGTATTGAGAACTCGCTGAACGACAAAGAGATGGGGCCGTTCATGGATTTCATGAACGACCGGGTTCGTCCGTTAAGTATGGCTTTGGACCGTGTTCTGCTGGAAAACCAGCTTTCCAGTTTTTCGTATCGTTGGGAAAAGACCTTCGATGGTATGCGCGACCCTATTGCGATTGTGGACATCGACTACAACGTGGTTCGCGCCAATCGCAAATTCAGTGACCGCTTCATGCACCACAAGTGTTATGAAAGCTTTGCTCATCGCAAAGCCACGTGTGAAGGGTGTCCGGTGCCGCAGGCTTTGAAGGAAGGCGCACCGGCCGCGGGCCAGATTCAGGTGGATGGGCGCATCTATCAGGTGCACAGCTATCCGGTGCTTTTGGATCAGGGCAGTCGTCCAACAAACGTTGTGAACCAGTATGTGGATATCACCCAGTCCCGCGAACTTTACCTGCGCATGCTGCAAAGTGAAAAAATGGGAGCCATTGGTTTGCTGGCCGGAAACATCGCCCATGAACTGAATAATCCATTGACCGGTCTTCGCTCGTTGTCGCAGGTGCTGCTGCAGGAAGCCGAAGAGGGCAGCAATCTGCATTCAGATCTGGTCGAGATTGAAAAGGCCACAGCACGGTCTCAGCGCATTATTAAAAACCTGCTCGATTTTTCGAAAGGGGAAGACCAGCCTTCGGAATTCATCAGCGTGGATGAGGTCGTTGAGCGCACTTTGCCGATGTTGAAGTCGGCGTTGCGCACCCACCGCCTGGAGGTGGATTTACAAACTTTGGGCTCCACGGTTTATGTGGAGCCGCATTTGTTGCAGCAGGTGGTCTTTAATCTGATAAACAATGCCTGTCAGGCCATGAAAGATCCGGGCCGCTTGAGCCTGCGCACTAGTTTGGTCAATGGATCTGTGGTGCTGGAGATTGAAGACACCGGGCCGGGCATTCCGGAAGACATCCGTCGACGCATCTTTGAACCCTTCTTTACGACAAAAAAAGAGGGACTTGGTACCGGTCTTGGGTTAAGTATGTCTAAGTCAGTCATTGAAAAATTCGGAGGCACCATCGAATTCCGAGACGTGGATCCCCACGGGACTTGTTTCACGATCGTGCTTCCGCAAAGGAATGCGCCTTGAAGATTTTAATTGTTGATGATGAAGCTCTGGTCCGCCGCTCTTTGAGTCGTGCCTTGAAAGGCAAGGGTCATGACGTGCTGGAGGCCGGTGATGGCAATGAAGGCCTGCAACTGTGGCAGACTTCCAATCCGGATCTGGTGTTTTTGGATGTGCTGATGCCGGGTCGCACCGGTCCTGAAGTTTTGAAGGAAATGCGCGATCAATCCAAAGCCAAAGTGATTCTGATGTCAGCGTTCGCTGGTGAACACAATATGGAAACCGCCCAGCAGATGGGTGCGAATCTTTTTGTGCCGAAGCCTTTTGAAGATATTTTTGCCGTTGTGAAAATGGCAGAGGATTTGTAGTCATGAGAATTATTGCGGGGAAATATCGTGGACATCAGCTGGTGGCATTTGATGCCGACCACATCCGCCCCACAACGGATCGGGTGAAAGAAACCCTGTTCAATAAATTGCAGTTTGATATCGACGGCGCTCGCGTAGTGGACTTGTTCTGCGGCACCGGCAATCTGGGCATTGAGGCTTTGTCGCGCGGGGCGGAGTTCTGCACTTTCGTTGAAAAGAACCCCAAGTCGCTGGTCATCACGCGCAAGAATTTTGAAAAACTGCGTGTGCCGGCTGCGGATTACAAGATCGTCAATATGGACGTGATCGCTTATTTGAAATCCTACGAGGGTGAACCGTTCAATATTATCTTTGCCGATCCGCCGTTCACTGAAAAGATGGCTCACTTCGTAATGGAAGCAGCCAGTACCAGTGCAGCCTTTGGCAAAACGACCCTGCTGGCGATTGAGTCCCAGGCCAAAGAACGCATGGAAGACCGTTACGGCTCTGTGATTCGTTACAGCAAAAAAGAATATGGCGATAAAATCCTAAGTATGTTCTGTCACGAAAGTGCCTTGGAACAGGATGAAGAACCGGCAGCCGAAGAGGAACACCATGAGTAAAATTGCCGTTTACCCAGGAAGCTTTGACCCCATCACAATGGGGCATGTTGATATTATCAACCGTATTTCCCCTTTGTATGAAGAAGTCATCGTGTTGGTTGCACAATCTTCACAGAAACAGAGCATGTTTTCTGTTGAAGAAAGAAAGACTTTGATCGAAAAATCCTTGTCCCATCTGAAAAACGTCAAAGTCGATATCTTTGGCGGTCTGACGGTGGAGTACATGAAAAAAGCCAAAGCCCAGGTGATCGTGCGGGGCTTGCGTGCGGTGTCGGATTTCGAGTACGAGATGACCATGGCGAACATGAATCGCAAGTTGGCGCCGGACTTTGAAACCCTTTTGGTCTTTGCCAGCCCCGAGTTCTATTATATTTCTTCGCGCGGGGTGAAAGAGGTGGCCATCAACGGTGGCGCCTTGAAAGGCCTGGTGCCGGACGTCGTGGTCGAAGCGATGGAGAAAAAAATCAGAAAGTAAGGAGCGAATCTTGATTCAGCTTTCCAAACGAGCGCAAAATCTGAAGCCTTCTCCGACCCTGTTTCTGGTAGCAAAGGCCAAAGAGCTGGCTGCCCAGGGGCACGATGTGATCTCCCTGACCGTTGGAGAGCCGGATTGGCCCACTTTCAAGGGCGCTTCCGACGCTGGCATTGAGGCCATCCAAAAAGGCATTACCAAGTACACTCCGGCCAATGGCACGGTGGAGCTTAGAAAATCCATTTCTGAAAAGTTGAAATCTGAACTGGGGTTTGAATATTCCCCGAAAGAAATCACCGTGGCTTCCGGTGCGAAGTACATCATCTTTTCAGTGCTGCAGATGATCTGCTCGCCAGGGGATGAGGTCGTGATTGCGACTCCGTACTGGGTCAGCTATCCCGCGATGGTGGAGCTGGCGGACGGTGTGCCTCACATCGTTGAATGCGGCGAAATGGAAAACTTCAAAATCACGCCTGAAAAATTGGAAGCGGCGATCAATGCCAAAACCAAAGGCTTCTTGTTCTGTTCACCCAGCAACCCGACGGGTTTGCAGTACTCGGCGGATGAACTAAAAGCCCTGGCCGAAGTTCTGCGCAAACACCCGCAAGTGGTGATTATTTCTGACGACATTTACAACCGCCTGGTCTTTGATGGCAGCACGGTCGCTCCGCACATTCTAACCGTCGCGCCGGATCTGAAGGATCGCACAGTGCTGGTGAATGGCGGATCCAAGGCCTATTCCATGACCGGCTGGCGCATTGGCTGGGCTTCGGGCCCAGAGCGCCTGATCACGGCAATGGCGGACTATCAAAGCCAAAGCACGGGTTCACCTTCCAGTATTTCCCAGCATGCGCTGCTTTCGGCGATTAAGACCTCGGAAGCGGATATCAAGGACGTGGTGGCTAAGCTTGTGGCCCGCAAGAATTCAGGTTTGAAAGAGCTTGAAACAGTGCCGGGTTTTAAAACCGCCGAACCGCAAGGGGCTTTCTATTTCTGGGTCGACATCCGTGCACATCTCGGGAAGTCCTATCAAGACCGCGTGATCAGAACCTCAAAAGATTTCTGTGATGTGCTGCTGGAAAAATTCTTTGTGGCGACCGTGCCTGGGGCTGAATGCGGAACCGAAGGGTTCATGCGTTTAAGCTTTGCGGTTTCAGAAGAGACCATGAAGCGGGGGGTAGCCCGCATGAAGGATCTTGTCAGTCAGCTTGTGTAAAAAAGCAAAAGGCCTTGATCACTCAAGGCCTTTTTTATTTTCATTTATTATTCCGGTTAGAACAGATTTCTGAAGAAGCTCAGCATTCGGCTGAAGAAGCCTTCTTCTTTCAGCGGGGTCACTTTGCCGCCGACAGAGCTTGGGCTGCGGCTGTCATCGGCACACTGGTAAGTAATGTCGACAGTGCGGCCTGCTGGAACGGCTGTGCTAAAGACGATGCTTTGGCCTTCCACGCGGGATTCAACCGTCCCAATGCTTGGTGTGATGGTCACGTTCACCGTACCTACCGGAGTACACTCTAAAGGCACAGAGCTTAAAGAGTCTTTGATCTTATCAATGAACAAATTCAAGTTCATGGAATAGTCGCTGTCACAGATACTGCCGACGCCACCACCAGTCAGCTGAGACAGTTCCGCGTACTTAAAGCCGTAATGGCTTTTTGCGCCGCCAGCGTCCTGGGACGCCTTACAGGAAGAATCACCCGGCTTTACGATGATGGAATTCACCGTGAAACGTTGAGTAGCCCCGAAAGTAGAGCGAACATAGTCGACAAACACTTGTGGCTTGTCTTCGTTTTCAAGGGCTTTCAATTCACCCGCATAAACCTGCTGGGAAGCATCGCCACCGATGCTGCGCTCGTCTTCGTCAGAGATAATGATATAAGCGATACCGGCATCCGCACGATAGCAGCCGTTGTTGGGATTGTAGTGATAGTCACCGTTATAAACGTGGTGATAAGCGGCTTTGATCGCGCGCTCGTCATCCGAGTTTTTATAGCCGGCACCAATATATTCAATAGTGTGGGCGAATACGGCACTCAGATCCACGTTGCTGGATTTTTTAAGCACCATGCCCAGGGAAGTGGAGGCGGTGGCGTTTTTCTGCCAGTAGATGGAAGCACCCCAGGCATTTGTGGTGTCAGTCACCGGAAGGGCGCGGGTGACGGTGGCACACATCTGCCAGTCGATATTGGAGTTTTGCAGCTTAGTGATAAAAGATGAAAGGTTCGCCGCCAGTTTGCGGTTGTCCGGAAGCATGGAGTTGGAGTCGTCGATCACCAGAATGATATCAAGCTTGTTGTCAGAGGCTTGAACGGTGTTGTTGTAGTGAACATCGCGAAGAGTGGTTCCTGGAGTTGGAACCGGATCGGGAGTTTTTCCATCCGTACCGACATCGTCGTTGGAAGGGGCAGAAAATTTTACAGGTCCACAGGCACTCAAAGCCAACACCAGCAACACAGAGGCCCAACGCACCCCTTGCCATTTTTTCAACGACATAATCCACACTCCCCTTTGTTGCATAATAACACACTGATTTTTGTGTCCCAAAGCGAGTTAGGGTCTAGGTCCTGCTTTGATACATTTAGGACTTTGGTCTCATTGTGAGACGGACCTTAGCCAGTCTAAAATAAATAACAGAATAGCCGGGGAGGCCATGGGTGAGCTTTTGGGTCTTGCTTCAAGTACTTGTGAATTTGATTTTGTTGGCGGGCGTTGTGGGTTTGTGGGTGCGCTTGAACCGACCTCCTAAAGACGATCCAAGACTGAGCAAAGGTTTGCAGTTGCTGCAATCCAAGATCGCCGTTTTGGAAGACCTTTCCGACCGCACGGAAACTCAAGTCAACCAGCTGACCGCGCTGCTGGAACAAAAAGTAAAAGACATTCAGGCCAAGATTCAGGCTGCCGACAAACAAATCGGCAAGATCGACCAGAACATGCAAAAGAGCATGGAAGTGGCCAAGATCTTCCAGGATCGTATTCCTCACACGGAAATCATTGAACGCCAGAACACAGTTAAATACGTAAAGGCCGCGCGCATGGCCCATCAGGGTTCCAGCGTGGATGAAATCGCCCGTGAAGTGGACTTGTCCCGCGGTGAAATTGAATTCATCGCCAAAGTGAATCGCGATCAGTTGATGTTCTGTGAAGACAGTCTGCCAGAATGGGCAAACGAAGAGATCGAAGAATCCGCTCAATCCGACTTGAGCGACGTGGACAACATCAGCTTCATGACTCCGCTGCAAAGAGAAATCCCGATTGAAATCAGCACCGCTTTCGAGGTTCCAAAAACCGACCAGGAAGCTTTGAAAAAATTGGGTGATGCCTTTAAAGCCGCCTGCAATGAAGTGAAGGCTGAAGAAGCCGCCGCTCAGCAGACCGCAAACAACGTATCTGCTTTGTTCAACGTGACCCAGAATATCGCGCAAAATTTCCTAAGCGAGAAGCCGACGCCGGCTGCGCCAACCGCGGCCCAGGTGGAAAAGAAAAGACCGGTCCTGCACATCGGCGAGCCAGAGATCCGTCCGGTTCAGTTCCGTCGTATTGATCTGGCGAAGGACTTGGACTAAATGGCATCCCGGGCCTTTCTTAAATCTTTGGAGAAAGGCCAGATCCTGCACGCCCAGGTGGAAGAGGTCACTTCCCCCACCGAACTGCTGTGTAACTTTCAAGGCGAGCTGCTTCTTATCTTTAATCACACGGGTAGCGGTTTTAAAAAGAACGACCCTATATCTTTGCAGGTCCTCAGTATCAATCCCCTGAGATTTCAGGTGTTTTCACCCTCCAGCCCCAAGTTTCAGCGGGTTGTGTAATTAGGTAAATCCGCCCTTTCAGACAAAAACCCCACAAAAGTGTCAACCAATACGCTGGAGTATCCAGTCCCTGTGTAATAAACCTCCGCCCATACAAACGGAGGCTTTATGAACAAAGCATTACTATTGGTTTCTTCCCTTTTCCTGATGGCGGCCTGTGCGCCACAGAATTCCCCGAATCTGACCGTAGCGGATAACGCAGCTATCGTCGGTGGTGACAAGGTTGAAACCACCAGCAGCATCGGTCGCAGCACCGTGGGCATCTATGAATCCAAAATCGGTTACATCTGCTCTGGAACTTTGATTGCAAAAAATCTGGTTCTGACAGCGGCTCACTGCGTGGATCCTAACGCCAAAGACCTGGCGATCTACTTTACTTCAGAAATGAAGAAAGCCAGCAAAGAGCAAATCCGCCGCGTGACCGGTCAGGTTGTGCATGACGGTTACACGGGTGCGGTTCAAACCAAAGACACCAACGACATCGCGGTTCTGCGCTTTGAAGGCGAAGCCCCGGCGGGTTACACGGTGGCGCCAATCTTGTTTGAACAAGGTCACCTGAACAACGACGTAAAAACAATCGTTGCCGGCTATGGCTTGAACTGGACAATTGTGATGAGCAAAGGCGCGGGCACTCTGCGCACGACAAAGTTGTCTATCGACGATATTAACTTTTCCAGAACTGAAGTGATGCTGGGTCAGTCCCTGCGCAAAGGTATCTGCAGTGGTGATTCCGGTGGTCCGGCGTACCTTGAAATCAACGGCCGCCTGCATGTGTGGGGCGTGGCAAGTCGCGGGGACTCTTTGCCGGGTCTGTTGACGCCGAAGTGCATGCTGTTCTCGGTATTCACTCGCGTGGATGCTCACCAGACATTCATTCAAGATGCTGTAGCGGAACTGTCCCGCTAAGGCAAAAAAAGCAAAAGGCCCCTTCCGGGGCCTTTCTTATTTGGAGCTCTCTTTGATGAAGAGAGTCAGATAGTGGCGAACCATGTATTCCAGCTTTGCCGGCTGGTTCTGGTATGTCCAGATGACTTCGCCGAAGGCGCCCCACTTGGCCTCGATGATGTGTTCGTCCATCACGTTGGTTGCGGATTGAGAAGCTTCCGCGCCCGGAGTAGGGATGTAGTTGGTTCCGATAAAGTTAAAACGAATGCTGATCTGGCCCGGAGCTTTCAAAGAGAAGATCATCTTGAAGCCGTTACGGAAAAGCATGAAGTCAGCGTGGGTTTTTGCAATCCCGTAGATTTTGATGCGACCCAAAGCTGATGGTTTCAGTTCGTTGAAGGATGTGGATGCATCCACGAACTCAGTTTTCATAGCCAGCAGGAACTGAATCGTCTCGTTGATCAGAATTTTATCGGCGTCAAAGCCGAAACTCATGTCCACAAGACCGGACTCTTCCATCTGTTGTTCAGCTTTCACAAGTTCTTTAATCCAGCTGATTTTCTCCATGAATCCCCCCAAAATTGACAGCGCAGCATCCTCGCCGCTAGTTGTCGATATTCTCAATAATTTCGAGGGGCTGTGTCTTTGTCAAGATGGAGCGGTTTGGCTCGCCGCAATAACAGGGTCTAGAACCCCGTTATTTGCAATGCGGTCGCCAGAACACCCTCGGCACCCTTCGGCGCTTGGAAAGCGACATAGTAACCAAGGACCACATTCACCGGGATCACGTAACCCAAAGTGGTTTCCAGTTTGGCTTCGACTCCGGCGCTGTAATAAGGCTTGTTCATGCTGGTGACTTCATACACCAGGTCCACGTCGTTCACGAAACGGCCGTCGGCAGCAGCGGCATCACCCACCACCGCCGCAGAAAGGCGGCGGAAGAACAGGGCATCAGTGCCTGAACCACGGTAAAGATCCTTCAGCGGCAGGCGGTATTCGGCATTGACGGTCACCAGATTTCGGCCAAACAGTTGCCCCCGTTTGTAGCCACGCAAAATATACTGAGGCAACGGGCTGTTCGGGATAAAGACCATGGATTCGGTGGAGACACCGTAAATCGGTGACACCTTTTCCGGAGTATACACGCCATTCAGTCTTAGCATGATCGCATGGTGTTTCGGCAAGAAGCGGGAAAGATAGATTTCACCACCAGCCAGGAACTGCGAGTGGTTCAGATAACCTTCCTGCGCGATATAATTGTAAGCCCCCAAGTACGCTCCGCCCCCGGATTCAGGGGAAATCTGGGCGCCGGACTGGGAATAATTCGCGTAACTTAAATAAGCATAAGGCCCCGTGCGTTTCACTTCGGTTGTCAGGGTGGATCTTTCCAGATACTGCCAGCCCACTTGCAGGTTGGAATAAATCGAAGCCCAGTGGGTGTCAGGAAGCACGGACAGTTGTGCGCCAAAGTCTTCAATCTCGTTCGACACGGTTCCCAGATAGTAGCTGCGTTTGTAACTTAAAACTGCAAACGGCCACGGGGTTGTCTGGTTGATGTAGCTTCCCAGAATGCTGCCTTTGTTGATCCCGGTGTCCCAGGAAGCGGCAATTTCATACATGTGTTTTTTTAGTGGATCAAAGCCCGAGGTCTGCGCTTCGATTACCAGACCGGTTTCGCTGGAAGACCCTGAAATGAACGGCATCCAATACCGCGGTAGCAGATAGCCATACGGAGAATAGTCATCAAGCTCGGAAGCTTTCACGGCATTCCTGGCTTCTTCTTCAGCCTGGGGATTGCGTTCGGCTTTGGCGTAACGATCGCCCATCAAAGAACTGACCTGAGGCAGAGTGTTCGGTGTCTTTTGCCATTCATCGGGCTTGATCGCTGAAACTCGCAAACCCTGGGAGGTCATCTCGGTGGCGAAGATTTCTTTATTCAAAGGATCCATGTCTGCGGTGAACAGAGCCGTCAGCGTGTGAGAAATCGGGCGGACGTTTTTAAATTCCACGTCTGACAAATAAAGATTCGGCACGCCGTTTTTAGTCGAGGCAAAGATCACGCCTTCCCCCGTTTTTCGCGCAAAGCGGGCGTTGGGATAATCCGTCAGCACGGCTTCGGAAGTTTTGGAGGAGATGGAATAGCGGTGCAGATTTTCGCGGCCGTCTTCGCTGCGCAGTGAAAATACAATCGTGTCTTCATTCAGGAAGGTCGGATAGGACACTCGCTGCTGCATCGGTGGCGAGAAAAGCAATTCCGACGGGGGATTCTTTTCGCCAGTCAGGCGAATCAACCCCAGGTGAGTGCGGTTGCCATCCAAT